>NZ_RAWI01000599.1 GCF_003612125.1 Corallococcus praedator
CTACCCCACGAGGTCCCCTCCCCCTGGGTAGGGCGACCCCGCGAAGGGGGGCTTCAGCCCTCTTCGACGTTCACGAAGGACTGCACCGGAACGAAGTTCATCAGGTTCGGGATATAGCGAACCGTGGCCGTGTCGCGCGGATTGACCTCCGCAACCCTACCCGTAAGCGGCGCCCAGCCTGGCATGTGGTCCATATATGAAAGGTAATCCATGCAGATGGGCAGGATCTGCCCATCGAGCTGGGTCACCTCCGTGACCAGGAACCGTGTGCGCTCCTTCCCGAAGATGACCTTCACCTTCACGCTTCTCGCCCGCCCTCCGCCCCACTGACCATTTGGATCAATCCGCATGGACCGCCATCCCGCGGTGACCGGGACCAGCATGAGCTCGTCGTTCCCCGCTGGGGCCGCAAAAGCCATCAGCCCCGCGGGGGGAATCTGCAGCTCCCTCATGGCCCTGGCGGCGCCCTTGGGGCACGGGTCAAGGGTGTCCCCCTCGCTGCGGATCCTGCCAGTGCCCCCTCCGCAGGAAGCCCCCACGCAGGCCGCGGTGGCCGCTCCGGCGATCTTGCGCAACATCCCCCCATCCGTGCGCAGGGGCTTCACGGGGGTGGGCGTGGCCGCGACCCCTTCGGCGTCCTGAACGGGCGCGGAGGGCGCCTCCTCGGGGGAAGCCCCCGCATCCGGGGCGGACGCCACCGCGAGCACGGAGGCATCGGGAAGACTCGGGGTTGGCGTCACGGACGAACTTCCTTTCTCTGAATCAGGCGGGACAGCGGGGCGGCGGGTGCTCGGAACCGACCGGAACAGACCAAAGACCAGCAGGCCCAGGAGCAGGACTCCCAGGCCCAGCGACCCGGCGATGCGGTGACGCCGCGCCCCGGACGACGGTGGAGCGCCCTCCCCTGGAACGGGCGAATCAGCGGACGGAGACAACCCAATGGATGGGGCCAGGGTCGCGACCCGCTCGGGCACGGGCTCTGGCACCTGGGCGGTCCCGGGGAACTGGGACAGCGACACCACGCCCCGGTCCACCAGCGGCGCCTCCCGGTCCATGGGGACGTCCAGCGACAGCTTCCACTCCTGCTGGCGCTTGTCCTTCGCGGCCTCCCAGAGCGCCTGCAGCAGCGTCTCCGTGCTCGAATAGCGATCCTCGGGGCGCTTGGACAAGAGCCGCATCGCGATGTCGCCCAGGGCCTGGGGCACCTTGGGGTTCACCTCGTGCGGAGCGCGCGGCACCACCGTCTCGATGGCGGGCAACAGCCGGTCGTAGGGCAGCCTCGGGTCGAACGCGTAGCCGTCCGTCAGCGATTCGTAGAGCAGCGCGCCCAGCGCGTAGAGGTCTCCGGGCACGCCCGCGTCGAAGTTCGCGCCCGCCTTCCAGGAGCCCTCGCGCAGGAAGGCCACGCATTCGGGCGGCAACAGGTGCGGGGACGCGGGCGCCACGCCCACCGTCAGCGTGGAGGCGCCCGGGATGCGCGCGGTGCCCAGGTCGATGAGCACGGGCCGCTCATCCACGCGGCGGATGAGCAGGTTGTCCGCCTTCAGGTCCCGGTGATGCACGCCGCGCCGGTGAAGGTCCGCCACCACCCGCACGACCTCCGTGTAGACGGTGAGCAGGTGCGCCGCGGACGGCTTCACCCGCCAGCGCCACTCGTGGAAGGTCTCTCCGTCCACGTAGTCGGTGACGTGGAAGAAGTAGCCGTCCGGTGGCGCGGGCCAGCGATCCACCGCGTGCACGCGCGGCAGGTTGGGATGCGGCGCGCAGGCGAGCAGCGCCGCCACTTCACGCGACAGCCGGCCGTTGACGTCCTCCTCCTCCGCCGCGTGCGGCCCCGCGGGACGCAGCGCGATCTTCAGCGCGTAGACGTGCCCGCCCCGCTCCACCTTGAAGACCCGGCCGAAGCCCCCCGCGCCCAATGAGCCGACGATGCGCCACGGTCCAACGTGGTGGCCGACCTCCAACTGGTCCGGGTGGAGCGGCGTCGTCATGGCCCTGGCTCAAGGAGCAACACAACCTGCGGGGTAGGAGCGAGATGTCGGCGAGACAAGACCGCCGGAGAGACCTTCCCTGTCACATCCCACCACGGAGGTTGGATTCCCCGCAAACCGCGAGCGCACCCGGCCGTTGACGGCGTGGGCCACCTCGGCGGAACCACCCAGGGAGCGGTGCTCAATGCGGACAACCTCCGGGGTTGACCCTAGCCGGCCGTGCGGGGCTGTCACGTTTTTTCACGACGTCCTGGGAAGGCAGACCCCTGGGCGAGGGTCCAACCCGGCAGGGGGCACGGGGGTCCTTCCCGTTTCGGTGAGACAGGCTGTATCACGGGTCACGACGACCCGTCCCCCTGCCGGGGTCCGTGGACGTCGCTGTCTGGGATTGTTCGAGCGGGCCCGTCAGTCGCCGTCGCCGTCGGTGCTGGCATCCGCCTGCGACAGCAGCGCCCGGGCGGCCTGCTCCCACTGGCCTCCCAGCCGGGCCTCGGAGGCCAGCGCCTCGTCCCACGAGGGGCCGTCCGGAAGCAGCCGCGACGCCTGCGCCAGGGCCAGCCGCTCCAGCGCGCGCGTCTCACACAACTGGCGCAGGCCCGGTCCGTCCAGGCCGCTGGCGGCGAGGAAGGCCTCGCGGCGCGAAGCCCGCACGCCCCGCTCCTTCCACCACGCGGCCTCCTCGGTGGCGATCTCCTCCTCCGTCACCGTGAGCCCCAGCGAGCGCACCCACCCGGCGAGCAGCGCCCGCCGCAGGCCCGCCTCCGCCCAGGCCGCCGCGTCCGGCGCGCCTCGCAGCAGCTCAAGCACCTGGCCGGAGTCCACGGCCCGGCCGCCCACGCGCGTCACGTCCTCCACCAGCCTGCGTCGGCGCACCAGCGACGACGGATTGCGCCGCGCGCCCGGCTCCACAGGGGCGGACAGGCTCACGAACTCCGCCGCCGAGCGCACGCACGCGATGGCGTCCAGCCGCTTGAGGTCCTCCACCCCGTCCGCGAACCACGCATCCCAAGCGGCGAGCGTGGGGCCGGACCAGGCGGAGGCCACGGCCTCGCGGATCCGCGCCCAGGTGCGCTCCTGGTAGAAGAGGCCCGCGGCCGCCTCCACCAGGGCCTGCGCTCCGGAGCGTCCCAGCACGCGGGCCTTGCGCGCCCGCTCCGCCTCGTGGCGCACGTTGACCAGGGGCACGGTGAGCGGACGCCAGCCGTGTTCGGCGTCCGCGTGCAGCAGCGCCACCTCCGCGTCGTCCGCCACCACGCCGTCGCGGTACCAGCCGAAGATGCGGCCCACGCCCACCATGCCGTGCGAGGCCAGCTCCGCGGCGCGCAGCGCGCCCATGCTGCCGCCGCCGAACACCGCGACGCCCGCCTCCATCGCCGCGAGCAGCTCGTGGTGCCACACCGACGGTTGCGCCTCGAAGACGCCGTCCACCAGCACCAGCGCCCGGGGCTTGAGCGACAGCGCCCGCCACACGTCGCCCTGCCGCGCCGGGGGCAGCACCGTGCACGGCGCCAGCTTGTGCGCCTCCGCCGCGGGCAACGAGGGCCCCAGGAACACCACCAGGTCTTCGGCCCGCCGCTTCACAGGAGCTCCGATACGCGCATGCCCGGTACCACGACCTTCCACACGTGCAGCCCGCTCAGCGGGGCGTCCAGCGCCATCGCCGCCACCTGGGCGAAGCCCGCGCGCTCCAGCGACTCCAGCACCGTGCGCACCCTCGCCGTCACCGTCCGCGTGCGCCGGGTGTCCAGGTCCACGATGTCTTCCGCGCGGTGCCGGGGACGCACCTCCGACAGCGCCTGGGCGAATCCCAGCGCCGCGTCGCGGTCCGCCGCGGCCACGTCCTCGCGCGCGCCGTGGATGTCCGTCAGCCGCGACTGCGCGGCCTCCAGCAGGGCCTTGAGCAGCGCCTCGTCCCGCTCCAGCGCGCACGCATAGCCCGCGGTGAGCGGCACCGGCCCCTCCTCCGCGTCCACCAGCACCGCCGCCGCCACCGGC
>NZ_RAWI01000059.1 GCF_003612125.1 Corallococcus praedator
CCCCACAGCGCCGCCGCGCCGGTGAGCAGCCCCCACCACACCAGCGACACCACCAGCGCGGTGAGGAACTTCACCGTGGCCTGCACATCCAGCTCCGCGCTCTTCGCCGCCATCCGGGGCACCGGGTACGGCAGCCCGAACAGCACCAGCCCCGCCACGAACAACGGCAGCCCGAACACCAGCGTCAGCAGCGTCTTCACCACGAAGGGCGCCACGTTGCCCGCGCGGTACTGCACGGACAGCTCCTCCGGCCGCGTCACCTGCACCAGCGCCATCCGCTTGCGGAACGACGACAGGTGCAGCCGCAGGCGCTCGTAGCGCTCCGGCTCCTGCGTGCGGAACAGCCGCACCCCGCGCGCCCACAGCCGCAGCCGCTCCGCATCCAACGGGCCGCCCTGCCGGAAGGCGTAGAGCTGCTCCGCCACCTGCACCACCGGCAGGTCCTCCCACTGCTCCAGGTTCAGCGTCACCGCGCGCAGCCCTTCGGCCACCCGCTCCGTCAACGCGCGCACCGACTCCTGCTCCGTCGCGGCCTCCGCGTCCTTCGGCAGGAAGGCCGTCACGTCGATGGGCGCTCCCTGGTCGATGAGCACCTCGCTGCGAAAGACGTTCTTCTCCGCGTAGGTGAGCCCCACCGGGACGATGCGCACCGGGGCACCCTCGCGCGCGGCGTTGAGCGCGATTCTCGCCGCGCCCGTCTTCAGCTCCGCGAGCCCCGGCTCCGAGTGGCTCTTGCCCTCCGGGAAGATGGTGATGGCCCGCCCCTGCACGAGCGCGCCCTTCGCCGCGTCCAGGGTGCCCTCGTTGCGCCCCATCTGCGCCGGGTCATCCTGCTTGCGGTACACCGGCAGCGCGTCCAGCCCCTTGAGCAGCCACCCGATGACGGGCAGCTTGAACAGCGGCGCCTTGGCCAGGAACGTCACCTTGCGCCGCGTGAGGATGAACACCAGCGCCGGGTCGATGAGCCCGTTCGGATGGTTGCCCACGAAGAGCACCGGCCCGGAAGGCTCCTCGGCCGGGGCATTCACCTTCACCCGGTAGAAGAGTCGCAGGGCCAGCGACACCACCGCCCTTACACACGCGTAGAACACGGAGCGGACTGTATACCGGCGACCCACCCGGGGCCTCCTCCCGCTCCAGACACTGTCACCCGCCCGGGGCGCGAAAGCCCCCTCGGCTTGGTCAGGCCCCCGGATTCCGCCGCTTCAGAAGAAGCCGGCGGCGTCGCGATCCACGAAATCCGGCTCGCGACACCTGACTCCAGGACGCGTCCTGGATGCCGCGTCACCTTCACGAACTCCATCGCCGGGGCATGGCGTGCGCGGCCCGAGGACCTCCTCGACGCGTCATGCGGTTCCGCCGGCACCAAGGAAGTGGACCGCCGCGCCGCGTCCGTCGTTTCGGACCCCACAAAGCTCGGCAGTCCCCGCCCCTCCCCCGTGGTCGCACGGGGGAGGGGTTGTTCGTTTCAGGGAGCTGCGGGCGTGAGCGTCACCAGGGTGTCCGCGACCGTCCGGCCCTGCGCGTCCGTGAAGTTCGCGCGCACCAGCACGGGGCCCGTGAGCCACCCGCCCTGGACCGGCGTGCTGAACGGCAGGGTGACATCCACGCCGGCCGCGACGTCGGAGGCCGAACCTTCCCGCGGGAAGAAGTGCAGCGCCTCCCCCGTCACGGACGTGCCGTCCAGCGACAGGCGCGCGCGCTCCGGCGCGGTGTAGCTGAACTGCACCGCGTGGCCCTCCGCGCACGCCAGCGTCCCGCCAGGCCGCGCCTCCGCCACCACCGCCCCCGCGGGCGCGATGCAGAAGGCCCGCACGCCCCAGGCCCCCACGCCCGGAGCCGCCGAGCGCGCCTGCCACTCCGGCGCCGTCTCCTCCGGGCGCTGGAGCGAAGGCACCACGACCATCAGCGCCACCATGGCCGCCGCCGCGCCCAGCGACAGGGGCACGAGAAACGGGGACGTGAACCACCGGCGCGCGGGCTCCGCCACCACCGTGCGCGGGGCGGGGCTGGCCGCCTTCCCCATCCGCACCCACAGCGCCTGCTCCAGGAGCGCGCTCCGGGACCGGGGCAGCGCGCGCTGCTCCAGCGCGGACTCCACGCGGGACAACCGGTCGTAGGTGTCCTGGCATGAAGGGCAGGCCGCCAGGTGCGCGCGCAGTTGTTCGAAGCCGGCCGTGTCCAGCCCCTCGGAGCCCTTCTCGAAGAGGGCGGCCATCGCCTGCTTCGCCCGACGGTCGTCACAGCCGCTCATCGTGCACCCCGCCTGAAGAAGCTCCAGCCCTGCGTCTCCAGGTCCTCCAGGTACCCCTTCGACTGGAGGAACCCGAGCAGCCTGGACTTCAACCCGAACTCCCGCCGCCGCACCTGGATGCGCGTGAGGCCCAGCGCCGTGGCCGCGTCTTCCTGGGCCACGCCCTCGCCGAAGCGCAGCTCGAACAGCCGGTGTTCCTCACGCGACAGTCCATCCTTGAACACCGCGAGCAGCCCCTCCACCTCGCGGTCCTCCAGCACCTCCGCCAGCCCGCCATCCTCGCCCGA
The DNA here is from genome assembly GCF_003612125.1 of Corallococcus praedator. Classification (GTDB taxonomy): domain Bacteria; phylum Myxococcota; class Myxococcia; order Myxococcales; family Myxococcaceae; genus Corallococcus; species Corallococcus praedator. The sequence continues at coordinate 2,542 of NZ_RAWI01000059.1, forward strand.
CGCCTCGGTGAGGCCCTCGAAGGGCACGTCCCGGCCCACCAGCTCCCGCTCGCGCGACTGTTCCAGGAGGACGTTGCGCGCGATGCCCATCAGGAAGTGGGCATAGGGGCGCGTGCCGTTGTAGGCCGCGCGCGTGCGCGGCTCGAAGGCGCGAGCGAAGGTCTCCAGCAGGGTGTTCTCCAGCTCCATCGCGTTCCTCAAGCGGGTGAAGGCCCCCCGCCATGCGGCCGCCTTGAGCAGGCGGGCGAGCGGCTCCGCGTGCGCGCGATACACGTCCGCCAGGACCTCTGGAGAGCCCTCACGAAAACGGCGCAGCGTGTCGTCATCCCACTCCATCCCTCAAGGGCTTACCGCGACCGTCGCGGTCCCGTCATCCGCATGTTGTCGCGAGCGGGCCCGAGTGGATTGTCGGACGTTTTCCGTGGCATCCTTTCCTGCGGCGCACCGCGCCATCTCCCCATGCGATTGCCCTCCCACAGGACCCTGGCCCTGGGTGTGCTCCTCCTGGTGGGAACCGCCGCGAGCGCCGCGCCCGAACAGGTCCACTACGCGCTCATCGTCGCCAGCAACACGGGCACGGAGAAGTCCCAGGCCCCGCTGCGCTACGCCGACGACGACGGCGCCCGGTACTACGAGCTGTTCGCGCCCCGCTCGCGCGAGGTCGTCCTGCTCAGCGTGCTGGACGCCGACACGCAGGCGCTGCACCCGGGGCTCGCCGCGAAGACGCGGCCCCCCACGCACGCCTCGCTGGAGGATGCGCTCACGCGGCTGAACGGCCGCATGGCCCAGGACCGGGCCAAAGGACAGGTGCCGGTGCTGTCCTTCGTCTTCGTGGGCCACGGCAAGCGCGGCGCCGCGGGAGAGGGCACGGTGAGCCTGCTGGACGGGCCCCTGACGCGCACGGAGCTGTTCTCGCGCGTGCTCGCGCCCAGCAAGGCGTCCTTCATCCAGCTCATCGTGGACGCGTGTGATTCGTACTTCTTCGTGCACTCGCGCGGCTCGCTGCCGGTGGGCCCCGCGTACGCGGACGCGGTGAAGGGCCTGCTGGGCGGCCGCGAACTGGAGCGCTTCCCGCAGGTGGGCGTGGTGCTGTCCACGTCGTCGGAGCAGGAGAGCCATGAATGGAGCGCCATCCGCTCCGGCATCTTCAGCCACATGGTGCGCTCGGCGCTGTCGGGCGCGGGCGACGTCAACGGTGACGGACGGGTGGACTACGCGGAGCTGCGGGCCTTCGTGGCCGCCGCCAGCCAGGGCCTGGACGATGTGCGCGGACAGCCGCGCGTGTTCATCCAGCCGCCCGCGCTGGACCGCGCGTTCGCGCTGACGGACCTGGGGACCGCCGCGTCGCTGGGCTACCTGCTCGTGCCCACGGGCCTGGAGGGCCGGCTGTGGGTGGAGGACGCGCGAGGCATCCGCGTGGTGGAGCTGCACAAGGAGCGCGAGCGTCCGCTGGTGGTGTCGCTGCCCGTGGGGCGGGGCTACTACCTGCAGGGCATGGGCCGCGAAGCCACGTTCAGCGTCACGCGCCCGGCGGAGGTGGTGGACGCGGGGGGCCTGGCCTGGACCGACGCCAGCGTGGCGGCCCGGGGCGCCGTGGAGGATGCCTTCCGGGACAAGCTCTTCTCCGTGCCCTTCGGACAGCGCTTCTACCGGGGCTACATGGCCAGCTTCGGCATCACGCCGCCGTCCGACGAAGCCGACGCATCGCTGGTGCCATGAGCGCGTCCGCCGCCTCCCTCCTGCTCTGGCTCGCGCAGGGCGCTGTCGCCTGCGACGCGGACACGCGCGTGGTGCTGATGCCCTTCGAGCGAGTGGCGCTGCCTTCCGCCGACGCCCGCGCGCTGGAGGACGCCACGCGTCGCGCGGTGTCCGCCCTGCCGGATGCGTGTGTGGAGTCGCGCGAGGACACCGTGGCGCGGCTGCGCGGTTCCGGCGCGTCGCTGTCGTCGTGTGGCAACACGGAGTGCCGGAGCGCGCAGGCCGTGTCGCTGGGCGCACGCAGGCTCGTGCGCGGCGTCGCGCTGGGCGTGGGTGGCAAGCGCAGCGTGGCGCTCACGGTGACGGATGCGCACGGCACGGAGACGCGCGCGCAATTCGAGGCGCCGGCCCTGACGCCGGGCGAGGCGGACACGCGGGCCCGGCAAGCGGTGCAGGAGGCCTGGGCGCCCTTGAGCACGACGACCACCGCGCGACAGGCGCCTTCACCCAAGGGTTCGCGCCTGCTGCCCAAGGTGATGATGGGCGCGGGTGGCGTGGCGCTCGCGGTGGGCGTGGGCTTTGGAATCGCGGCGCGGAGCACGGAGTCCCGGGTGTCGAAGGACGGGGGCGAGTGCGTCGCGGCCGGCGAGGACTTCTCGAACTGCTTCGCCTCACGGCTGAATGCGGGCCGGCGTCAGGCGCGCACGTCGAACGTGCTGATGGGCGTGGGCGCGCTGCTCGGACTCGGGGGCGCGGTGTCGTTCATCTGGGAGTGGCCATGAGGACGCATCGCCGTGCATCGAACGTGGTGCCAGGACCGAGCATGACGCCCGCCAGGAGGAGGCTCCAGGCAGCGCTGATCAGCGCCTTCCTCCTCACGGTGCAATCCTGCACGTTCGCGCCCGACCTCTCACGGTTCGCCGCGTGTGATGCAACGGGTGGCTGTCCGACGGGCACCTACTGCCTCACCGATGTGAACCGGTGCCTGCCGGCCTGTGGCGAAGGCCGTCAGTGCGCCCCACCCATCTCCGGGGAGGACGAGGACGCGGGGACGGAGCAGGATGGCGGGACGACGCCGGATTCGGGCGAGGCGGACGCGGGCGCCGTCGATGCCGGCACCGTCGATGCGGGCACACAACCGGATGGAGGCACGACGCCGGACGCGGGCACCGCCGCGCTCTCGCTGGAGTCCAACCTCCTGCAGGGCGGCACCGAAACCGTCTACTACGCGGAGCAGCTCCAGGCCCGGGGCGGAACCCCTCCGTACACGTTCAACGCCATTGCTCAGCTCCCGGCGGGCTTCTCGCTCGGGACCGGGGGCCTGCTCACCGGCACGCCTTCGCGCGCGGGAGATGTCTTCTTCCCGGTGGAAGTCACCGACGCGAGCACCCCGGTGAAGCGCGCCAGCGGCAGCCTGCGGCTGAGCGTCCGGCCCGTGCTGCGCCTCGCGGGGCCCGCGCCGCTCGCGGACGCGCCCAGGAAGAATCCCTACACCGAGACCGTCTCCGCCACCGGAGGCAAGGCACCGTACCGCTTCGCCCTCGTCCCGGAGCAGTCGCTGCCGGCGGGGCTGACGCTGGCGGCGAACGGCGGCTTCGAGGGCACCACGGAACAAGAGGGGTTGCAGACCTTCACGGTGGTGGTGACGGACAGCGACACGCCGCCCCAGAGCGCCAGCCGCACGCTCTCCATCGCGCTCTCGGACGTCACGGCGTTCGTCAAGCTGCTCTCTCGCGGCGTGCCCGACGGTCGCGTCGGCTCCGACTACGCCTACGTCTTCCAGACGATCAGCGGTACCAACTCGTTCACGTGGAGCATCAAGGACGGGGCGCTGCCTCCGGGCATCCTCCTGGACTCGAAGAAGGGCATCCTCTCCGGCAAGCCCACGGCCGCGGGCGACTTCACCTTCATGCTCAACGTCCAGGACCTGCTGAGCAGCACCCAGCAGGGCTACACGCTGCACGTGGACTGAAGCCCACGGGCCTCACGGGTAGCGGTCCACCACCTGGATGATGCCGGTGTTGTCCTGCACCACGGAGAAGCCCTTCATGGGGCTGGGGTACGCGATGAGCCCTTCGCCATCCCGGTCCCAGCGCGAGTCCAGCAGCACGCCGCAGAAGGGCACCGACGTGGCCCCGCTCTCCGGCGTGAAGATGCGGTCATACCGGCCGAACACGCGGTGCTTCGTCACGAAGAGCCGCCCACCGATGCGCGCCTCCGGCAGCCGCTTCTCCCCTTCCCCCTGCGGCAGCGCGATGACGAAGCTGTAGTTGTACCGGGCCGGGCCCGGGTGGTCCTGGATGCTGTCCACGATGACCGGGATGCGATCTCCAATCTTCAGCCCCAGCCGCTCCATCTGGAGCTGCGCCCCGCGAGGACAGGCGCCCTCCGGCGGCATCCACTTGGGACGCGGCGGCTTCGCGGAGGCATCCGGCCCGTGCTGACACGCGAGCGCGAGCAGCCCCAGCAGGGCCCACCCTCCAGCCATCCCACGGCGCGGATGTTCGGGTCGCAAGGGGCCTCCGGTCAGAACGTACCGATGCTGAAGTGGAACTGCGTGGGGGCTTCGTTGAGCTCTTCGTCGCGGTCCAGGTTGAAGCCCACGTCGAAGGCCAGCGGGCCCACGGGCGTCACGTAGCGCAGGCCCACGCCCGCCGCGTAGCGCAGCACCTTCGCGTCGAAGAGGGTGCGGTCCTGCCACAGGTTGCCCACCTCGAAGAACAGGCCCAGGTCCACCGCCGCCACCGCGGGCACGCGCAATTCCGCCTTGCCCAGCGTGTAGAGCTCACCGCCCTGGCTCGCGGGCACCTGGCCGGAGAGCACCGCCTTCAGGTCATCCGGGCAGCCTGCGGGCGTGATCACCGCGCGGCACGCGGCCAGCCGCTGGTGGAGCACCTCGCGCACGTCCTGCGGCAGCACGCCGTCTTCGCGGAAGCCGCGCAAGCTGGACGAACCGCCCAGGTAGAACAGCTTGGAGCCGATGTTCTGCGAGCCCTGCGTCAGCGGCACGATGGTGCCCGCCCGCGCGCTCACCGCCACGCTCGCGCGGCGCCCCAGCGGCGCGTACGCGCTGACGCTGCCCGACAGCTTCACGCCGTCGATGGGGAACTCCGGCACGCGGTTGCCCGCCACGTCCGTGGGGTGCACGCTGATGCCGCGCATGAACTCCGCGCTGGTGCTGAGCACCATGCCGCGCCGGGGGTTGGCCGGATCATCCCGGAAGTCCAACGTCGCCGACGGCCGGAGCGAGTGCAGCGCGAAGTCACCGTACGGGTAGCGCAGCCGCTCCTGGTCCGCGCGGTTCACCAGCTCCAGCACGCCCGCGCGCGAGCGCAGCCGGTTGTTCTCCAGTTCGTACTGGAGCGACACGTTCACCCACGACGCCAGCGCCCAGTCCGCGCCCACCACCGCCGCGAACCGGGTGGACAGGTAGGACGGCCGGTGCACGCGCTCGCCAATCAGGTCCAACCGGGCGCCAATCTCCTGCGGCGCCACGAAGGACAGCCGGGGCTGCGACAGCGCCAGGTTGCCGCGTCCGCCCAGGCCGCTGAAGCCATCCAGGTCGGTCTCGCACGCCTCGCCGGACAGCTCGCCGGTGCTGCACCCGGTGGGCAGGCGCGAGGACGACAGCGCCTCCGCGCTCGCGCCCGCGTAGTTCACCTTGCCGCGCGCCAGCAGGTTCAGGCCCCGGCCATCCAGGTTGCGCCACGCCGTGTCCAGCGTGATGCGCGGACCGTCCACGAGGAAGTAGCCGCCGGACACCTCGCCGTCGATGCGCGGGCGCTCCTGCACCGTCACCAGCACGTCCTTGGAGGCCTCACGCCGGTTGGGGTCCGCCAGCGAAATCTCCGCCTGACGGAACAGCCCCAACCGCGACAAGCGCCGCTGCGCATCCGCCAGCGCCTCCACCGACAGGGGGGACCCGGGCTTCAAATCCAGCTGCGCCAGCACCACGTCCGGATCCGAGCGCTTCAGCCCCTGGAGCAGCACCTGCCCCACGTGCACGCGGGGCCCGGCATCCACGCGGAACGCCACCTGCGCGGACGTGCCCTCCCCGTCCACCGACACCGCGTTGCTCACGCGCGCGAAGAGGTAGCCCTCGCGGCCCATCCCCCGCTCCAGCGCGGCCTGCGCCTGCTCCACCCGCTCGAAGCTCAGCGGCATGTCCTTGGGCAGCAGCAGCGTCACCCACGACGGGTTCACCTCCGGGGGCAGGCCCTCGAAGACGGTGTCGCGCAAGAGCGCCCGGGGCCCCTCCTCCACGTCGAAGTCCGCCTCCGCCGTGTGGTGCACCGTGTCCACCGTGAGGCCGCGAAAGGTCACCAGCGCGGAGGCGAAGCCCTGCTCGCGGTAGGCCGTCGTCATCGCGTCCACGGCCTCCAGCCACAGGTCCTCCACGTACACCGTGGACGGGTCCGGCGGAGACACCACGCTCGTCCCGTGGCGGCGCCCACGCCCCTCGGTCTCCAGCGGGTCCTCGCGCATGGGCAGCTCCAGCTCCGGCCACGTCTCCGCCACCGCCACGTGGTTGGTGAGCTGCGCGCGCAGCGCCTCCGACGACACGGCCACGTTGCCGTGGAAGCGCACCTCCGTCACCCGCAGGGGAGGCCCCTCCTCCACCTGGAAGCCCAGCACCGCCGCGTCGCCGTCCGGGCGGATCATCTCCAGCGCCCGCACGCGCGCGTCATGGAAGCCACGCCGCCGGTAGAACGCCTCCAGCCGCCGCCCGAGCCGCGCCGCCACGGACTCGTCCAGCGCCTCCTCGCCGTCGTAGTCCACCACCCGCGCCAGCAGCGTGGCCGGGAAGTGGCGGTTGCCCGTGAAGCGCAGGTGGAAGGCCGGCCCCGCCGCCAGCGGCACCGCCACGGACGCCTCGCTGTCCTCCACGACGATGATGGGAGGCCCCACCCACGCGCGCCAGTGACGGCCCTCGCGCAGGAGCACCCGCAGCCGCTCCAGGCCCAGGTCCAACCGGGCCCGGTCGAAGACCTCACCGGGCGTCATCCCCAGCGCCTCCACGAGGCGCGGCAGGGGCAGCGCGGGGCTGCCGGAGAACGTCACCTGCCGCACGCGGGTGGGCTTGCCCTCCTCCACCACCAGCGTCACCGCCACGCCGCCCGCGGGCACCGGCTGCTCCTCCACCTGGACGGAGACGGCGTCATAGCCCTTGCGCTGGTAGGCCTCGCGCACGGAGGCCGCCGCCGTGTCCAGCTCCTCCGGATCCAACGGGCCCCCCTCCAGCAAGCCGCTCGCCTCCAGCAGCTCCGCGGTGGTGAGCACGTCATTGCCCCGCACCGTCACCTGGGCCAGCTGCGGCAGCGGCGTGAGCTGGAAGACGAGCCGCACCCCGCCGGGCACATCCTCCGTGGTGGCCACCACGTCCGCGAAGCGCCCCGTGGCGAACAACTGCTCCACGGACTTGCGCACCGCGCCCGGCGTCAGCGCCTGTCCCTTGCGCAGGGTGACGAGCGCCGAAAGGCCCTCGGAGGCCACGCCTTCGGGCAGGTGCAGCTCCACCGCCATCACGTTGGGGACGGCGTCGTCGCTGTCGCCCGAGCCAGTGGGGGACGCGGCGAAGGCGGGCTGCGCGCACACGAGGAGCAGCACCGCGGTCAGCGCGGCTACTCGACCTCCCAGCCCAGCTTCAGCTCGAGCCCGAGGTTTCCGAACGACGCCTGGCTGTTCTCGTTGTCCCACTGGGCCTGTGCGGAAAGACGGTCGTCGAAGCGATACTCAGCGCGTGCCCGGGTACCACGCCCACTCACCGGTTGGGTCATCCCGATTTTAAGCTGCTCGGAGAGGAACTTCGACTCCAGTTGTGCGGTGGGCTCCGCCTGCCGGGTGGCGTCGTTGTAGGTGGTGGCGATCTGCAGGGACAAATCCCTGAGAACGGGGTTGCTGGGCAGGAAGCGGCGCACCTGCCGGTCCAGGCCGGAGACGTTGAACAGCGCCTCCGCCGCTAGACCGTAGCTCGCCGACGCCGCCGTGTCCTTGTCCGCGCTCGTCACACCCAGCGTCAACAGCGACAGGATGTCGCCTTCGGTCAGCACCGGCTCCGACGACAGCACGATGAGGGGGTTGGCCGGCCGGCCGAACGCGTGCAGCTTCACCACGAACTCGCGCACCTGCGTCTGCGCCTGCACCTCGAACACCGGGTCGATGCCGGACGCGTCGCGGAACTCCAGCTGCCCCTGGTCGATGGTGAAGAGGTTGTTGCGGAAGAACGCCTGGCTGCCTTCCGCCGCCTCCACCCGCCCCAGCAGGCCCGGCCGCACGTCCGTGCCGGTGAGCCGCACGTCGCCCAGCAGCCGCGCCTTCGCCAGGTTGTTGTCCACGCGCACGTCGCCGAAGTGCACGTTGACGTCCCAGGTGAAGAAGGCGTCCCGGGCGCGCTCGCCGCCGCCACCCATCGCGAGCGACGGCTTCTTCTGCATCGTCTTGAGCAGCGATTCGATGTCCAGCGGCTTCTGGTAGCGCAGCTTGACGATGTCCAGCCCACCCGTGACGGTGGGCCCGGTGGGCGGACCCACCACCTGAAGCAGGCCGGACACGGTGAGCGGCAGGTCCTCCGTCATCCGGTACGGCACCGCGTCCAGTTGCAGCGTCAGCGCCAGTCGCTTGGGCACGAAGCGCTCCAGCCGGATGTCGCCTCGCGCGGACACCTGCCCCTCGTTGACCTGCGCCTGCAGGTGCTCCAGCAGCACGCGCTGGCCCGTCATCTCCAGGCGTCCGGACATGGCGCGCACGGTGAGCGGCAGGTCGCGCATGGACATCCGCACGTCGGACAGCTCCGCGGTGCCCACCACCGACGGCGCGTCCAGCGGGCCGGTGGCCTCCGCGTCCACGCGCAGCTGGCCGCCCACGCGCTCCATGCCCGGCAGGAGCGGCTCCAGCAGCCGCACGTCCATGCGCCCCTCGCGCAGGCTCATGTTCATCCGGGTCCGGCTCATCCACCCGCCCAGCGTCACGTCCACCGACGCGCCGCTGAAGCGGAAGGGCTGCACGTCCAGCCGGCCTCCGGCGTAGGCCAGCACGATGGGCGCCTGGTTGCGGCCGCGCAGGTCGCCCCGGGCCAGCGTCAGCTCCCGCAGCGTGGCCGCCACCTGGTACGCGTCCGGCTGCAACAGCGGGCCCTGCAGCGTCACCCGCCCCGCGAGCGTCCCGGTGACGCCCGCGAGCGCCGGCACCTGGGGCAGCAGCGGACGGATTTCGGGCAGCAGCAGGTCCAGCGTGGACTCGAAGAGGTAGGGCTCCTTCACCGTCATGGACAGTGAGCCCTGCGCGTCGCGGAACGGATGGCCGGTGATGCGCAGCGCCTTGCCGTCCTGGTGCAGCGTCAGGTCCATGGCGCCCAGGTCGCGCGACGCGAAGGTGATGCGCGGGCCCTTCAGCGTGGCCCGGATGTCCGGCTTGTCCGCCGTGCCCGCCACGGTGCCCGCGAGCGCCAGCGTGCCCTGGATGCCCATTTCCTCCGCGGTCTCCGGGCCCACGGCCTCCGACAGCGACAGGTTCTCTCCGCCGAAGCGGTAGTCCAGTCCGCCCGCGAAGGCGAAGGTGCCCTCCACCCAGGTGCGCCCCAGCCGGCCGTCCAGCACGGTGCGCTCCAGCACCATCTCCTTGCCATCCACGAAGCGCAGCCGCGCGGCGCCCGCGCCCAGCCGCCGCCCCAGGTACGTGGTGTCCTTCAGGTCGAAGGCCACCAGCCCCTCCAATTTCTCCAGCGGGCTGTCTATTTCCACGCGCCCGGAGGCCGCGCCGCCGAACTGTCCCTGGATCACGGCGATGGACGGACTCAGGCCCGCCACCAGATCCACCAGGTCCTCGGTGCGCCCCTGCGGCACGTTCAGGTCCAGGCGCAGGTGCAACAGCCGCGCGAACGTGAGCGCGCCCTTGCCGAAGTACTGCGTGCGCCCCTTCTGGCCGGTGAGCGAGGGGAACGACAGGACGCCCCTGGAGTACGACAGCTTCCCCTGCGTCACGCCCAGGTTGAAGCCCCAGAAGACGAAGTCGCGCAGCGACAGCGACGCGTCCACCTTCACGTCGGCGAGCGGCCCCACGACGGAGTAGTTCACCGACCCGCGTCCGGCCCACGGCAGCTCCGCGATGTGGCCGAAGTCCGACAGCTCCACCTCGCCGTTGCCCTGGATGTCCAGCCCCCGCGCGGTGTCGAAGTACAGCGTCACCTCGCCGTGCACGCGGGACTTGCCCGACTCCACCGTGAGCCGGGAGAAGGACACGCGGTCGCTCTGCAGCTTCACGGTCGTCTGCGCGCGGCCCTTGTCGAAGGTGAGCAGCGTCTTGCCGGCGCGCGCCGGCGCATCGAACGCGCGCGTGGCCAGCGTGAAGTGGCCGGTTCTCAGGTCCAACGGCCCGGACAGCGAGGGCCGGGGCAGCAGCGTGCCGGTGAGGTGCGCGTTCGCGGACGCGGGGAAGTCCACCCAGGACCCGGCCACGCCCGCGCGCTCCAGGATGCGCCCGAACGACGCCTCCTCCGTCTGGAGCGTCAGCTCCACCGGCAGCTCCGGCGTGAGCTTGAGCGCGCCGGACAGCTTCACCTTGCCCCCACCCAGCGGGGCCTCCAGCGACTCCACGCGCACGCGGTCCCCCGCGTACGACAGGCGCGCGGTGAGGCTCAGCGGGCCGTACTGCTCATAGGCCAGGTTGCTCGCGGACACGTCCGCGCCCACCGCCAGCGCGGAGGGCTTCCCGGACAGCGACAGGCGCGTCCACAAATGCCCGGTGGCGGGCCGAGGCAGGAGCTTCGCCTGAGACAGCGTGCGCAGCGGCAGGAACACCTGCGCGTCCAGCGCGAGCGTGGGATGGCACAGCGTCTCCACCCGGCCGGACACCGTGGCGGTGATGTCGTCGAGCGTCACCTCCGCGCGCTCCACGTCGAGCAGCCCCTCGTCCGGATCCAACGCGCCGGTGAAGGCCAGCTGCCCCAGCGCCAGCTCGCCGCCGCCCGCGCCCAGGCGCACCACGCCCCGCCGGGCGCCGACCTCCAGCTCCATCACGCCCCAGCGCTCCACCCACCCCACGTCCAGGTTCTCCACCTCCACGCTGCGGCCCTCGGGCAGCGCCAGCCGCACCTCCGCGCCGGTGATGCTCATGCGCCCCACGCCCACGCGCTCCAGCGGCGTGAGCGGGCACGTGCCGTCCGAAGCGGGCTTGTCGGGGGAAGGCTTGGACAGGTCCAACACCACGCGCGGATGGCGCACGCTCACGCGGCCCAGCACGAAGCGGCGGGACAGGGGCGACAGGAAGCCCAGCCCCACCTCCGCCTCGTCCGCGGCGAACAGCGGCGTGTCCGAACCGGGCGCGAACACCGACACGCCGCGCAGCACCACGCGCGAGCCCAGCGGATCCAACTCACACCGGCCAATGCCGACGTCCAGGCCCAGCAAGCCCGGCAGGTTCCTGCGCGCCACCGTGCAGGCGGCGTCCCAGGTGAACGGCTGGCGCAACAGCAGGATGCTCCCCGACACCGCGAGGAGCATCAACAGCAGCGCCTTGCGCGCACCGTTGCGGCTGGGGGGAGACAAGCCCCTAGAGCTTACCGAGTCCCTCGAGGTAGCGGTCGATCTCCGCCAGATCGATTTTCGTGTTCGCCGTCCGGGGCAGCGACGAGGCGGGCGCGCTCGCCCGCTCGCTCTCCTGGGAGGCAGCCGAGCCACCCTTCAGGCCCAGGTTCGTCCCGATGCGGTGCACCAGCTCCGCGTCGATGGATTCCTGCCGCGCGAGGAACGCCTCGAAGAGGGCGTTGTCGCACAGGGTGTTGATGACGCGCGGCGTGCCACCGGAGTGCTCGTGCACGGCCAGCAGCGCCTCTGGCGTGAAGGGCATCCGCGGGCACCCGGCCAGCCGCAGCCGGTGCTTCACGTAGGCCTCGGTGGACTCCGCCGTGAAGGGCTCCAGCTTGTAGCGGAGCGCCACGCGCTGGGCGAGCGGCGGGTCCAGCTTCAGGTTCTTCTCAATCTCCGGCAGGCCGAAGAAGACGAAGGAGATGAGCTTGCGCTCGGGGACCTCCAGGTTCAGCAGCCCCCGGAACTCCTCCATGATCTCCCGCGTCTCCAGCATCTGCGCCTCGTCGATGAGGACGACGGCCTTCTTGCCGGACTCATAGATTTGCAGCAGGCGCTGGTAGAGCTGCGACAGCAGCGCCAGCTTCTCCTGGGCCGGATTCTCCACGCCCAACTGGAGCGCGATGCGGCGCAGCAGCCACTGGGCGGTGATGCCCGAGTGGATGATGACCAGCAGCGCGGCCTCGTATTCGGACTCGGGCAACGAGTCGAGCATGCGCCGGGCGAGCGTCGTCTTGCCCGCGCCGATGTCGCCCACGAGGATGGACAGGCCCTTCATGTAACCCACGGCGTGCATCAGCCGGGTGAGGGCCTGCGAGTGCTGCGCGGAGTTGTAATAGAAGCGGCTCACCGGAGCGTTGGAGAACGGCTCCTGGGTGAGTTCGAAGAAATCGAGGTAGGTCGTCATGGGCTCGCCGGGCCTCGCGGGGACGCGCTACACGTACCCTACTTTACGAGCCTTCGGCGCGCCCGCGGCAGGCACCGGCGTCGGAGTGGCGGCGGGCGCCTTGCTTCCGGCTCGGGGCAGCGGGTCATCCTCGGGCGCGGTCACGGCCGACAGGCGCGTCACCTGCGACCCCACGTCGCGGTACTTCGCGTCCATGGCGGCCACGCGCTGGAAGTGGAAGAGCGCCTTGCCCGGCTCGTTGAGCGCGTCGTAGGCGCTCGCCAGCTCGAAGCCCAGGGCCTTGGCGACCTCCCCCACCGCGAGCACGTTGCCCAGGCCTTCCTTGAACACCTGGACGGACTCGTCCGGGCGGCCGCGCAGCGTGTGGAGCATGCCAATCATCGTCAGGCAGTCCAGCTCGCGCTTCGTGCCCGCGCTGCCCTGGCGCGCCACCTCGAACTCGTGGACGGCGTCGTCCAGCAGGCCCATTTCCTTGTAGGCGATGCCCAGGTCGTAGTGCGTGTCCACGTCCTCGGGCTTCACCACCTTCGCCAGGCCCTTCTTGAACTCGGCGAAGACCTCGTCCACCGAGTACTGGAAGTCCTCGTCCGCCGGGGGCACCGCCGCCAGGGACTCGCCGCCCAGGTCGTCCAGCTCGCCGGCCAGCTGCGCCGCCAGGTCGAACGCGTCGCCGCCGGACTCCTCGCCGAGCGACGCCTCCGTCACCGGCTGCACGGACGGCACCGACAGGGGCTCCGCCGGAGCGTCGTCCTCGGGGGCCGCGCCACCACCGGCCTCCGCCTCCTCCAGCCGCGCCATCAGCTCCCCGGCGCGCACGTGGCCCGGGAAGGCGATGGCGATGGTCTCCAAAATCTCCCGCGCCTCTTCGAGCAGCCCCTGGTCCAGGAAGAACGACGCCTCGTCGCACTCCTCGGCGGCGGGCTCCTCCTCCGGCTCCGCTTCGGGCTCGGGCTCCGGCGTATCCGCCAGCGCCTCGGGTTCGGCCTCCGGCTCAGGCTCGTCGTAGCCCGTCGTGTCCAGCGGCGCGAGCACGAGGTGCGCGGCGGTGGGCTCGTCGTCGTCGTCGCCCAGCTGCGAGCCCGCGTCGTAGGAGTCCGGAGCGGCGTACTCCTCCAGGCCGCCGTCCTCCAGCGAGGACGCATCCAGCGGCGCCAGCCCCACGCGCGTGGGCGCGTCGTCGTCCTCGCCCAGCGACATGCCGGGGTCGGAGAACGCCGCGTCCTCGTCGTCCAGGGTCGCGACCTGCAGCGTGTCCGGCGCGGCCTCGTTGAGCAGCGCGCGCGACGGGGACAGCACGCGCGTGGGCGGCGGCTCCTCCTCGTCGCCCAGCGACATGCCGCCCGCGTCGTCCGCGAGCACCATGGGCTCGTCGCCGCCAGAGGGGTCGTCGAACGAATCCGCCGCGTACGACAGCGCGTCGTCCGGGCCCACCAGCGGCTCGTCCTCGAAGCTGGACTGGGAGTCCCCCAGGCCCGGCTCATCCGCCAGCACCAGCGCGTCGTCGTCCGAGCCGACGACCAGGTCGTCCTGCGGGGGCAGGTCGTAGATGGCGTTTTCGGAGGAGCTGATGGGCTCCCCCATCACCGCCTCCTCGCCGCTCAACGTGGTCTCTGCGACCTCGTCGTCGACGATCTCATCCGAGTCCGTCCCGTGGCTCAGCGCCGCCAGCGCCAGCTCGTCGCCCTCGGGCTGCGCGAGCGCGTCGTCCGGCGGCTCCGCGACGAGGATCTCATCGTCGTTGGAGTCCACCAGGATGGCGTCCTCCTCCAGCGACTCCACGCCCGGCGCGGCCACCGGCGCCACCACCCCACCCTCCGCGCGCAGCACGGACAGGAAGGCCGGCACCTCCGGGTGCGCCGGGTTCTCCTGGAGGATGCTCGCCAGGTACGGCTGCGCGCGCTGCACGTCCGCGCGGCGCGTGCACAGGCGCAGCACGTTGAGCAGCTGCTCCGACGCCTGCGCGCCGTTATTGGCCGCCACGTAGATGTGGTACGCCTTTTCGTGCGCGTCCAGGTTCTCCGGATCCACCGCGAACACCTTGCGGAGGTGCTCGAGCGCTTTGTCGTGGAGCCCGTACTTCACGTAGACGTCGGTCTCCGTCAGCAGCTTCGCCAGCTGCTCGCGGCTCATCCCCGCGGGAGGCGGCGCCACGGCAGCCGGGGGCGGCGCGGCGGGTGCGGGACGCGAAGGCTGCGCGGCGGCCGGGGCGTTCCACTGGGGCGCGTCATCCTCCTGCGCTGAAACGGGCGCGGGCTCCGGCTCCGGATCGTCCACGGGCCCGCGGCGCGCGAGCAGGTCCGGATCCTGCGGATCCAACAGCTCGATCTGCGTCCACACGCCCTCGGACTCGGCGGTGCGACCGCGCTCCTGGTGGATCTTCGCCAGCTCCTTGTAGACGGACACCGTCTTGGAGACCTGGCCCAGCCCCTGGAACGCCTGCGCCAGGAGCGTCAGCGTCTCCACGTCGCGGCCGTCCGCCTTGAAGCACACCTGGAGCTTGGCGAGCGCGCGCTTCTGGTCGCCGCGCTGCAGGTACGAAGCAGCCAGCTCCTTCGCCAGCGGCAGGTTGTCCGGCTCCAGCGCGGAGAGCCGCTCCGCGACGCGAAGCCAGTCGTCCGCGCGGCTGTTGCGCTTGAGGTACTCCGCGGCGCGCTTGAACTCCTGCGCCGCTTCCTTCGTCATGCTCTCGCGCGCGTACAGCTCCGCGAGCTTGATCTTCGACGCCACGTTCTCCGGGTCGAGATCCACCATCTTCTTGAGGGTGTCGAGGCTCGCCTTGGTGTCGCCGGCCTTGTCGTAGTGGTTGGCGACGATCTGGAAGTACGCCATCGCCTCCGACATCAACCCCAGCTGCTGGTGCAGCTCCGCCAGCTTGAGGTTCACCTCCAGCAGGTTCGGGTTGAGCTTGAGGACCTGCTTGTAGAGGGCGACGGCCTTGAGGAAGAAGCCGTCCGAGGAGTAGCTCTCCGCGACCTTGGTGAAGAAGTGCGCCGCCTGCGCGTTGTCATTCTTCTTCTGGTACAGCTCCCCCATCTTCTGGAGGACCCGGATGTCCTTCGGGTCGACCTCCAGGACCTTCTGGTACTCCTTGATGGCCTTGTCGTACGCGCCCTTCGCGACCAGCTTCGCGGCGGCTTCGATGATCTTGTTCTTGTCCATCGAGCGAGCGCTTCCGACAGGCAGAAACCCCGAGGAACTTCGCGGGTTTCAGTCCTTCTCTGGGGGGGAGGTTCGGAGGCTAACGGAATCCTCCGACGCGGGTCAAGAAACAGCCTGCCATCCCCCCGGGGCGGATCACCCGCCCGGACGGTCGTCCGCCCGGCGGGCTGCCCGGTGCGGACCCTGCGTGCGCTACGGCGTCTCTTCCACGGCCTTGCGCAGCCGCCGGGACCCGGTCTCGCTGGCCAGCAGGCGCTCCACGAAGCGCGTGTCGTAGTTGCCCTCCTGGAAGGCCTCCTCCGCCAGCGCGGCCCGGTGGAACGGGATGTTGGTGCGGATGCCCTCCACCACGTACTCGGAGAGTGCCCGCTGCATGCGGCGGATGGCCGTCTCGCGGTCCTCCGCGTGGACGATGAGCTTGGACAACAGGCTGTCGTAGTGCGGCAGCACCGTGTAGTTCTCGTACGCCGCCGAGTCCACCCGCACGCCGTAGCCGCCCGGCACGCTGTAGCCGGTGATCTTCCCCGGCCAGGGCGCGAAGGTGACGGGGTCCTCCGCGTTCACCCGGCACTCGATGGCGTGCCCGCGGATCTGGATGTCCTCCTGCTTGAAGCGCAGGGGCTCGCCGTAGGCCATGCGGATCTGCTCGCGCACCAGGTCCACGCCCATGACCAGCTCCGTCACGGGGTGCTCCACCTGGATGCGGGTGTTCATCTCCATGAAGTAGAACTGCCCGTGCTCGTCGAGCAGGTACTCGATGGTGCCCACGTTGTTGTAGCGCAGCTTCTTCATCGCGTTGACGGACACCTCGCCCATCTTCTGGCGAAGCTCCGGCGTGAGCGCGGGCGACGGGCACTCC
Source organism: Corallococcus praedator (assembly GCF_003612125.1). Lineage (GTDB taxonomy): Bacteria > Myxococcota > Myxococcia > Myxococcales > Myxococcaceae > Corallococcus > Corallococcus praedator. The sequence goes on from NZ_RAWI01000059.1 coordinate 18,746, forward strand.
TCGATGAGCTTCTGGTGCCGGCGCTGCACCGAACACTCGCGCTCGTTGAGGTGGATGATGTTGCCGTGCTCATCCGCGACGATCTGGATTTCAATGTGGCGCGGCTTCTCCACGTACCGCTCGATGTAGAGGTCGCCGTTGGAGAAGCTGGCCAGGGCCTCCGCCTGCGCGGTGGAGAACGCCTGCGCGAGCACACCCGGCTCGCGGACGATCTTCATGCCCTTGCCGCCACCACCCGCCGCCGCCTTGAGGATGACCGGGAAGCCGATCTCCTTGGCGAACGCCTCCGCCTCGCGAGGGTCCTTCACCACGCCGGGGCTGCCGGGGAGCAGCGGCATGCCGGCCTCCCGGGCCGCGCGGCGCGCACTCACCTTGTTGCCCATCAGCCGGAGCATCTCCGGACGCGGACCGATGAAGCGGATCTTGCAGTTCTCGCAGACCTCCGCGAATTCGGCGTTCTCCGACAGGAAGCCGTAGCCCGGGTGGATGGCGTCCGCGCGGGTGATCTCCGCCGCGGAGAGCAGCTGCGGCACGTTGAGGTAGCTCTCCTTGGACGGAGGCGGCCCGATGCAGACCGCTTCGTCCGCGAAGCGCACGTGCAATGCGTTGGCGTCGGCGGTGGAGTGCACCGCCACGGTGGCGATGCCCAGCTCACGGCATGCGCGGATGACCCGCAGGGCAATTTCCCCGCGGTTGGCGACCAGTACCTTCTTGAACACGTCCGTGCTCCTTGAGAGGGCCTGGGGCGCATCCGGCCCCAGTTCGGGCCGGACGCACCTTCAACAACGGGCTCAGGCCGGCTCGATGCGGAACAGCGCCTGGCCGAACTCCACCGGGCGACCGTTCTCCACGAGGACCTCGGCGATCCTGCCGGAGACCTCGGATTCGATTTCGTTCATCAACTTCATCGCTTCGACAATGCAGAGCACCTGCCCCTTGCGCACCACCGACCCGGCGTCCACGAACGCGGGCTGGTCCGGCGCGGGGGTCCGGTAGAACGTCCCCACGAAGGGGCTGGTCACCAGGTGGCCCGGCTTCTCCGCCGGCTTCTCCGGGGCCACCGCCGCGGGGGACGCGGACGCTGCGGGCGCGGACGCACGGGGCGCGGGCGCGGCGTACTCCACCGGCGGCGCCACCGTCACGCCGGGACCCGAGGATCCGGTGTGGTGCACGATGGTCGTCTCCGGCGCGTGACCGCGGCGGATGTAGAGCTTCTCCGGACCCCGCGTCCACACCAGCCGGGTGACGTCCGAGGCCTCCAGGATCTCCACGATCTGCCGCAGGGCCTCCACGTCCAGGGACGTGGTGCCCGCGTCACGCCCGGACGCCGCGCTCGCGGGCGTGGCCGGCCGGGTTGCCTTGCGCTTCGTTGCCATTCCAGACCCCTCCGGGTGTCGACAGGTGAAGACGGACGGTGACTAGCCCGCCGTGGACACGCGGGTGAGGTACTTGCCACCTTCGCGCGTGTCGATCTTCAGCACGTCGCCCTCGTTGATGAACAGGGGAACGTTGACCGTGAAGCCGGTCTCCATCGTGGCGGGCTTCATCGCGCCGGACACGGTGTCGCCGCGCACGCCCGGATCGCACTTGGTGACCTTCAGGTCCACCGAGTTCGGCAGGCCCACGGAGATGGCCTTCCCGTTGTAGTAGAGCACCTCGACCGGGGTGTTCTCCTTCAGGAAGTTCTTCGTGTCCCCGAGCACCTTCGCCGTGATGAAGGTCTGCTCGAAGGTCTTCTTCTCCATGAAGTAGTACTCGTCGCCCGTGGAGTAGAGGAACTCCATGTCCTTCTGCTCGATGTCGGGCAGACCCACCTTGTCACCGGACTTCATGGTGGGCTCCAGCATGCGGCCGGAGATGAGGCTGCGGATCTTGGTCCGCACGAACGCGGAGCCCTTGCCCGGCTTCACGTGCTGGAAGTACTCGATCACGAACGGCTCGCCGTCGATCTCGATCTTCAAACCATTGCGGAACTCGGACGTATCGACAAAACCGGCCATGGGGACCGACTCCTTCGGACAGACAAAAACGATGAAAAGTCCGGGGTGTCTAGCCCATGCCCTGAGTCCTGCAAAGGGGAAAGCAGCGGCACGGTGCGTCGCCGGGCAGGCAGGACGGCCCCTGCCCGGACGACTGTCCGCTACAGCTCCGCCTTCACATTCGGCGCCGTCACGCGCAGGACGTAACGGCCCTTGCCGAAGTTCCCGTCCGCGCGCAGCGCCAGCACCAGGAAGTAGTCCGGCGTCAGCAGGCGCATCACGGTGAGGACCTTCTCGCTGTTGACGCTCACTTCCGTGACCGTGCCCGTCTTGAGGGACTCGGCCGCGTTCTTCAGCTGCGTCAGCAGGTTGGCGTACTCCACCCAGGTGCCCGTGACGTCCAGCTCCGCGGCCTCGTCCTTCTGGAACGTGTCCACGGAGATGCCGTCGAAGCCCATCACGCTGCACGCGAGGGCTCCGTCCACCTGGTTCACCACCGATTCAAGGTGCGTGCGAAAGGACATGGTCATCCCAGGCGGGCGGCGAGCGCCCGCGGGTCAGATGCAGGTGGGGTAGTTGCCGTCCTGACCACCGGAGGAACCACACGGGGCCACCGGCTCCGCGACCGTTCCCGGAGCGCAGGCGGGAATGCCCTGGTCCTGGTTGAAGGCCCGGAAGGTGTAGACGTAATCGTTCGACTCGAACGAGCCGCTGCCCGCCGCGTAGCGGCCCGTCAGCTTGATGGTGACGGTCACCTGCACCGGTTCGCCCCCGGGGGAGACCGCGTCCAGCAGGGCCTCCGCGGACTCCTGGGTCAGCAGGCTGAGCACCAGCCGGTTCTGCTCCGAGCCGGGGTTGAGGGACGCCGTGTAGTTGATCGTCTGGTCGGGGATCCGGACGTTCGGCGTCGTCTCATACGACAGCTCCACCGTCTCCACGATGGCCGTGCCCTGCCCACCCGTGGTGGGCTCCGGATCCAACGGGGCGCCGTTCACCTCCAGCGGGGTGTTGGTGTAGCTGGAGTTGACGAACAGCCCCAGCACATAGCTTTGACCGTAGGCCAGGTTGAGCGACCCGGCCGCACGGGAGGCCGAGTCATCATCGAGCGAGCACTCCGCGCTCGGGACCTGGCTGGAGAGGATTTGAATGACCGGCGGGCTTTCGGAGCACCCGCACAGGCCCAGCGCCAGGGACGCCGCGACAAACAAGGGCTTCATTGGAATGAGTCTCCCAATCAGGCGGCAGGCCTCTAGAGGCTCTGCGCGATGGTCTGCCGGTTGAGGATGCGGGGCGTGATGAAGATGAGCAGTTCCTGGCGCTCATCGGTCTCGGAGGTGCTCCGGAAGAAGAAGCCCAGCACGGGGATCTTCGACAGGAAGGGCACCGAGTCCCTGGAGGTGCTGCCCCGGCGCACGTAGATGCCACCGATGACGGTGGTATCGCCGTCCTTCACCAGGACCTGCGTGTTGGCCTCCTTGCGCTGGATGGACGGCTGTCCGTTGGCGCCCGTGTTGGACGGGTCCGGCTGGTTGTTCTGCGCCTGGATGGACATGAGGATGCTGCCGTCCTGCGTGATGTGCGGCGTGACTTCCAGGGACAGACGCGCTTCGACGAAGGTGGTGTTCACGCCGCTCGCCGACGTCTGGCTGAACGGGATGGACAGACCCTGGCTGATGCGGGCCGTGTTGTTGTCCAGCGTCGTGACCTTGGGCGACGAGATGGTCTTCACCGCGCCCTCCGTCTCCGCCGCCGACAGGCGCAGGTTGAGCTGGAGCGCGCCGCCCGCGGAACCGAAGGCGAAGCCCATGGCACCACCGATGCCCTGGCCCACGGCCGCCGGCAGGTTCACCGCGAAGTTGGGCGCCGCCGGGAGGCCCGGAGCCGCGCCCGAAGAGCCACCCGTCACGCCGACGGTGCTGGGGAAGATGAGGCCGGTGGGGTTGCCGGTCGCCGGCGACAGGCGCGCCTGACCGCCCCACTGCACGCCCAGGTTGCGGCTGAAGGTGGTGCTCGCCTCCACGATGCGGCTCTCGATGAGCACCTGCGGCGTCTGCGTGTCCAGGCTGCGCACCAGGGCGCGCGCCTTCTCCGTGTTGGAGCGGATGTCCTTGATGATGAGCACGTTGGTGCGCGTGTCCACCGTCACCGAGCCACGGTCGCTGAGCACGTCCTTCACCCGCGACGACATGTCACCGGCCACCGCGTAGTTCACCGGCACCAGGCTGACCAGCAGGTCCTCCTGCTGCTGCAGGGACTTCTTGCGCTCCTGGCGCAGCCGCGCCTCCTCTTCCAGCGTCTTCAAGGGCGCGATGCGGATGATGTTGCCCACCTGCTCCTGGCCCAGCTGCTTGGTGCGCAGGATGAGATCCAGCGCCTGGTCCCAGGGAACATTGCGCAGGCGGATGGTCACGCGGCCCGACACGTCGTCGGCCACGACGATGTTGCGCTTGGAGATCTCCGCGATGACGCGCAGCAGGTTCTGGATCTCGATGTCCTTGAACTCGAAGGACACGCGCTTGCCACGGTAGCGCGCCTGCTGGGGCGCGCCCTCCGCCGCGTACGCCGGGGCCTCGGCCGTGAAGCCGGCGGTGCGCTGGGTGACCGCCACCTCCTCCGTCTTCACGCCCTGCACGTCCAGCCGCCAGCTCAGGGTGTTGGCACCCTGGGTGACGTTCTCCTCGATGGCGCCGTCGGCGGCGACCACCACGCGCACCTTGCGGCCCTCACCGGGGACGCTGAAGGCGCTGATCATCTTCACCGGCGTGTCCAGCGCGCTGGTGTCCAGGCTGCGCTCCAGCTTCTTGGGCAGCCGCGCGTTGTCCAGCGTCAGCACCGCGCTGCGCGGATCCGGCCGGTCCACCTTCCACGTCGTCGCGCCGGACAGCTTCAGCTGCACGCGGCCACCGGAGGCGCTCTCGTCGAAGGACAGGTCCTTGACCTCCACCACCTGGGGCTGCGGGGCCGCCTGGGCCACGACGGCCGGCGCGGGCTGCGGCTTCGCCGCCTCCACGGGCAGCGGCTGCGGGCGCAGGGGTTCGGTCTCCGCCACCGCGTCGCGGGATGTGGAGGGCTTCGGCTTGCGCGCCACCGCGGCGCCCAGCACCACCTCCAGGCCGCGCTCGGAGCGGTCCACGCGGTAGGCGGGCATGTCGCCCTTGGCCACGAGGACCAGGCGCACCTTGTCCTCATGGGCGCCCACGCGCACGTCCTTGAGCAGGGAGCCCTTCACCTTGGGCGCCTTCGCGCTCAGGCCCACGCCGTAGACGTCCACGGCGAGGCGGGGGGGATCCACCAGCTCCAGGACCTCGTAGCGCGCGATGTCGCCATCGGTGCCCACGCGCAGCGCGTCGCCGTCCAGGGACAGCCGGGTGATGCGCTGGGCCGGGTGGGCCACCTCGCGCTCATCCGCCTCCGTGGCGACCACGTTCTCGCGGCCCGGCGCCTGGGACGGAGCGGCCTTGGCGGCAGCGCCCTCCTCCGGCACCACGGCCACCATCGCCTCCACGACGGGAGCGGGCGCGGCCTTCACCGGCGCGGGCTTCGGCGCGGCGGCGACCGCCACCGGCTCCGCGGGCTTCGGCGCGGCGGCCACCGGCTCGGCCGGCTTCGGCGTCGCGGGTGCCTGGGCGGTCACGGCGGCGGGGGCCACCGGGGAGCCGTCCACGGAGATGACGACGCGGTTGCCCTCGGCGCGCACGTCGTACTGGGACGCCTGGTCGAGCGCCACCAGCACGCGGCCCACGCTGGCGCGGGCGTCGGAGAACTGGGCGGCCACCACGCCGGACACCGGACCGGTGCCGTCATGGTGTCCCTTGATGCCCGTGGCATCCGCGGACGACAGGTCCACCACCAGCCGCTCCGGCCCACTGAGCCGGAAGACGGTGAAGGTAGGCGGCCGGGTCCCGGTCACCACGACCTGGGCACCAGCTCCCGTCCGCGACACCTGCAGGTCGCGCAGCGTATTCAGATCCGCGCCGTACACCTTGGCGCTTGCCAGGACGACCGCCCATGCGGTCGCCATGATCCACTTGCCCCTCGTCACAGCGCTCTGCTCGAGCATGCGTCCCCTCAACAAGTTGGTAGCGGGCGACTGCCCGCGGGCGCGCCGTGGGGCGCTACTCCCAGTTCTTGCCCGTCATCAGGTTGTAGGCGGGGTCCTTTACGCCATCTGCCTTGAGGTGCAGGCTCACCGGATTGCTGATGAGCTCGCCCTTGGCACCCGTGAAGACCTCGGTGACGGTGACCGAGTCCCGGAGGATCTGGGTCACCTTACCGCCCTGGCGCCCCACCCGGGTGTTACGCCGGACGATGTGGCCCCGGCCCAGCGGATCCTCCACCATCGCCAGCGGACTGGCGTCCCCCGTCACGACCGCCACCAGCTTGAGCTGGTCGAGGTCGAACACGCACAGGGGTTCGTTGCAGGCGCGCTCCGGTGCATCCCGCGCCACCGGTCCCAGCTCCTCCAGCGGACTCCGGAACGGATCCCGCTTGCCCACGGGACTGTAGGTGTAGACGAATCCTGGCACCGTCGACACCTCCGCCTTCACCGTCACCGGTGCCACGGCGGGGGCCGCGGCCTTGGGTTTGGCGGAGGCATTGCTGGCCTTGGGCGTCTCCCCACAGGCAGACAGGGTCAGCACCAGCACCGCAGCAGTCATCGTGGACTTGAACGTCTTCATCCGCGTCATCCCTTGTCGCCCCAGTTGCAGGGCGGATCAAGTTTCTAGTTTTTCTTCTTCTCTGCGGTCTTCTTCTTGGGGTCGACGGCGACGGCCTTCGGATCGACGAAGCGGAACGTGGTGGCCAGGAAGCTGCTCTGGAGGACCACCTTCTCGTTCTTCAGCGTCGCCCCATCCAACTTGATGTTGTTGACGTTCACGATGCGGCGCATGTTCGCCATCTCCTGCAGGAACATGGCGATCTCGTGGTAGTTGCCGCTCACCGTCATCTTGATGGGGATGCGCGCGAAGAACTCGCCGCCGCTGACGTACTCCTTGTCAGGCTCCACGCGGGCGATCTCCAGTCCGGACTTCTTGCCGATGTCGTTGATCTGCGCGAGCAGCTCTTCCATGTCGCGCCGCTCCGGCAGCTCCGTGAGGGCCTCCGCCAGCTTCTGCTCCAGCACGTCCATCTCGCGGCGGCGCTCATTGAGGTTCTGGGCGATCTCGCTCTTCTCCGCGAGCTCCAGGTCCAGCTTGCGGCGCTCCGCCGCCCGGGCGGTGATGGCCTCTTCCGTCGGCTGGATGGCGAAGAAGAAGTTGGCGACGGTCAGGATGACGACGAGTGCCGCGAGTCCGCCGAACTTCACCGCCGGCGGGGCCTTCGCGAGCTGATCCAGGTATTTGTCCATGACGTGGGGGTCCTTCGCCGCCTGCTAGATGGCGTAGTTGGCGGTGAGGGTGAGCTTGAAGTCGACGAGCGTGGGCGCGCCGGGCGTGTTCGCCGCCTTGGCCTGCACCGCGTTGGTCAGTTCGATGTTCTTGAAGAACGGCCGGATGTCCGCCACGGGGAACTCCTCCACGGAGGCGGTCTCCGTGTTGAAGAGCTCCACGCGGGACGTCTGGGCATCCCGGCGCTGCTCCACCAGGCGCCCCATGCCCTTGGGCGTCCACACCATGCCGCCCAGGCCGCGCATCAGCTCCGCGACCTCGTCGTGGCTGACGGCCGACCCGTTGATGGTGACGTTGTTGGACGCCTCCACGAAGGTCTTGAGCCAGACCTTCTTGGGGAGGGCGGACGACAGCGCGTCCAGCATGCGCACCGGCCCGTTGCGGCCCTTGCGCAGCGTGTCCAGCACGGCGAGCTTCTTCTCCACCTCGGTCTTGCGGGTGTTGATGTTGGTCACCTCTCCGATGACCTTCTCCAGCTCCGCGATCTTCGCCTTCGTCTGGGCGATGCCCTGCTTGGCGCGCGTGAGGTCGCCATCGCGATCCGCGTACCAGAAGTAGTTGCCCACCACCGCGGCGATCAGGACCGCGGCGTAGATGACCAGCACCTGCTGGCCCATCTCGCGCTTCTTCACCGCCCGGACGGGCAGCAGATTGATTCGAATCATCATGTGCGTCATCTCCTCGCGGCCAGAGCGGTTCAGCCCAGCTTGTCGCCCGGGCGCCGGAGCGCCAGTCCCACTGCCACCGCGGCCATGGGTGCCACGTCCATGATGAACGCGGGGTCGAACTTGCGGTTGTCCACTTCAATCTTCCGGAACGGGTTGAGGATCTCCACCGGCACGCCGGTCCGCGCCTCGATGGTCTTGAACAGGGCGGGAATCTTCGCGGTGCCACCGGACAGGTAGACCTTGGTGAAGTTCGAGTCCGCGGCGGTGCCCGCGTAGAAGTCCAGCGAGCGCTGGATTTCACCGGCAACCTGCTCCGCCACGCTGGAGAGCACCCGCTCCACGTCCTGGGGCACCACGGCGTCCGCGTCCGCGCGGTTGCCGCCGATCTTCAGCGCCTCCGCCTCCTCGTAGGAGACGTTGAGCTGCTTCTGGATCTCCTCGGTGAACTGGTTGCCACCGATGGTCACGTCGCGGGTGAACACCGTCACGCCGTTGGCGATGATGTTGATGTTCACCACGGAGGCGCCGGCGTTGATGAGGACGACGGTCTCCTTCTCCGGCAGCTCGTAGTTCGTGGAGAACATGTTCTGGACGGCGAACGCGTCCACGTCCACCACCACCGGCGCCAGTCCCGCTTCGGAGACCACGGTGGTGTAGTCGTTGATCATGTCCTTCTTGGCGGCCACCAGCAGCACGTCCATCTGACCGGTGGCGTCGTTGCCGCCGCCGTCGAGGATCTGCGTGTCGATGTTCACGTCCTTCACGTCGAAGGGGATGTACTGCTCCGCCTCCCACTGGATGCTCTCCTCGAGCTCTTCCTGGCTCATGCGGGGCATCTGGATCTTCTTGATGATGACCGAGTGGCCGGACACGCCGATGGCGACGTCCTTGCCCTTCACCTTCAGCTCCGCCATCAGCTCCTGCACCGCCTGCACGATGGCCGTGGAGTTCATCAGGGCGCCGTCGACGATGGCTTCAGGAGGCAGCGGTTTCATTCCGAAGCTCTGCAGGGCGTAGCCCACTTCACCGCGCTTGCGCTGCTCCTTGAGCATGATCATCTTGATCGACGTCGACCCGATATCCAGCCCAAGTGCCAGTTTGCCCTTCGCCATGCGTAACTCCATCGGAGAGGCGGCCAGCGTAGCACCGGCTTGATACCCCTCCTAAAAAGTGCTTGGCGCCCGGCCGCCCATCGGACGGGGGAGCGCCGCAAAGACCGACGACAGCCGCTCGCCCCCTGACGTACCACCGCGGAGGCCCGATTTTCCGGCCCCGGCCGCGTTCCGTCAAATGGCGGCGGAGGATTCCTGCCAGGTCGGGTCGCCTGCTGGCCCCTCCCCTGCCCTTCAAGTCCCTCCTTCAGGTCCGGAGTGCCTCCGCGTCGGGATCAATGCCGTACTCCTTGATCTTGTACAGAAGCGCGCGGTGGCTGATGTCCAGGACCTCCGCCGCCCGGGTGCGATTGCCCTTCGTGCGACGAAGCGCTGCCCGGATGTAGGACTCCTCCAGCTCCCGGATGGCCCGCTTGAGCGACAGGTCGCCTGTGGCCTGTAGCGGCGCGACCGCCCCGGCGGCCGCGGGTGCGGAAGCCGCCCACAGCTTCTCCGGCAGGCTGCCAGGCGCGATCAGGATTCCCTCCTCCAGCAGCACCGCGCGCTCCATGGCGTTCTCCAGCTCGCGCACGTTGCCCGGCCAGGCGTAGGCCGTGAGCAGGGCCTCCGCCTCCGGGGTGAAGCCCTGCACCGGAGGGTCCCGGTTGAGCTCGCGGTTGAAGCGCCCCAGGAAGGAGCGGGCGAGCAGCGGGATGTCCTCGCGGCGCTCGCGCAGGGGCGGCAGGGCGAGGTTCACGACGTTGAGGCGGTAGTAGAGGTCCTCGCGGAACTCACCCTTCTCCACCAGCCGGCCCAGGTCGCGCAGCGTGGCGGCCACCACGCGCACGTCCACGCGCTCCACGCGGCTTTCGCCCACCGGGCGGATCTCCCCCTCCTGCAGCACGCGCAGGAGCTTCACCTGCGCGCCCAGGGGCAGCTCGCCCACCTCGTCGAGGAAGAGCGTGCCGCCGTCAGCCTCCGCGAACAGGCCCCGGCGGGCGGTGCGCGCGTCGGTGAAGGCGCCCTTGGCGTGGCCGAACAGCTCGCTCTCCAGGAGGCCGTGGGGGATGGCGCCGCAGTTGACGGCCACGAAGGCCATGGCGGAGCGGCGGCTCTTGCCGTGCAACTCGCGCGCGATGAGCTCCTTGCCGGTGCCGCTCTCCCCGGAGATGAGCACGGTGGTGTCCACCGGGGCCACGCGCGCCACCTGCTTGAGCACCGCCTGGAGCGCGGCGCTCTCCCCCAGGATGTGCCCCAGGGACGCGCCGGGAAGGTGGGCCTCGTGCAGGCGCCGGTTCTCCCGCAGCAGCCGCTCGCGCTCCTCCGCCTTGCGCAGGACGAAGACGATCTCCTCCGGCTTGAAGGGCTTCTGGACGTAGTCGTACGCCCCCGCCTGCACCGCCTCCAGCGCCTGCTCCTGCGAACCGTAGGCGCTCATCACCACCACGGTGAGGCCCGGCTGGTCCACGAGCGCCGCGCGCAGCACCGACAGCCCGTCGCGCTTCGGCATGCGCACGTCGCACAGGAGGACGTCGTAGGCGCGCGCGGACAGCTCGCGCAGGGCCTCTTCGCCGTCGGCGACGGCGCGCACCTCGTAGCCCTTGTCGGTGAGCACCAGGGTGAGGATGTGGCGGATGGACGGCTCGTCGTCGGCGACGAGAACGGTGCGGAAGAGGGACATGGGGGTGGGCGCATCATACGCCCCACCCGCCCCAGCGCGTATCAGACGGCGGGAAGCGACAGCCGGAAGCAAGCGCCGCCCCCCGCGCCGTCGCGGGCCTCCAGCCGGCCGCCCATGCCCTGCGCCAGGTTCAACGACACCGCGAGCCCCAGGCCGGTGCCCTGCCGCCCCTTGGTGGTGAAAAACGGTTCGAAGAGGTGCGCGCGCACCTCCGGCGACAGGCCCGGACCGCTGTCCTCCACCTCCACGAACAGGAGCGCGTCCTCGCGCCGGGTGGAGATGCGCACCTGCCCCTGGCCGCCCATGGCCTGCGCGGCGTTGAGCATCAGGTTGATGAGGATCTGCGACAGGGGCCCTGGGTCCGCGCGCGCCAGCAGGCCGGGCGTCACGGCCAGCGTCACGTCCACGCGGTCCAGCTCCGGGCCGGCGCGCACCAGGCGCACGCACGTCTCCACCACCTGCCCCACGTCCACCGGCACCGGCTGCGCGCTGCCGGGGCGCCCCAGGTCCAGCAGGCCCCGCACGATGCGGTCGATGCGCAGGACCTCGTGGTCGATGCGCTCCAGGAAGTCCTTCACCTCCGGCCCTTCCGCCTTCATGCGCGCCAGGGAGAGGTAGCCCAGGATGCCCGCCAGCGGGTTGCCCACCTCGTGCGCCACGCCCGCGGCCAGCTTTCCCACGGTGGCCAGCCGCTCCGAGGCGACCAGCTCCGTCTGCGCCCGCGCGAGCCGGGAGTTCGCCTCGCGCAGCGCCTCCAGCTGCGAGCGCGTGAGGGCCTGCTCCTGCCGCAGCGCCTCCGCCATGCGCTGCAGCGCGCGCTGGATGCGCGACAGCAGCGGTCCGCCCTGCCCCGCCAGCGGCACGTCCAGTTGCAGCCGGCCCAGCTGCTCCACGGCGGCCTCGGTGGCGCGCAGCGGGCGGCCCACCGTGAGGTCCAACACGACGTAGGCCAGCACCGTCAGCACCACCAGGTCCAGGCCCAGCGCCAGGGGCAGGAAGGTGCGGATGCGCGACAGGCCTTCCGCCTCCGGCGTCCCGGGGTCCGCCAGCCGCCGCGCCACGTCCAGCAGGCGGATCAACACCGGTTGCAGCGTGAGCCAGGACAGGCCCGTGGACAGCGAGCCCAGCAGGAAGGCCACGCTCGCGATGCGCCACTTCATCCGCGCACCGGCGACACGCGCCTCACTGCGTCCCCCCGAGCATCATCGCGACCTCCACCGGAAACACACGGGAGAGCCACGGCCCCAGCAGCATGATCTCCAGCCCCGCCAGCGCCAGCCACGGACCGAACGGGATGTTGGTGGCCTCCGGCTCCCACTGCTCCTCGCCCGTCTCCTCATCCAGCGTCACATCCGGGATGTCCTGGAAGAGCAGGCACGGAATCACCAGCGCCACCCGCTTCCACCAGGGCAGTCCGGGCTTCGTGAACTCCCACGTCATCGTGGACGGGGGCTCCTCCGCCTCCTCCTCGGAAGAGGCCTTGGACGGATCCACCTTCTCCTCCTCGCCGCGGGGGCCTGCCCGGCCGGTGAGGGCGAGCATCACCACGCCCACGACAGCGCCCTGGAACGACGAGAAGAAGAGGATGCCGAGCAGCGACTGCCAGCCGAGGAACGCGCCCAGGAGCGCGACGAGGAACTTGTCCCCGCCGCCCAGCGCCTCCTTCTTGAAGACCTTCCAGCCCACGTACTCCATGAAGCGGAAGGTGAGGAAGCCCACCGACGCGCCCACCACCGCGTTCACCACCGCGTCCTGGCCCAGGGGAATGGCCAGCACGATGCCCGCCACGATGCCCGGCACGGTGAGCGACAAGGGCAGGATCCAGTGCTCCAGATCAATGAAGGTGAGCGGCACCAGCAGGCAGACGAGCACCAGCGCGGGCACGAGCGGATACGCCCAGTCGAAGCGCTTGAGGCACGCGAGGAACAAGAGGCCCGTGAGCAGCTCCACCAGGACGTAGCGCGGGGAGATGGGCATGCCGCACCCACGGCACTTCCCGCGCAGGCCCAGCCACGACAGCACGGGGATGTTCTCGTACCAGGACAGCACGTGCCCGCACTTCGGGCAGCGCGACCCCGGCCGCACGATGCTCAGCCCTTCCGGCACGCGCGCGATGACGACATTGAGGAAGGAGCCGAAGCACAGGCCCAGGAAGAACAGGAAGAGGATGAAGAGGGGCTCGGCCCAGCCCGGCGCGTAGGTGAACGTCACGGAGCCGGGAATCCTACCCGCCGCTCATGTCACTGGCGACTTCGTGGCGGACGACGAAAACCGTCAGCGTCAGTGACAAAAATTGGCAGGCCAGCAGGCGTGCCGCGCCTGAGGTGGGCTGCCCTTTGAGGGAATCCGAGCGGTTGGCCAGATTGTTCGCGGTGGCACTCTTCGTGCTAAGAGTTCGCACGTCGTTCAACCCCCCTCTGCCTGCCGCGGAGTTCCAAAACATGATGAACCGTCTCTTCCGGAAGAAGGGTGGCTTCACCCTGATCGAGCTGATGATCGTGGTCGCCATCATCGGCATCCTGGCCGCCATCGCCATCCCGAACTTCATCCGCTTCCAGGCGAAGTCCAAGCAGTCGGAGGCGAAGACGAACCTGAAGGCCATCTTCACGGCCCAGAAGGCGTACTTCGGTGAGAAGGACAAGTACCAGGTGAACTTCACGGTCATCGGGTTCGATCCCGAGGCCGGCAACCGCTACAGCTACGGCCTGGCGACGGGCTGCGCCGCCGCGGTGGACGCGACCCAGACGGCCCGCCGCGCTGGCGCCACCCTCGGCTGCATCGGCCAGGACGCGCTGAAGTTCCCCGCGCCTCCCGCCGCCGCGGACGCGGTCAACAACGTGGGCGTGAACCCCACCATCGATGACTGCCCGAACTGCTTCTTCAGCGCCACGGCGATCGGCAACGTCGACAACGATCCCGAAGGCGACACGTGGGGCATCACGTCCGCCACGGTCGCTGGTGAGGCCGTCGTCCAGGCCCCCTGCGGCATCGACGAGGACACGCCGAACGGCCTGAACCTGGTCGCGGGCGAGCCCACGAACGCGTTCAACGACGTGAGCTGCGGCGGTTAATTCGCTGCACGCCGTGCAAGCCTGCCGGGCCCGCTTCATTTGATTCACCGAAGCGGCTCGGCGTGGCACAATCAACGGGGCGCCCGGGCATTTCGGGCGTCCCGTTGTCGTTTCGTGAGGCCATGCGAAAGCCGCCCCTGCTGCGATTCGTTCCGGGACTGCTGCTGGTAGCCCTCCTGTCCGCGCCGCCCGTCCCCCCGCGCAGACAAGGCGGC
>NZ_RAWI01000005.1 GCF_003612125.1 Corallococcus praedator
CGCCCCACCCGTCCCGTGGTGCAGCTCCGAATTGGCGAGCACCGTGCCCTGCACGTCGCCCTCGAAGGAGACGCCGAAGATGGGCTGCGACTGCACATCGATGTCGAAGCCGTCGATGACCCAGTTCGGCCGGCGCACCTGCATGAGCGCGCCCGAGCCGCTGCCCGGCGTGAGCTTCGGGCGGCCCTCGCCCTGGAGGGTGATCTTCGCTTCCGCGGTGCCCCCCTGGACGTTCTCGCCCAGGACGACGCGCTCCGCGTAGGTGCCGGCCAGCACGCGGACGCGGTCGCCGGGAGCGGCCTTGCCCACCGCCATGGCGATGGTGCGCAGCGGCGCTGCGGCCGTGCCCTCGGCGCCGTCGTTGCCGCCGGGCGACACCACCCACTCATGGGCGGGCGTCGTCGCCGCGACGGCCGACATCGCCTTGGCACTGACCGCGGGCTGGGGCCCGGGCTCCGCGATGGGGGTGTGGTCCGCGTGCGCCGGCATCTCCGCGGCGGGCGTGTTGGGCACCGGCTGCACGCCGATGGGGGGCGCCTTGCCCGGGGCGGTGGTGGACTTCTCGATGGTGGGAGCGTTGGCGTTGGACGCGGGAGTCTGGGAGGAGCCCCCCGAGTCCGATGACCCGCCCGAGCCGCCACCGCCACCGCAAGCGCTCAGACTCAGGGCCAGGGTGCAGGCAGCCAGGGAGGTCACCAGGGTGTTTCGCTTCGTCAAGCCGTTGCCTCCGTGAATTCGCATGAACAGGGCCAACGCATGGCGTCGGCCGTTCTATTCACTGCCGGTCATCCAGGGCGAGACGCGCCGCACTGGAAGGGAGGACCGTGACGCCTGACCGCGCGGCGGCTACGGTGCCGCCCGCCGTGTCCAAAGCCGTCCTCCTCCTGACCGCCCTGCTGCTCGCCTCCTGTGCCACTCCGGCGCCCGCCCCTGCTCCCGCGACGCGCGGACTGGGCGAGCCGGAGGTCTCCTCGAGCACGAAGCCCGCCGCCTCCCCGAACACCCCCGACGCGGGCGTGGCGCCCACGGCCGGGAGCGCGCTCCCGGATCCGCTCACCTCCGGTCTGCCCGGGCCGCAGGACCTGAAGCGCCTGGACTTCCGCAACGGCGAGCCCCGGCTGCCCATCAAGCTGATGGAAGGGCGCGACACGGTGACGTTCTCGCCGCGCGGCCGGATGCGCCTGCGCTTCGGCGGGCCGGACGACAAGATGCTGGATGCGCCCGCGGGCTCCCGGTGGACGGTGCGGGTGACGCAAGGAGAACCCGCGCAGTGGAGCGCGCGGCTGCAGCTGGGCGAGTTCCGGTTCGCGGACAAGGCCGGCCTGTCGGAGGCGCAGGAGACGTGGCGCGCGCGGGGGCTCGCGGTGCGCACCCACACGCTGGGCTCCGTGTACGGCATCGCGGGGAAGGTCATCGACAACCGGCGCTACCTGCTGCTGGGTGAAGAGGCCCTCACGCCCCACGCCGCGGCGGAGAAGCAGGCGGAGCTATTGCGCCGCTACGGCCTGCGCACCACCCTCTTCGAGGAGGTCCGCAAGCCGTCCAGCGCCATCCTCGAGGTGAAGGACGAGAACGACGCGGTGGTGGGGCTTGCCCAGGACCGGCTGGACGCGGAGACGCCGGATGGCAGCGGCTTCGACGTGCGGCAGGTGGAGTACGGCGTGGGCTACGACTTCCACGCCTTCGAGGACCGCAGCTTCCGGGGCGCGCTCCAGTTCGCGGCGGACCGGAGCGGCAAGCTCGCGGTGGTGAACGTGGTGCCGCTGGAGGACTTGCTCAAGGGCCTGGTGCCATCCGAAATCTTCGCGCGCGCGCACCCGGAGGCGCTCAAGGCCCAGGCCGTCACCGCGCGGGGCGAGGTGCTGGCGAAGGTGGGCATCAAGCACCTGGCGGATCCGTACCTGCTGTGCTCGGAGCAGCACTGCGCGGTGTACCGGGGCCGCACCGGAGAGGCGGCCAGCACCACCGCCGCGGTGGAGGCCACCCGGGGCGAGGCGCTCTTCAGCAAGGACGGGCGGCTGGTGGACTCCGTCTACAGCGCCGTGTGCGGCGGCCACACCGAGGACAACGACGTCGTCTGGGGAGGCCCGCCCGACCCCAGCCTGCGCGGACGGCCGGACCTGCTGGAGGCCGCGCCGGACGTGCCCGGGCCGTCCTCCCTCAAGGCGTGGCTGGCCGCGCCGGACGTGCCCGCCGCGTGCCGCCTGTCCAGCTTCGCCCAGCCGACGAAGTTCCGCTGGGAGAAGCGCTTCACGCAAGCGCAGGTGGACGCGCTCACGGAGAAGCTGGGCGTGGGGCCCATCCAGGCCTTGAGTCTGTCCGAGCGTGGGGTCTCCGGCCGGGCGAAGCTGCTCACGCTGGCCGGCCTGAAGGGCGCGACGCAGGTCCGGGGCGAGCTGAACATCCGGCGGCTCTTCGGGATGCTCAACAGCAGCATGGCCACGGTGGAAGCCGAGCGGGACGCCGAGGGCCGCCTCACCGGGTGGCTTTTCCGGGGCGGAGGCTGGGGCCACGGCGTGGGCATGTGTCAGACAGGCGCCATTGGCCGGGCGGAAGCCGGTCAGCGCTATCCGGAGATCCTGCGCTACTACTTCAACGGCGCGGAGGTCGCGCCCATCTACTGAGCCGAAGAGGACAATTCGTGCGCATCCAATGCCCGGCACGCGAATCTCTTCGGTACTTCCGGTGTTGTGGGCCGCACGTTCGGGACTGAAGAGGCGGTCCGGAGGTTTATCATCAGGCCGTGGGCAAGGGTTCCTCGACAGACTGGCGGGAGCGGCGCAAGAAGCGCGCGCCGTGGCGCTATCTGGTGGCGGCCGTCCTGGCGCTCCTGGGGCAGGCCGCCATCGTGGGCTTCGTGCTCCTGGCGTCCCTCCTCCAGACGAACCTTGCGGGCGAGAAGCGTCCCACGCCCCGCCCCACGTCCGTGGCGGTGCGCCCCCTCACGTCGGATCAATGGGCGAAGAACCGGGGCCCCACGTCCCCCCAGGTGAAGCCCCGCCCCACCGAGAAGCGCGAGACCCCGGAGGAGAAGAAGAAGCCGGAGGAGAAGAAGCCGGAGGGCCAGGTGGTGGACGTGGCGCCGGGAAATGAGCAGGTGTCCCCGGACGCGAAGTACCTGGCGGAGAGCAACAACACCGTCCAGAAGGAGACGCGCGCCAAGGACCAGACGGCCTTCTACCGCAACGCCATGCCGCAGAAGACGGCGCCCCAGAAGCAGGAGGGCGCGCCCACGGAGCAGGTGCAGCCGCCGCGCGTGTCCGGCAACAACGGCCAGGGCGCGGACGACAAGCCCCAGACGCAGGGCGGCCAGAAGCCCTCCTTCGAGATGCCGGAGACGCGCCGCAAGCAGGAGATCGCCATGAAGACGGATCCGCGCGAGCGCGGCCCGGGCATGGCGGTGAAGAACCAGTCGGAGAGCCACGCCACCCCGGGCAACGCGAAGCGCCTGCGCATCCAGCCCGGCGAGGGCGACACCAGCGAGGAGGACGGCTCCACCGGCCGCACCGGCTCACCGGGGCTGGCCACGCTGATGCCCTCCCAGGCCGCCATGGATCGCGTGGTGGGCGCGGCGCCCAACGACATGTTGCAGGACCAGGAGGAAGGCGACGGCACCTTCCTCAACACGCGCGAGTGGAAGTACGCGAGCTTCTTCAACCGCGTGAAGCAGAGCGTGGGGATGCATTGGAACCCCAACGAGCAGCTGCGCGTGCGCGACCCGACGGGCAACATCTACTCCGGGCGCGACCGGCAGACGCTGCTCAGCATCACCCTGGATGAGCGCGGGGCCGTGAAGGACATCCAGGTGGAGAAGAGCAGCGGCCTGGACTTCCTGGACATGGAGGCGGTGGCGTCGTTCAAGCGCGCCCAGCCCTTCCCCAACCCGCCGTCCGGCCTGCTGACCCAGGACGCCACGGTGCGCTTCCAGTTCGGCTTCTTCCTGGAAATGGGCGGCGGCCCGCGGATGCGGCTCTTCCGACAGTAGCCGCACCGTCCGACGTCGGGCACCCGGGCCCAACTGACGCTCGCGCCCGGGAAGCGGGGGCACTACCCTGCCCCGCCGTGGAAGCCACCCTCGTCGACCGAACTGCCGCGCTCCAGGAGCGCAACCGCAAGGTCCGCTTCGTCCTGTTGGCCATCCTCGTGGCCAACTGGGTGGTGGCGGTCGCCAAGCTCGTCTTCGGATTGCTCGCCCACTCCGCGTCGGTGACGGCGGACGGGTTGCACTCGTTCATCGACGGCGGCTCCAACGTGCTGGGGCTCGTGGCCATGGGCGTGGCCTCCCAGCCGGCGGACGCGGACCACCCCTACGGGCACGGCAAGTTCGAGGCGCTCGCGTCGCTGGGCATCGGCGCGATGATTGGCGTGGGCATGTTGGAGCTGGGGCGCATGGCGTTCGACTCGCTCCTGCACGACAAGCACCCCACGGTGACGGCGACGATGGCGGGGGTGATGGTCTTCACGCTCCTCATCAACCTGGCCGTCACGCGCGTGGAGCGGCACTACGGTGAGAAGTACAAGAGCGCGCTGCTGCTCGCGGACGCGAAGCACACGCTGTCGGACGTGTTCGTGAGCATCGCGGTGCTCGTCTCCATTGGCCTGGTGGCGCTGGGCTTTCCTCGCGCGGACGGGCTCATCGCGCTGGGCGTGATGGTCTTCGTCGCGTGGGTGGCCTACGGCATCGTCCGGCAGGCGGTGGGCATCCTCTCCGACACGGCGCGCCTGGACCCCGCGCAGGTGTCCCAGCACACGCTCGCGGTGTCCGGCGTGCGCTCGTGCCGCAACGTGCGCAGCCGGGGCATGGAGGAGAGCGTCTACGTGGACCTGAAGATTGAAGTGGACCCCCAGCTCACCACCGCGCAGGCCCACGAGGTCGCGGACAAGGTGGAGGAGACGCTGCACGGCGCCTACCCGCAGGTGGTGGACGTCGTCGTGCACGTGGAGCCCGCCGGGCACCCCTGAGGGCCCGCCGGAAACACGAGGGCCGCCTTCCCATGGATTCAGGAAGACGGCCCCGGTGCTGACAGCGTGAGGGACGCGAGCGCTTACGCGACCTTCTGCGCGGGCGACTCGTAGTCTTCAATCGGCGGGCACGAGCACACGAGCTTCCGGTCCCCGAGCACGTTGTTGAGGCGACCCACGGACGGCCAGAACTTGTTGTCGCGCACCCACGGCGTGGGGAACACGGCCTGCTCGCGGGTGTAGGGGCGGTTCCACTCCGGCGCGGTGAGCGTGCGCGCGGTGTGCGGCGCGTTCTTGAGGACGTTGTTGTCCTTGGGGGAACGCCCCTCCTCCACGTCGCGGATCTCCTGGCGGATGGCGATCATCGCGTCGCAGAAGCGATCCAGCTCCGCCTTGGACTCGCTCTCCGTGGGCTCGATCATCAGCGTGCCCGCCACCGGGAACGACACGGTGGGCGCGTGGAAGCCGTAGTCCATGAGCCGCTTGGCCACGTCCTCCACCTCCACGCCCGCGGTCTTCTTGAGCGGCCGCAGGTCCACGATGCACTCGTGGGCCACCCGGCCGCGCTTGCCCCGGTAGAGGACCGGGTAGTGCGGCTGGAGGCGCTCGGCGATGTAGTTGGCGTTGAGGATGGCCAGCTTCGTCGCCTCCGTGAGGCCCTCGCCGCCCATCATCTGCACGTACATCCAGGAGATGAGCAGGATGCTGGCGCTGCCCCACGGCGCCGCGGAGATGGCGCCGATGGCGTCCGCCCCGCCCGTCTGGATGACCGGGTGTCCGGGCAGGAACTTCACCAGGTGGCTGGCCACGCAGATGGGGCCCATGCCCGGTCCGCCGCCGCCGTGCGGGATGCAGAACGTCTTGTGCAGGTTGATGTGGCACACGTCCGCGCCAATCAGGCCCGGCGCGGTGAGGCCCACCTGCGCGTTCAGGTTGGCGCCGTCCATGTACACCTGGCCGCCGCGCTCGTGGGTGATGGCGCAGATTTCGCGGATCTCCTCCTCGAACACGCCGTGCGTGGACGGGTACGTCACCATCAGCGCGGCCAGCCGGTCCTTGTACTCGTCCGCGCGGGCCTTCAGGTCCGCAAGGTCGATGTTGCCGTTCTCGTCGCACTTGGTGACGACGACCTGGTAGCCGGCCATCACCGCGGAGGCCGGGTTGGTGCCGTGCGCGGAGGACGGGATGAGGCACACGTCGCGGTGACCCTGCCCACGGGCCTGGTGGTACGCGCGGATGACGAGCAGGCCCGCGTACTCACCCTGGCTGCCCGCGTTGGGCTGGAGCGAGCACCCGGCGAAGCCCGTCACCTGCGACAGCGCGTGCTCCAGCTGCTCGAAGATGACCTTGTAGCCGGCCGCCTGCGAGGTGGGCGCGAACGGGTGCAGCTTGCTGAACTGCGGCCACGTCACCGGAATCATCTCCGCGGTGGCGTTGAGCTTCATGGTGCAGCTGCCCAGCGGAATCATGGAGTGCGTGAGCGACAGGTCCTTCGCCTCCAGCCGCCGCACGTACCGCAGCATCTCCGTCTCGGAGTGGTAGCGGTTGAAGATGGGGTGCGTGAGGAACGCGCTCTTGCGGCGCACCTCGGGGACGAGCGGGCTCTCCAGGTTGACAGCCACGTCCTCCAGCACCACCGGCTGCGCGGACTTGTTCGCGCCCTGGATGAAGGCCGTGAGGATGTCCTCCACGTCCTTGGCGCGCGTCGTCTCATCCAGCGCCAGGCCCAGCGTCTTGTCGTCGATGCGGCGGAAGTTCATCTTCGCGCCCTCGGCGGCGGCCAGCACGCCGCGCACCTGCGCCGTGGTCAGCTCCACGCGCAGCGTGTCGAAGAACTGCTCGTGGCGCGGCTTGAAGCCCAGCTTCGCGAGGCCCCGCGCGAGCACCGTCGTGAGCCCGTGCACGCGCTCCGCGATGGCCTTGAGGCCGTCCGGCCCGTGGTAGACGGCGTACATGCCGGCCATCACCGCCAGCAGCACCTGCGCGGTGCAGATGTTGCTCGTCGCCTTCTCGCGGCGGATGTGCTGCTCGCGCGTCTGCAGCGCCATGCGCAGCGCGGGCAGGCCCTGCGAGTCCTCGGACACGCCGATGAGGCGGCCCGGCATCACGCGGGTGTAGGCGTTCTTCGTGGCGAAGAAGGCGGCGTGCGGGCCGCCGTAGCCCAGCGGCACGCCGAAGCGCTGCGCGGTGCCCACCGCCACGTCCGCGCCGAACTCGCCCGGAGGCGTCAGGAGCGTGAGGCTCAAGAGGTCCGCCGCGACGATGAGCAGGCCGCCCGCCGCGTGCACCTGCTCGCCGAAGGCGCGGTAGTCGTGCACCACGCCGTCGGTGGCCGGGTACTGCACCAGCGCGCCGAAGAACTTCTTCGCGGACAGGTCCACCGTGCGGTGGTCGCCCACGACGACCTCCACGCCCAGCGGCAGCGCGCGCGTGCGCACCACGTCCAGCGTCTGCGGATGGCAGGCGTCGGACACGAAGAACGCCGCGCCCGTGGTGTCGCCCTTGGCCGCGTGCAGCGCGAGGCCCATGGCCTCCGCCGCGGCGGTGCCTTCATCGAGCAGCGAGGCGTTGGCCACCTCCATGCCGGTGAGGTCCGTCACCATCGTCTGGAAGTTGAGCAGCGCCTCCAGCCGGCCCTGGGCGATCTCCGCCTGGTAGGGCGTGTACTGGGTGTACCAGCCCGGGTTCTGGAAGATGTTGCGCAGGATGACGTTGGGGACGTGGGTGTCGTGGTAGCCCATGCCGATGAAGGACCGGAACACCTGGTTCTTCGCGGCGAGGGTCTCCAGTTGCGCCAGGACCTCCATCTCACCGCGGCCGGGGGGCAGACGCAGCGGCTCCTGGGAGCGGATGGCGGGCGGTACGGTGCGCTCGATGAGCACATCGAGCGAGTCCACACCCAGCGTGGACAGCATCTGCTTCACTTCGGGGGCCTCCGGGCCGATGTGCCGGCCGGCGAAGGACTCCTGGTACTTCCAGTTCAAGGACATGGTCGGAGGGGCTCGCGGGAGGTGCGGAAGGAGTCGGCGTCCGAACGGGTCGGGGCCTCGTGGAGCGTCTCTAACAACCGGGACGCGCCAGTTCTTGCGCGAAGGACTACTTCAGGAGCGCGCCGTACGCGGAGGCATCCAGGAGCTTGCCCACCTGCTCGGCATCCGAGGGCTCGATCTCCGCGATCCACCCCGCGCCGTACGGGTCGCTGTTGATGATGGACGGGTTGTTGGTGAGCTCATCGTTCACCTTCACCACGGTGCCGCTGATGGGCGCGTACAGGTCCGACACGGCCTTGGTGGACTCGATGACGCCGAACTGCTTGCCCTCCACCAGCTGGGTGCCCAGCTTCGGCAGCTCCACGTAGACCACGTCGCCCAGCGCTTCCTGCGCGTGCGCGGTGACGCCCACCACCACGGTCTTGCCCTCGACGCGGGCCCACTCGTGTTCCTTCGTGTACTTCAGGTTCTGCGGGATGGAATCGGACATGGAGGTTGCTCCTCGCGAAGGTGCGGAGGGATGGAAGGGATGAATCAGGACTTCTTCAGGAAGGGGGTCTTCACGACGACGGCGGGCACGGCGCGGCCGCGGATCTCCACGTCGAAGGTGGAGCCCTCGGTGGACAGCGCGGCGGGCACGTAGCCCATGCCGATGGGCTTCTTCACCGTGGGGCCCTGCGTACCGCTGGTGACTTCGCCCACGCGGGCGCCGTCCTTGAGGATGGGGTAGCCGTGGCGGGGGATGCCCGCGCCCGTGAGTTCGAAGCCCACGAGCTTGCGCTGCACGCCGGCGGCCTTCTGCGCGACGAGCGCGTCCTTGCCAATGAAGCCGCCCGGCTTGTCCAGCTTGACGATCCACCCCAGGCCCGCTTCCAGGGCGGTGTGCGCATCGTCGATGTCGTTGCCGTACAGCGCGTACTTCATCTCCGTGCGCAGCGAGTCGCGCGCGCCCAGGCCGCAGGCCTTCACGCCGTCCGGCTGGCCGGCCTCCAGGAGCGCGTCCCAGAGCTTCACCGCGTCGTCGGTGGCGCAGTACAGCTCGAAGCCGTCCTCACCGGTGTAGCCCGTGCGGGAGATGATGGACTTCACGCCCGCGACCTCCCCCTCGGTGAAGCGGTAGGTGCCCACCTTGGACAGGTCCGCCTTCGTCAGCCGCTGCACGAGGCCAAAGGCCTTGGGGCCCTGGATGGCGATCTGCGCGAAGTCGTCCCCCCGGTCCACCGGCGTCACCCCCTCCGCTCTCGCCTTCATCCAGGCGAAGTCCTTCTCGCGGTTGCTGGAGTTGACGCAGATGAGGATGTGCTCCGGGCTGAAGCGGTAGGCGACGACGTCGTCCACGAAACCGCCCAGGTCGTTGAGCAGGCCCGCGTAGACGGCCTGACCGTCCTGGATGCGCGCCAGGTCGTTGGAGATGAGCCGGTTCACCGTCTCCAGCGCGCCGGGGCCCCGGAACTCCACCTCGCCCATGTGCGACACGTCGAAGAGGCCGACGGCGGTGCGCACGGCCTCGTGCTCGGCGATGACGGAGCTGTACTGCACCGGCATGTCCCACCCCACGAAGTCGACCATCCGGGCCCCCAGCTTTCGATGGGCCTCGTTGAGGGGCGTACGCCGGGTCATTGACTTCTCCATGGCAGGGGGTGGCGAAACGGCGCGGACTATAGCGACGCACCTTCTCCGATCAAGGCCGACGCGGAAGGGTCTAAACTGCTCCGGACATGAAGATCCGCAACTGCCTCAATCCCTCCCAGCCGTGCTTCTCGTTCGAGTTTTTTCCTCCCAAGACGGACGCGGGCGTGGCCTCGCTCCTGCGCACGGTGGAGGAGCTGGCGCCGCTGAATCCGGGGTTCGTGTCGGTGACGTACGGGGCGGGCGGGAGCACGCGGGACCGGACGGTGGACCTGGTGACGCACATCAAGAAGCACACCGGCATCGAGGCCATGGCGCACCTGACGTGCGTGGGGCACACCCGGGACGAGCTTCGTGACGTGCTGCGCCGGCTCGACGCGGCGCGCATCGAGAACCTGCTGCTGCTGCGTGGGGACCCACCGCAGGGGCAGCAGACCTTCGAACCGGTGCCGGGGGGCTTCCGCTACGCGGAGGAGCTGGTGCGATTCGTCCGAGAAGAGGATTTCAACTTCTGCCTGGGGGGTGCGTGCTATCCGGAGGGCCACGTGGAGACGGCTTCACGCGAGGACGACCTCAAGCACCTGAAGGCGAAGGTGGATTCGGGGATGGACTTCGTGGTGACGCAGCTCTTCTTCGACAACGCCTTCTATTTCGACTTCGTGGAGCGGGCGCGACGGGCGGGCATCAACGTCCCCATCGTCCCCGGCATCATGCCCATCACCAACTATGAGCAGGTCCAGCGCTTCACGCGCATGTGCGGCGCCACGGTGCCCATGCGGCTGGCGCTGCAGATGGAGCGCGTGAAGGATCAACCGGACGCGGTGGTGCAGCTGGGCGTCGCGCACGCCACGGTGCAGTGCATGGAGCTTTTGGCGCGCGGCGTGCCGGGCATCCACTTCTACACGCTCAACAAGTCCCCCGCGACGCGGATGATCGTCAGCGCGCTGAGGGCCCGCTCATGAGCGGCCCGGGACCACAGCTGGCGCCGGGGGATCCGCGCATCAGGATCTTCCTGATGGTGCGCTTCCCGGCGTTCTTCCAGCTCATCGTGGGCGTGCTGCACGTCACCTTCAGCCTGCTGGCGGCGGTGCTCGCGGCGCTCAAGGTGGCATCGCCCTTCTCCGCCCCGGGCCAGGCGCCCGCGGTGCTGGAGTTCACGCTGGGCCTCACGCTGGCGATCGTGTGCGGCGTGCTCTGCGGGGTGCTGGCCATCTGGGGAGCGTGGAGCGCGATGAACCTCAAGGGGTACGGGCTCGCCATGGTGGGCGCCATCTGCGCCATGTACACGCTGACGCCCGGGTGTTTCGTGGGGGTGCCGGTGGCGGCGTGGATGCTCTTCACGCTGCGCCGGGACGGGGTGCGACAGGCCTTCGAACCATGAATCCCCGGGCCGTGCGCACGGTGCGCTTCCTGCTGACGGGCGTGGGGCACGTGGGCGTGCCGCTGCTCGAAATCATCCAGTCGCGCGCGTCGCTGCTGATGGAGCGCTACCGGCTGGAGCTGCTGCCGGTGGGGCTGGCGGACTCCGGCGGGGCCGCGGTGTCGCCGCACGGGCTGGACGTGGCGGCGGTGCTGGCGGCGAAGCGGGCGAAGTGTTCGGTGGCATCGCTGCCGGTGGTGGGACGTCCGGGGATGACCGGGCAGGCGCTGGTGCGCGAGGTGAAGGCGGACCTGCTGCTGGAGGCCACGCCTACCAGCCTGAAGGACGGGCAGCCCGGGCTGGACATCACGCGGGACGCGCTGATGCGGGGCATGCCCGCGGTGCTCGCGAGCAAGGGGCCGCTGGTGCTGGGCTACCAGGAGCTGGCGGCGATGAGCGACCTGGAGTCACCGGGTCGGCCCCCCTTGCGCTTCAGTGGCGCGGCGGGTGCGGCGATGCCGCTGGTGACGATGGGCATGAGGGACCTGGCCCTGGGGAAGCTGGGCCGGTTCGAGGGCGTGCTCAACAACACCAGCCAACTGCTCCTGAGCCGGATGGCGGAGGGCCGGACGTACGAGGCGGCGCTGGCGGAAGCGCAGGCGCTGGGCATCGCGGAGCCGGATCCGTCACTGGACGTGGACGGCTGGGACACCGCGAGCAAGCTGGTCATCCTGGCCAACGCGGTGATGCGCGTGCCCACGACGCTGAAGGACGTGTCGGTGACGGGGATGCGCGGCGTGACGCGCGCGGAGCTGGACGCGGCGCGGGCGAAGGGCGGGCAGGTGCTGCTGCTTGCGCGCGCGGAGCCCCTGGGGGACGGACGGTGGGACTGGAGCGTGCGGCCCACCGTCGTTGACGCGTCCCATCCCCTGTCCCGGCTGGGCGCGATGGAGATGGGCGCGGTGTTGCGCAGCGACCTCCACGGCGTGAACACGATCATCAACGCGGAACAGGGTGCCCGGGGCACGGGCGCCGCGATGCTGAAGGACGTGCTGGAGATCTTCCCGGACTGAGGTTCGCGGTCAGGGAGCGGGCTTCAGCAACCGGGCGAGGAGCGGTTCCACCAGTTCCTCTCCCCGCAGCATCGACCGCCACCGGTGCGGAATCCCCTTCAGCCCGTACTGGAGGCCCGCGATGCCGCCCGCCACCGCCGCCGTGGTGTCCGTGTCGTGGCCCAGCCGGATGGCCGCCTTGATGACCTCCTCAGGAGCTCGGTAAGAGTCTGGCCGTCCGGCAGGTAGAACACGTAGGGGCCGCGCAGGTGCCGGTGTCCCTTGAGTGCGTCCACCGCCGAGGCTGGCAGATCCACCGTCCGCTCGCGCCCGTCCTTGGGGGAGCCCGTCACCCCGCGCCAGAGGGTGCGCCGGACGTGCAGCTTGCCGCGCTGCAAGTCCACGTCGCTCCAATGGAGCCCGATCAGCTCTCCTTGCCGCGGCCCCGTCTTGAGGGCCACCAGCAGCACCGGCCGCCACTCCGGCTCGGCGTCGGCGACAAGCCGCTCGGCCTCCTCAAAGGTGAGGAGATCGAAGGCGGGCTTCTCCGTCCGGAAGAGCTTCACGCGCGGGACGTGGGCCACGTCGTTCCTCCCGGCATGGGCCGGCAGTACCTTTGCGTGCCTTTGCGCGAATCCCTCGCGCATGGGCACCGGAGCTTCCCGCCCATGTCCAATCCGTCTGACGCTCGGCATGCCGGGAGTGTTGTCCTCTTCACGAATGGCGACACCTCCCACGAGTTCTTCCGGGACTTGGGGCAAGGGCGTGTCGGCGAGCGAATCCTCCTCGCCCAGACCCGCACGGGACAGCGGCTGGGCCCATACGATTGCTGCTTCTACGTGCCACCCGGACGAGGTGACAACCGCGCCCGGTGGAGGGCCGCACCGCTCGATCAAGCATCTGCCAATCTAAAGAATGGCCAGGAAACTGAACCCCCGCTCCATTCATTCATTCACAAATCATTCGTCGCCGCCGACGCGCGTCCGGCCCCACGTCGAACGTGATGGGTTTGCGCCGGAGCATGCACGAATGTCGCTGTGCGGAAATGCAGTCATTGTGGCGACTTGGCAGGATTCCGGCCGCGGCATGAAGTAGTGCTTGTTGAAATTGCCAGCGAGGCTGTAGTACGTTTCTCTGGGGGTGAATTCAGGCGGACCCGCAGTCAACAACAGTCTGTTGGGTACCCGCGACCTCCGCGCAGGCCGTGGTGCGTTCTTTCAGGAGGTTCCCAATGAAACGTCAATCCTCTTCTCTCCTCGTCATGCTCGCGGGGGCCGGTTTGCTCGGCCTCATCGGCGGTTGCAGCCCGATCTCCGTCGGAGACAATGACGCGTACGTCGGTTCGGCCGACTCCGCCCTCACCGCCGAGCAGTGCGATTACTTTGATGTCCAAGGTAAGGTCCAGATCTGCCACAAGACCAGCTCGGCGGTTCATCCCTACACGATCGTCCGTGTTAGCGAACAGGCGTGTATCAACGCGCACAGCGCTCACAACGGCGACTACGTCACCAGCCTCGACCCGACCTCGCCGCTCTACGACCCGACGTGCAGCGGCCAGGGCTGCCTGTCCGTGAACGCGCCGTGCGACGCCACGGTCCCCTGTTGCGACGGCCTCACGTGCCAGAGCGGCACCTGCGCCGACGTCAACGAGTGCGCCGCCGGTACCGACAACTGCAACGAAAACGCCACCTGCACCAACACCGTGGGCTCCTTCACCTGCGCCTGCAACGCGGGGTACGAGGGCGACGGCGTGACCTGCACCGACATCGACGAGTGCGCCGCCGGTACCGACAACTGCAACGAAAACGCCACCTGCACCAACAGCGGGGGCTCCTTCACCTGCGCCTGCAATGCGGGGTACGAGGGCGACGGCGTGACCTGCACCAGCATCGACGAGTGCGCCGCAAGCCCCTGCCTGAACGGTGGCACCTGCATCGACGGCGTGGGGAGCTACACCTGCAAGTGCGCGCCCACCTACGAGGGGAACATCTGCCAGTCTTGCTCCGGCACCCTTGGGGACTGCAACGGGAACTCGTCCGACGGCTGCGAGGTGAACCTCCAGAGCGACGCCAATAGCTGCGGCGCCTGCGGCATCGTGTGCTCGACGGGCCAGATCTGCTCGAACGCCACCTGCCAGACCGCCCCCATCGGCCAGGTCCCCGGCACGCCGGTCAGCTCCCCCGCGAACCACAACCCGCTGGCCCCGGCGGTCGCCGATGTGAATGGCGACGGCAAGCTCGACATCCTGGTGGCCAACGCCGAATCCGGGTCGATCCTGTTCCCCTCTGGCTCGCTCTCCGTCTTCCTGGGGAACGGCGACGCCAGCGTCCAGTCGGAGGTCAACTACGGGAGCGCCTCGCTCTCCAGCAACGCGGTCGTGGCCGTGGACGTGGACGGCGACGGGTGGCTCGACGCCGTCACCGTCAACGGCCAGACCAACCTGCTCCTCATCAACGGAAACATCAGCGTCTACAAGAACCTGGGCCCGAGCGCGCCCGGGACCTTCGGCGCGCCGACGAGCTTCACCACCGGCACCCCGGGCTCCGTCCACCTCTGCACCGGGGACTTCGATCACGACGGGGTGGCTGACATCGCCACGACGAGCGTGACCCTGAGCCAGGTGAGCGTGCTCTTCGGCACCGGCGCGGGCAGCTTCGGCGCGCCCACGTTCATCGGCATCCCGAGCACCGGCGGCGTGCAGTCGACGATCGCCTGCCGTGACCTGAATGGCGATGGCTTCTCCGATCTCGTGGTGACGAGCCCCGCCAGCGCACGCCTGTCGGTCCTCATCAACCAGGGAGACGGCACGTTCGCCGCCCCCGTCGCCTACAGCAATTCCGCCAGCGGCCAGACAGCGGGCATCGCCTTCGGCGACGCCAACGGCGACGGCACGCTCGACATCCTCTCGAACGGCGCGGCCGGCCGGTTCCTCTTCTACTTCAGAGGGAACGGCAACGGCACCTTCGCGAGCGGCGTTCAGTCAACCGCCGCGACCAATACGGCCGCCAACTCGGCGCTGGGCGTCGTGGCCGATGACTTCAACGGCGATGGCAAGCTCGACGCCTACATCCTCGTGACAGCGGCCTCGGGCGGCGTCCGCCCGATGACCGGCAACGGCAACGGAGGCTTCACCGCGGGCACCGTCGTCACGACCGGCGCCTCGCCTGGCCTCAACGCCATCGCCACCGCGGACATGGACGCGGATGGGTACGCCGATCTCATCCTGACCAACAGGGGCTCCGGCACCGTGACCGTGGTCCCCAACGGACTCTAAGTCGCTGTCCGCGATGCCGCGATGGGACGGTGTGCCCTGATTTCAGCGCGGTCTCGGTAGGAGAATCGGTGCGCCGCGTGCTTCGCGCGCGGCGCACCGAAAGACGCGCACGCGCTTGACCCGACCTCACCTCCACTGAGGCCGTATTCCACACGGGTGCAGGACCACGCGGCGTGCTCGGCTCAACGTGGGGCCTTCCGGTTGCGATGCGTCCCTGAGCGAGGCCGAACGGTCCGTCGCATCTGGAGCCAACCTCTGCTCCGGCTGTGATTGCAACGGCGCACTGCGCGGTGGCCAGCCACTTCACCTCGAACGTGCTGGTAGCGTGGCTGTGGAGGAGCCTCAGTACGAGGAGGTATACCTCCTCGCCTACGAGGACGTGCGGGTGGCCCGGGGCGGTATCGGCGGCGACATGCGATTCTTCAACCAGGAGCGCCCCCACCAAGCGCTCAAGTACCGGACGCCCATGGCCCCCTACAGGGAGTCCGTCGCCCTGAAGAGGGCCGCGTCAGAAGGACGGGCCGCTGTTGCACAAGGTGGTTGCCCCCACCGGTTGCTTGAGAAGCTGGGGGTCGGTCACTTCTCGGCGATGGGTATGAGTTCTGGCGGCATGACGCTCCTTCATATGGCGACGAGCCAACCCAAGCGCATCGAGTCAATGGTGTTGTTCAGTGCAACCTCCCATTTTCCCGACTCAGGCAAGGACCATCATGCGGAGAGCTTCGTTTGGCACCACTCCCCAACAAGTGCAAGAGATGTATCGGGAGTGCGCACACCGCGGTGATGAACAGATTCGTCAACTCATTGCGCAGCTCAATGCGTTAAGCGAAGACCACGACGATATGAATTTCAGTGCGAAAAGCCTATCAACCATTGCAGCGCGTACGCTCGTTGTGCACGGTGATCGCGACCGCTTTTTCCCCGTTGATATTCCTGTAAGCATCTACCGTTCCATACCGGATGCGGCGTTATGGATTATTCCTGGCGGCGACCACGTTCCCATTGATGATCCCGAGGTTCCATTCACCTCGACAGCCCTGCAATTCCTTGATGGGCCACACAGCAGGTAGCACAAGTAGCAATTGAGCAACCGGGATGAGGGCCCGGCGCGACGGAAGCGCCACCCGACGGAGAGCCGCCTGCCGGGACTTCAATGACAGACGGGCGGGTCCACGCGATGGCCCCACCCGACAGCTGTGACCCGTTCGAGGACGACGGTTGGTGTCCCGTGTCCGGAAACAAGGTCACCTGCAACAACGGCATCCAGATGTTCGCGGATCAGACGCCCGACGGCGGGTGCATCAACGCGGATGTCCGCAAGAACGCCGGAGGCCCGCCCGTCTGTCCGGAGTGGTGATTCCAGACACGCTCCAGGGCATGACCGCCTCCCTGCCAGACACGGGCAGGGAGGCCTACCACGCGCGACCTACTTCCCGGCGCGCTGCGCCGCCTCCAGCGTGTTCTTCATCAGCATGGCGATGGTCATCGGGCCCACGCCGCCGGGCACCGGGGTGATGAACGAAGCGCGCTCGGCGGCCGCGGCGAACTCCACGTCGCCCACCAGCTTGCCGTCCGCCTTGCGGTTCATCCCCACGTCGATGACGACCGCGCCGGGCTTGATCCACGCGCCCTTCACCAGCTCCGGCACGCCCACGGCCACCACCAGGATGTCCGCCTGCGCCACCTCCGCCGGCAGGTCGCTCTTGCGGTGACACACCGTCACCGTCGCGTCCTTCTGGAGCAGCATCAGCGCCTGGGGCTTTCCCACGATGTTGCTGCGGCCCACCACCACCGCCCGCTTGCCCGCCGGGTTGCACCCCACCTCTTCCAACAGCCGCATCACGCCCCAGGGCGTGCACGCGCGCGTGGCCGGCCGGCCCAGCAGCAGGTTGCCCGCGTTCATCGGGTGGAAGCCGTCCGCGTCCTTCTCCGGCTTCACCGCGGAGATGATGGCGTCCGCGTCCAGGTGCTTGGGCAGGGGCAGCTGCACCAGGATGCCGTGCACCGCCGGGTCCTCGTTCAGCCGGTGCACCAGCGCCAGGAGCTCGTCCTGGGTGATGGACGCGTCCGGGTGGTGCTCCCAGGAGTTGAAGCCCACCTCCTCGGCGGCCTTCTTCTTCCCCGTCACGTAGATTTTGGAGGCGGGATCCTCACCTACACGCACCACCGCGAGCCCGGGGGTGATGCCGCGCTCCGCCTTCAGGCGCGCCACCTCCTCCTTGATTTCCGCCCGCACGCGCGCCGCCACTGCCTTGCCGTCGATCAACTGGGCCGTCATGCGGCCCACCTTATGCAAAACTGGGCGGATTCAAGGGAGCGAAGCGAAGGCATGGGCGCTGGAAAAGTTCTCGGGGCGATGCTTGGACTCGTGGTCGGCCTCCTCATGGGCGGGCCCCTGGCCATCGTGCTCGCCCTCATCGCGGGCATCGCCGTCGGCCATTATTTCGACGAGCAGAACGCCCCTCCTCCCTCGAACCCGGAGCTGTTCTCCGACTTCTCCGACTTCCCCACCGCCTCCAAGCGTCCCTCCCCCAGGGGGGACGGCCCCATGCCCGGGGAACACCGCGCCGTGGAGACCCCGCCGGAGGATCCGCTCGACCGGGAAATCGTCGCCGTCTTCATGGATGTGGCCCGCGCGGACGGGGAGCTGCGCCGCGAGGAGGTCCGGGAGATCCGCCGCTACTTCGAGGAGGTCCTCCACGCCGACCCCCACACCATCCAGGCGGTCGGCCGTTACCTGAAGGCGTTCATCGCCAAGCCCGCCTCGCTCAAGGCGGCCGCCTCGCTCAAGGCCTGCCAGGAAGCCCTCCCCGCGGACGAGCGGCTGCGCCTGCTGGACGCGCTCTACGGGATGGCGCTCGCGGACGGGCACATGCAGCGCTCGGAGACGGAGGTCCTGCGCCGCACGGCGGACGGCCTGGGCATCCCGGATGAGCAGATCCAGGCCCTGGCCCGCCAGCACCTGGGCGACGACGCCCCCCACTTCGAGTGCCTGGGCCTCAAGCCGGACGCCACCAACGCGGAGGTGAAGGCCGCCTTCCGCAAGCTCGCCGCCGCCCACCACCCGGACAAGTTCACCCAACTGGGCCCCAAGGCCGCCGAGAAGGCCGCCCGCCGGTTCCAGGAAGTCCGCGACGCCTACGAGACGATCCGGAAGCTGCGCGACCTGTAGCCGGGTTAGAAACAGGGAACCCCATGAGCAAGCAGCCCCCGAAGAAGAAGGAAGCGGCCTTCCAGAACAACCCCTTCAAGTCCGCCATCAAGACGCTCCAGGACCAGGAGAAGCAGGAACAGCAGAAGGCCGCCGCGGAAGCCGCCGCGAAGAAGAAGGTCGTCGCGAAGCCCGTGAAGGCCGCCAAGGCCCGTCCCGAGGACGACGACGTGGGCCTCTTCTTCTCCGCCATGGACGGCGTGCACCAGATCACCAATCGGGGAGAGGCCCCCAAGGTGAACCCGCGCCTGCCGGAGATCATCGACGACAACGCGGAGGCCCTGGCCCAGCTGTCGGAGCTGGTCGCCGGTGAGGGCGGCTTCGACGTCGCGGACTCGAACGAGTTCATCGAGGGCGCCGCGCCCGGCGTGGACCGCAACCTGCTGCGCTCACTGCGCCGGGGGGACTTCTCCGTCCAGGACACGCTGGACCTGCACGGCAAGACGGCCGCCGAGGCCCGGGGCGCCGTGGAGCGCTTCCTGTCCGACAGCCAGCGCTCCAAGAAGCGCTGCGTCCTCATCGTCCATGGGCGCGGTTTGAACTCCAAGGACCAGGTGCCCGTGCTGAAGGAGGGCATGAAGGTGTGGCTGGCGCAGAAGCGGATGGAGCGGCTGGTGCTGGCGTTCGCCAGCGCACGTCCGCAGGACGGCGGGACGGGCGCGGTGTACGTGCTGCTGCGCCGATAGCTTTACGCGTGGCCGTGGCTGTGCATACATGCCGCCATGGTTCGCGACCTCATCGACCTTCATATCCACGTGGGTGGCGCGGTAGCCCCGCACATCCTGTGGTCCATTGCCCACCAGCAGGGCTTCAAGCTCCCGGTCAAAAACTACTTCGACTTCGTGGAGCTCATCACCTCCCGTCCGGGCAAGGTGGGCAGCCTCGACGACTACCTGAAGATCCTCCACACCTGGACGGAGAAGATCCAATCCTCTCCCAGCGCCATCGAGCGCTCCGTCTACGAGGTGATTGGCAAGGAGTACCGGGGCAGCCGCGTCACGCAGATCGAGCTGCGCTTCAACCCGATGAAGCGCAACCTGTCCTCCGAGCTGGACCTGGACCACATCATCCACGCCGCGCTCCGGGGCATGGACCGCGCGGTGCTGGAGTACGGCGTGAAGGTGGGCTTCATCTTCTGCCTGGCCCGCGAGTTCGACCACAAGCTCAACAGCATCATCGTGGATAAGGCCATCAAGTACCGCTCGCGCGGCGTGTACGGCATCGACCTGGCCGGCACGGAGCGCGACGCCATGGAGCACAAGCCCGCGCTCGCGGAGTACGAGGACCTGTACGCCCGCGCGCGCAAGGGCGGCCTCAAGTGCACCGTGCACACCGGCGAGACGGCCGGCACGGGCTCCGAGGGCCTGATGGCGGCGGTGGAGAAGCTCAAGCCGAACCGCATCGGCCATGGCATCCGCGCCGCCTACGACGAGTCCGCCATGAAGGTCCTGCGTGAGAACAACATCACGCTGGAGCTGTGCCCCACGTCCAACATCCACACCAAGGCGGTGGCGGACCTGGCGGAGCTCAAGCACATCATGCAGACGTTGTGGGACCGCAAGGTGAAGTTCACCATCAACACGGACGGCCCCTACCTGCTGGAGACGGACATGCGGCGGGAGATTGAGATCGTCGAGTCCAACGGCCTGCTCACCACCGAGCAGGTGGACCAGGCACTCGCGTGGGCGCGCGAGGCGTCCTTCATCCCGGCCTGACGCATGTACGGCTTCACGCGCTCGCTGCTCTTCACCCTGCCCCCGGAGCCCGCACACCGGCTGGGCATGTCCGGGCTCGCGGCCCTGGGACGCATGCCGTCCCTGTGCCAGTCGATGCGCGAGCGCACCCTGCGCCAGGCGCCCATGGACCTGTCCGTGGAGCTGGCCGGGCTGCGCTTCGCCCACCCGGTGGCGCTCGCCGCCGGGCTGGACAAGGACGCGGAGGCCGTGGACGGGCTCTTCGCCTGCGGCTTCTCCGCCGTGGAGATTGGCACCGTCACGCCGAAGCCCCAGCCGGGCAACCCGAAGCCGCGCCTGTTCCGGCTGCCGGAGCACCGCGCGGTCATCAACCGCATGGGCTTCAACAACCACGGCGCGGCCACCGCCGCGGCCCACCTGACGGGCCGCGCGTGGAAGCCCGGCCCGCTGGGCGTGAACATCGGCAAGAACAAGGACACGCCGCTGGAGCGCGCGGTGGATGACTACGTGGCGTGCGTGGACGCGCTCGCGCCGCTGGGTGACTACGTCGTCGTCAACGCGTCCTCGCCCAACACGCCGGGCCTGCGCACGCTGCAGGAGCCGGAGCAGCTGTCCGCCCTGCTGCGCGCGGTGCAGGAGCGGATGGGCCAGGTGGCGCCGGGCACGCCGCTGTTCCTGAAGATCGCCCCGGACCTCACGCCGGAGGCCGTGGACGAGGTGGTGGACGTGGCGCTGGAGCGGGGGCTGTCCGGCCTCATCGCCACCAACACCACCATCACCCGGCCCTTCGAACACAAGCACTCGAAGGAGGCCGGCGGGCTCTCCGGCGCCCCCGTGCGCGAGCTGTCCAACGCCGTCATCCGCCGCGCGTACCAGCGCAGCCGGGGCACCCTGCCCCTCATCGGCGTGGGCGGCGTGTTCACCGCGCAGGACGTCTACGAGAAGCTGCGCGCGGGTGCCACCGTGGTGCAGGTGTACACGGGTTTCATCTACGAAGGCCCGGGCATGGTGGGCCGCATCCTGATGGACCTGGGTGCGCTGCTGGCCCGCGACGGCTTCGCCTCCGTGCGCGACGTGATTGGCGTGGACGCCCATCCGGGCGCGCCTGTCGCGGCTTCCCCTTAGCCGCGCCGCGCAGGAAACGCTGCCCTGCGACATCTGCCACCGGACTGTCTCTGCACTCCGGTGGCGGGTTTGAATGTCGCAAAGGCAGCACCCACATGCCCTCGAGGACGGGTGTCCGTCCAATCCCAGGCCCCCCACCGTCCGTCGGCTGTCGTGAAGCCAAGGAGCGGACATGCGCGTGAAGGCCTGGTGGGCCGTGGTCGGTGTGGGGCTGGTGGGATGTGGCGGAGTGGAGCCCGAGGCGGAAGCGGAGATGGCCCCACGGGATGCGACCGTCCAGGCCCAGGCGTGCGCCCCCGGGGTGGCGGTGAAGGTGAAGGACGTCATCGCTCCGGGGACCCCGCTTCCGCCGCCCTGGCGTCCGAGTCCCTACGGCCTGTCGGAGCTTCAGGGCACGCTCTACTTCGCGACGGAAGTCGTCGGAGGCCAGGCCTCGTTGTGGAAGAGCGACGGGACGACCGCGGGCACCGTCGTGGTGACGGAGTTCCCCGCGCACCCCGCGCAGGGCACCACCGGCGACCGGGAGCTGGGCGGCTTCACCGCCGTGGGCTCCCAGCTCTTCTTCAGCATCAATGACACGGTGCTGGGCCGGGAGCTGTGGGTCACCGACGGCACGGAGGCGGGCACGCGGCCCGTCGTGGACCTCACCCCGGGGGCCGAGGGCACGCAGTTCTCGTCCTTCGCGCAGTTGGGCGGCGCGCTGAGCTTCTTCCGCAGGGTGCCCCTGGCGCCCTCCGGGACCCGGCTGGAGTCGTGGCGGTCGGATGGCACGGCCGCCGGGACGGTCCGCGTGGTGGACTTCGGGACGCAGGCCACACTTCAGGCAAGCACCGTGATCGCGGGAGGCGTGCAGTTGTTCTTCCTCCAGGACGCGGTGAATGGCACGCGGCTGTGGCGGACCGACGGCACGGCGGCGGGCACCTCCGTCATCAAGGCGCTGGACGCGGGCGAACCCCTGGTGAGCGACGTCCGGGGCACGACCGGCGGCATCGTGTTCGCGCTGCGGGATGCGGGCAACACGGAGATCTGGAAGTCGGATGGCACGGCCGCGGGCACCGTGCGTCTGGAGACGTTCGGCCACGTGTCGAGCCTGCTCGGCGTCCTCGGCTCCCACGTCTACGTCTCCTACGGCACGACGGATGACCGGCTGCGACTGGCGCGCGTGTCCTTGTCGGGGGGAGGAAAGGCGACCGTGACGACCCTGCCCAACCCCTTCGCGGGACAGCCCGGCGCGCAGCCGTATCTCCAGATCGCGACAGCTGCGGGCAGCAAGCTCTACCTCTCGGTTGCCATTGGCTCGCCGGGGCCCGCGCCTCGCAGGGTGGACCTCTGGGTGACGGATGGCACGGCGGCGGGGACGCTGCAGTTGAACCAGGGACTGAGCACGTCGGATGAGAACTGGTCGACCCTCTTCAATACCGGCAGCGGCACCCTCCTCTTCACCAGCGCGGGCCCCAACGACGGCCAGGAGCCCTGGGTGACGGACGGCACGGTCGCCAACACGGGCCGCGTCGCGGACATCGGTCCAGACGGAGGCTCCAGTCCCCAGTCGTTCAGGCGCGTCGGGGACCGGATCTTCTTCGTCGCCAACGGTGGGCCTCCGGGCAACGCCCTGTGGTCCATGCCCGCCCACGTCACCTGCCCTGCACTGGCCCCCGAGGCCCGGTAGCTGGCTTCGCGCGGCTCCGGCGTAGGGGAAAACCCTGATCCGGATCCGTGTCGTCCCCTCCCCGGCCAGCCCTGACGCGGCCCGCCGTGGGAGGTA
This sequence comes from Corallococcus praedator, assembly GCF_003612125.1. Classification (GTDB taxonomy): domain Bacteria; phylum Myxococcota; class Myxococcia; order Myxococcales; family Myxococcaceae; genus Corallococcus; species Corallococcus praedator. Next base: position 23,063 of record NZ_RAWI01000005.1, read on the forward strand.
GGGCACGGAAATTCGCTTTCCAGGGAGACAGGGGAAACTCCGGACACTCCCGGAACGATGATGGGAGAGGGAAATCCGTCGTCCGAGGTGCTCCGTGAAGATCATCCGCCCGCCGTCGAGTGCCACGCCGTCCGTACAGTCCCCTCCGCGGTTGGATCCTCCAGCGGTCCCGCCTCCGCAGGGCCGGTTGGCACCGGTGAAGCAGGACCTCTTCGACCGTCCCGGTTCCCCGCCCAGCGCCCCCTCTGATCGCGTGCTGGGTGCCTCGGGCAACAGCGTCGCGGTCGGCGGGCGTGGCGCCTCGAACGCAGTCCTGTCGTCCTTCAAGCCCGAGAGTGCCATCCAGGCGAAGGCGGACCACTTCGAAGGGGGCTCGCATCCCTTCCGCCCCGTGGACGCAGGGACCGATCCGCTCGCGTCAGGCTCCAGCGTGAGGTCTGGTGGCCACTCCGGAACCGTTTGCGCGAACTTCGTGGATCCCGACGGGAAGGCGGGGGAAGCCGCGCCGAAGTCGAAGGGCGCGGAGTGGAGCTCGAAGCTGGCCCGGGCGGTGGCGGAGCTGGTGAAGACGCTGCAGGCCGAGCCTTCGACGGAGGAGCCCGCCGAGGGGGCTCGCGGCGGTCGGATCTCCACGGGCGACAGCAGCCGGTCGTCGGGGACGACGCACTCCAAGGGCTCCCAGGCGCGCGAGGGAGCCGAGGAAGACGCGGCCCCGCCCCAGGACAGCTCCCGGGTGGCCTCCAACGGCTGACGGGACGAACGTCTGTCCTCCCCGAGCGGCCCTGGCGTCAGTGGCGGTAGGCTTGCCCCGGAATGAATGACGTCCAGCAACTGGGGCCGTACCGCGTCCTGCGGGAGATTGGCGAAGGCGGCATGGGGCGCGTCTCGCTCGCGGAGCGCGAGGGCTGGGACGCGCCGGTCGTCCTCAAGCGCATCCATTCCGAGCACGCGGCCGACATCCGCTTCCGCCGCCGTCTGCTGCGGGAGGCGGAGGTGGCCGCGGGCCTGCACCACCTCAACGTGGTGCGGGTGCTGGAGACGGGCGTCATCGACGACCAGCTCTACCTGTCCATGGAGTACGTGGCGGGCTCCAGCCTCGCGCACGTCCACGCGGCGAGCCGGCCGGAGCTGCTGCCGCTGGCGCCGGTGCTGGATGCCATCGCGCAGGCGTGTGACGGGCTTGCGTACGTGCACCGCTTCGTCAATCCAGAGTCGGGCAAGTGGATGGAGCTCATCCACCGCGACGTGTCGCTGGACAACCTGCTGCTGTCCTTCACCGGCACGGTGAAGATCGCGGACTTCGGCATCGTGAAGACGTCCGAGGGCACGCAGACGACGTCGGGCGTGGTGATGGGGAAGCTGGCGTACATGTCCCCGGAGCAGATCCGCGACGAGCCGCTGGATGCGCGGGCGGACCTGTACTCGCTGGGCGTCTGTCTTTATGAATTGCTGGCGGGACGGCGGCCATTCCCCATCCAGCGAGGCCGGGCGGTGATGGAGTCGGTGCTGTACGACGCGCCCCCGCCGCTCACGCCGCTGCGCCCCGGGATTCCGGCGTCGCTGGTGTCGCTGGTGGAGGCGCTGCTCGCGAAGGACAGACGGGCAAGGCCCACGGAAGCGACGGAGGTGGCCAAGGCGCTGCGCGCGGAGCTGGCGACGTTGGGTGAATCTCCGCTCTTCCCTTCCCGGCTGATGGAGCCGCCCGTCCCCATGCCGCCCAAGCCGCGACGGGCGCCACCTGGGCCCGTGCCGGCAGCGGCGCCCGTGCCTCCGCCGGCCACGGAGGTGATGCGCACGGAGGCCCTGCCCACGAGGCCCGTGGAGCGCGCGGCCCCTGCGCCCCGCTCGGAGTCACCGACCCAGTTCGTGGGCCCCCGGGTCTTCACGGCACGCGCGCCGGAGAAGTCCTGGCGCAAGTGGGTGGCGCTCTCCGTGACGGGAGGCCTGCTCGCGGCGGCGGCGGCTTGGTGGCTGAACTGATCCGGGTGCGGGTTCGCGCGGCGAGGCCCGTGTGGCGGCCCGATTGGGAGTGAGGCGAAGCGGTATTGAGACCGTGGGCTTCAAAACCGATGAGGGGCGTCGAGAGGCGTCCCTGGCGAGTTCGATTCTCGTGCCCTACCGCCAATACTTCAGAGGGGTTACGCCCCCGCACTGCGACCTTTGCAGTATCGGACCCGTCCAGACGCGTCCCCATGAGTCTACCCGATGTCGTTAGCGCGTCGTTAGCTAGAGACACTATGGGAACGTCACGTTGCCGAGAGTGACGGTGCGCGGCCCGTCCTCCTCCCAGAGCTTGAGGGTGAAGGGCCCCCGAGTTGTTGCTGATGCCTCGGCTTCGATAACAACGCGCCCGATTTCTCCTGCCGGAATTGGCCTTTGCTGCCACACGCGCAGCACCGTCAACTCCACCCCGGCCTTGCCTTTGAGCGTTGTCCCCTTTGCGATCCATGGCCGAGCCCCGGCCTTCACCGTCAACTGGATGTCCACAGCCACACCTGTAGTGGAGCGGTAGGTCGTGACGTAGGAAGCCCTCAGATCACTCCCTGCCGATTGGGAAATGTCCTGGGTCACGACTCGCCCGGTCACACCGTGCTCATCCATTCCTCCAGTGGAGATAAGGCCCGCCAGCCCGCCTGGAGCATCGTGCTCGACCAGCAGTCTCGCGTTCTCTATTTGGCAGCGCACCAGTTCCGCATGAGCCTCGCGGGCTTCTTGCTGATACGTCTCAATCGTCCGCCTCCCGCGATAGACCTCAATTACAGACTCTGCTTTTGCTGGATGGACTCGAAGAAGGAAGAATGCACTCACGGGCGCTGCGCCATCCCTGAATCGCACGACCAGACGAAACCTCTCGCCAGGAGTCACACGCGACGAAGGCACCAATCGGATGGTGGCCTGCCCCACATCCATGAGAGTGAAGCGATCGCGACCTTCCAACTCGACGCTGTCGCGCATCAGGTCAGAGTCGAAGAAGAGGGCAGTTGAGAGTCCGGAGCTGACTGCGATTTCAGGAGCGGATTGAACGTCGTCTGGCGTCAATTCGATGCGACGTGCTCCCGGCACCGACGCTGAACCTTCTGACTGAGCGACTGCCGTTTCGGCTACGAACAGAAGCCCTAGGAGAACGACGAAGGAAGAAGATGACACTCGGCGATTACTCCTAGGTGGTCCTGCTACTCAAACTCGCTCACCGCCTTCACGCGGGCGCTCGTGAAGATACGGGCACTAGAGGGTGAGTCGTCTCCAGGCTCGCGTGCCATTCCTCGCGCCCCTTCCTCCGCAAGAACCTCCAGGCAAACAGGAAAGCTCTCGCCTTTCGGCGTCGTCGCCCAGGTGAGTCGCCCATAAACGCGGTCCCGCACGATGAGCCGGCCTGACAGAGTTGTCTTGCTCGGCATATCCTTCCAATCACCGAATAAGATTAACTGAGTAGGGCCTTCTTGAACGGAGATGACCTGCGGAAGGTCAAGGGTGAAAACTGCTTCGTGCTTGCGCTCCAAACCGATGCCTAGTTTCGCCATGGCCTTCACAGCACCCGCTGGGCACGGTTCTGGAGGCGGCGCCGGGCGCACCTGTGGCCCTGGGCACGCAAGCGCCGTGCAGGCCGCCGCCGTGCTCACCGCACGGGCCATGACGCTCATGCCCTTCTTCGTGGGCTTCGACGGGAGTTGAAGGGGCGGGGAGTCTGTCGTCTGCGTCGTCACGGTGGCTGAAACCTCCTGGAGCGTCGCGGGGAGGGCGACGGCCGCAGCGATGGCCTCGGGCCCGGTGGGAGCTGCGGCCAAACCAGCTTGAGGCGACTTGCCAGAAGGCGCTACTTCCTGACGGGTGGGCACGGGACTTGAAGCGCGCGGCGTCCACCGCACCAGCACCGCGCCCATGGCAACCACCACCACGGCCAGCGCCAGCGCCGCCCAGGCACGCGAAGGGCGGGCCATCCGCGGCGACACGCGCACGGTTGTCACTTGCGGCGGTGCTTCGGCCACCGCGTCCGGATCTACGTCGGCAGACGGGGCTGGCCGCTTCTCTGGCGCCGCACGCTTGCCCCGGCGTGGCCGATGCCGTGGCCGATGGCGCCATTTCTCGAAGCTGTCTCCGCCACCTTCCGTGGTCGCGGAGCCTTCGTCGTAGGCCTCGCACAGCGGTACATCCCACGTCGGGTCGGCGCCGCGCAGCGCCTCTTCCAGCGACGCGCAAACAGCCTGGGCACTCGACGTCCGCGCCTCGGGCGTCTTCTCCAACAGCCGCAGGCACACGTCGCTCAGCGCCGAAGGTACGCGCTCGTTCACCTCATGGGGCGGCGTGGGCGTGCTGGAGAGGATGGCCTCCGTCAGTGTGTTCGCATCCGGGCCGTCGAAGGGAAAGCGCGCCGTCAGCAGCTGGTAGAGGACGAGGCCCAACGCCCACAAGTCATCCGCGGGGCCGGCCGTGAAGCGGGCATCCGGCACGTCCCGGTGACTGCGCAGGAAGCGCCACGCCTCTGGAGAGCGGTAGTCCACCGTTCCTGGCGGCAGGATGTCCTGCGTCAGCGAGCGCGCGCCCTCGTAGTCGCCGATGCCGAAGTCCACGAGTTTGGCCAGGCCATCGGCGGTGCGCACCATGACGTTGGCTTCCTTCACGTCCCGGTGCACCACCCCATCCGCGTGTGCAGCCGCGAGCGCCCGTGCCACGTCCAGCGCCACGCGCGCCACCTGCCGCGCGGTGGGATTCTCTTCCTGGGCCCACACGTCCAGCTGGCGTCCGGCGACGTACTCCATGGCGATGACGGCAAATTGCGGCTCCGCCACCGGCCAGTAGCCATGGCCCAGAATCCCCACCACGTTGGGATGGCGCAGGCGGGTGAGGATGGAGACTTCACGCTCCGCGCGCTCACCCACCCGCTTCAGGTGCAGCAGCTTCAGCGCGCTCGACTGGCCCTCACACCGCGCGAGGTACACCGTGCCGAAGCCGCCCTGCCCCAACTGCCGCTCCACCGTGTAGCCCAGCACCTGGGCCCCAGGCGCCCAGATGGCGGGCGGCCTCATGGCGTCCTTCTTTCGGGGTTGCCGGCCACTCGCATGCGACGTCCTCCCTACGGCGTGCGCACGCTACCAGAGGCGCGAGAAACCCGGGAATCCCTCCTCGTGGGCGGAGTCCCTTGTGGACTCGCAGCATCCATTTGTTTTCACCCAACCTCCAGCATTCACCCTTGGCATGCCATGCGCTACCCTCGCACCATGCCAGCCCCGTCCCCGCTGCCCGCCGTTTCCCAACCTCTCGCCAGTACCATCGGAGACGCGGCACGGGCCGCTCGCACCCGGTTGGGCCTCACCCAGGCCGAAGTCGCCCTGCGCGTGGGCCTCGCCTCCGCCGTCTACAGCCGCATGGAGCGGGGCCGCATTCTTCCCAGCGTCTCCACCCTCCAGCGGCTGTGCGCCGCGCTGGGCGCCTCTCCGGACGAGCTGATGGGCCACGGGCGCTCCGTCTCCGCCCGCAGCGACTTCCCTGCCCGGCACCAGCTTCTCCTTCGCGTCCGCCACCTGAAGGAGTCCCAGGTGCGCGCCCTCCTTCAGCTCCTCCCCGAGCCTCGGTAGCGCGGGCTGGGCGCGGGCTTCTCGGTTACGCTCGGCACCCTCCATGAACGAAGAACTGGCCATCACCATTGGCACCGCGGCACGCGCCGCCCGCGAGCACCTGGGACTGACGCAGGCCGAAGTCGCCGAGCGCATCGGGCTGGTGCATGCCGTCTACAGCCGCCTGGAGCGCGGGAAGATGCTGCCCAGCGTCCCTTCCCTCTACCGACTCTGCGGGGAGCTGCGGGTTTCACCCGAGACGTTGATGGGCCTGACGCCGAAAGCCAGCGGTCGGAAGTCTCAGCGCCCCCAGGAGGAAGAGGGGCCGAAGCTGCGCCGCCTCCTCCACCTCGCCCAAAAGCTGGAAGAGGAGGACCTGGACGCCCTCCTCCACGTCGCCTCCGCGCTGGCGCGCTGAAGCGCTACTTCTTCACCAGCGCCTTCAACTCGTGCTCCTCCAGACCCTCTTGGAAGAAGCCGCCCTCGCCGAACTCCACCGTGTCACGAAGGACGCTGCCTTCGGCCAGCACCTGGGCCCATTCGGTAGCGGCCTCCTGGCGCCCGTAGCCAGGGTGTCGCCGCGCCAGAGCCACGCGCATGACGTCGCGCATGTCCGCCGCCGTGGCGAAGCGCTCCTCCGGATTAGCGCGAAGGGCCGCGTGCAGCAGTTGCTTCACGTCGGGCGAAAGCTTCTCCACCCCAGCCTCCACGTCCGCCGGACTGAAGCTCGCGAGCAGCACCCGCATCTGCGTCAGCGGCAGGGAGGGAAGGATTTCCGAGTGGAGAACGCTCATCCCCTCGGGTTGCCGGGGCACATCCTGCACGTCGAAGGGGTGCTTGCCGGTGAAGAGTTCCACCAGCAGCACGCCCAGGCTGAAGACGTCGGAGCGCGGCGTGAGCGGCAGCCGCTCCAGGTATTCGGGCGAGGCATAGGCCACGTCGCCCCGGACGAGGCTCGCGGGCGACTCCTCCCGCCCCACCACCAGCGAGTAGGCCGCACCGAAGTTCACCAGCTTCACCTCGCCATGCGTGCCCACGTACACGTGCCGAGGGTTGACGTCGCGGTGGATGATGCCCAGTGACTTGCCGTCCTCGTCCGTCAGCGTGTGCGCGTGATGCAGCGCTTCGGCGAGCTCCGCTCCGACGTAGAGGGCGAAGGCCTCGGAGACAGGCTTGCCGCGCGCGACACCCGCGCTCACCAGCGTCTCCAGCGAGGGACCGTCCACGTACTCCATGACGACGTGCAGCGCGTCCTGGTGCACCTTGCGGTGGAACACCTGGGCGATGGCGGGATGGCGAAGCCGGAAGGCAAGTTGAATCTCCTCTCCCAGCCGCGTACGGCGCATGAAGGTGGAGGGGTTGGCCAACCGTCGCACAAAGCAGAGCCCGGGAAGTGCGTCGCCCCGCCCCGAGAAGCGCCGGGCGAGCATCAGCAACTCTCCTGTCTGCATCAGCACCAGTTCGCGAATGGCCTCGAAGCGAACCCCGTCAATGGTGAAGAGGGAGCGGGGCCGCTCGGGCGTGGCCGGGAGGGCCGCCCTCCGGCGCGGCGACTCCCGGGTGCTCACCAGGTCATCGGAGGTGGACGTGGACATGACTCCTCGGGGGCAAGGGGGACGGCGCGACGGCGCCACCCGAGGAGTCTGGACGCAACGGACCTGAAAAGTCCATATAACTGGGACTTAAAAGGTCATCAGCGCAGCACTCGCGCCGCCGTGAAGCCCACCCCGACACCCAGCGCCACGGCCATCAGCACGGCCACGACGGGAGCGGGGCGGGGCTGCTGGCGTAGCACCTCGTTCTCCGCCTGGAGGCGGCGCAACTCGCGGGCCGTGAGGATGCAGCGTTCCGTGGAGAGCCAGCATCCCTCGGAAACCGCCACCGTGCGCCCATCCTGGAGCGTCACCGTGGCGCGGGCCACGTCCAGCACCTCCCCCTCGGCACGCGCCGGCCCCGCCATCATCAGGGCCAGCGCCAGCACCAAGGGCCTCACCGCCCGTCGCCCGGACGCAGGGCGTCCAGCGCGGCCACCGCCGCTGCCTTGCCGGCAATCTCCCCGGCCGCAGCCTCCCCAGCCTTCCGCGCCGCCTCTTCAACCTCATCACCGAAGACGAGCGTCTTCATGACGGTGAAGCCACCCGCCGCGCCGAGGCCGATGGCGAGCGCCTTCAGCAGCAGCGCCACGGTGAAGCCCTCGCCCGCGATCAGCGCGTTGGCCACCGCACCGGCTACGGACACCAGCACCGCGAGCACGGCCCCTGCTCGTGCGGTGCGCAGCAGCGGCCACCACGCGCCCGCGAAGCGCCGCAGGACGTAGACGAGACCGACGACGGCCAGGGACGCGACGAGGGCCCAGTTCCGGGCCGTCACCGCGTCGAGGACGAGCCGCGCGAAGGATTCGACGTTGCCCGGGTCGGGCGACGTGGCCACCTGCGCGAAAGCGATGGACGGGAAGACGAGGCAAAGGGAGAGGACGGCGAGACGTCGCAGCATGGGCATACCTTTCGTGAGTGACGTGCGGCGAAGCGCCGCACGGGAAGTCAGAAGCCGAGTCGGGCCAGCGAAGCAGCGAGGGCCGGGTGCATGGCGCGCCACTCGGGCATCGAGCGCACCGTGTCGAGGAAGCGCCAGACGGCGGCGAGCCGCTGTGCATCCGTGGTGCTGGCCGGCTCCGAGAGGTAGAGGCCGCGCACGGGCTCCAACTGGCTGCCGCTCACGAGGCCCGGCCACTGGCAGTGCGGCGCGTCCCCGAAGGAGCCGCCCCAGGCGAGGCCCGCGCGCCGCGTCTCCTCGCCCAGGATGGCGTAGGCCGGCCCATCCCAACGCGGTTGCAGGCCGGGACGCGTCACGTCGGCATCGCGGCAGAAGTCATTGGCCAGGCCGTAGTTGTGCGCGGAGAGGCCTTCCGGGGCCGCGCGTCCGCCCTCCCCTCGCAGGTAGCGCGCGTGGAGCGAGCCCTGCTCCGCGAAGGTGGCGAAGCCGCGCGTGGCGACGTAGTCCGCGCCTCGCGTGCGGCAGCGGGCGATGACTTCGCCCATCACCGCCTGGAATGGCGGGTAGAGGGGCTTCAAGTCGATGCGGGAGAACAGGTCCGAGTTGGGAATCATCCCCCACTGAATGGGGGCGGGTTTTGATGGGTGGCGTGCGCGTTACTGCTCCGCACGGAAGCGCACCGTGTCGAAGCCCACCCAACCTGCCCCCACGGGCACGCTGTAAACCTGGAGGGCTCCGTCCGGCAGCAGTTGCGCCAGCCCCAGCCCATGACTCGTCGGCACCGTGAAGATGCGAGCGCTACTGGGACGGGAGCCGCTCGGGAAGCGATAGGCCGTCACGTAGCCCACCGCGCCGGGCCGCAGGAGGCCTCGCATGGACAGCTCGTTGTCGCTGTTGCGGTAGTAGCCCAAGGGCCAGCCTGCGTCCCACGCCGTCCAGCCATTCTCCAGGTCGCTGATTTGCCCGGTGCGGATGGCCGTCCAGGGCTCCACGAGGCCGCCGATGCGCTCCAGCCGCACCGAATCGACGTACACCCACGGAGCCCCCTGCGTGACGTTGGCCAGCAGGCGCACCTGCACGTAGCGCGTGCCAGCGGGCGCGTTGTGAAAGCCCGAGAGCCGTTCCCAGCTATTCGCGGGCAGCGCGCGGGTTGTGCTCACCGTCCCCAGCACGTTGAAGGCGCCGTCGTACCAGACGAGCTGGACGGACAGTCCCGTGCCCAGCTGCGTCGCCTTCGCCAGGGTATCCACGCTGTACCTGTCGCCCGGCCGCGCAATCATCGCCTGCGAGTCGAGCCGTGTGCCGCTCGCCACCAACCGGATGGCGCGCGCGCCCGTGTATGCGTCGGCCGTCACCTGGGCGTGCGCGCCCCAGAGTCCCGTGCCCATCGTCCATGCGTCCGGGGGCAGCTCCTCGAAGGAGTGCGCTTCGAAGTCCGGATTGGGAGGCGACTCGCCGAAGGCCACGCCGGGCTGCAGCGTGGCGGGCGTCACGTAACCCGTGGTGACGGCAACCTCGGAGGAAGGAGCGCCCAGGTTGCCCTTCGCGTCGCGTCCCACCACGCGGCAGTAGTACGTGGCGCCGGGGCGCAACTCGGAGAGCGGGACGCGCGTCGTCTTGCCTCGCGACTGGAAGGTGTCCTGCGACAGCAGGAAGCCCGGCGTGCGTGAGGCGTGCACCTCGTACTCGTCCCACGCGGGGCCGGACACGGCGGGTGTCCACGTCACCACGAAGCCGTTGACGGTCGGCGTCACCCTCACCTGCTGAGGCGCCGCGGGGCCGGTAAACGAGGCGCTCGGGGCGATGCCTGGCCGGCTGTCTCGCTCCAACCACTCGCGCACCGAGGTGGAGGGCTGGCCGCGCAGCACCAATTGCATGCGCGCCGTGCCGTCCGTGGCGCACTGGTGCTCCAGCTCCTGCACCGCGAGCCGCTGCGGCATGTCCAAGCGGACGCCGTCCGGCTGTACGAGCACCAGGTCCGCGAGTTCAATGCCCGGGTGCGGATCCACCGTCATCGTCACAGTGAGGGGCGACACGGAGAGGTCCGCGATGGCCGCATCCGCCAGCCGCTGTGCTTCCGCCGCAGTGTCGATGTTGCTGGAGGCGTCCTCCGTCACCTGCATCCAACGACGGCCCACCTGGGCACGGGCCGTGGGGTTGCTGGCCTTCACCTTCTTGCGCTTCGGCACGCCCGAGGCGTCGAGGTCGTACCTGTCGCTGTAGATGACCTCCACGTCCGTGCGGATGTCCGCGAGCTGCCGCGTCACACTGTCGAGGTTGCCGTACTCATCCGGCCCATAGCTCCAGTCCTCCTCCACCTGGAGCCTGTCCGGAGCAGCCAGGGTGAGCGCGTAGCCGCTCACGGAGGGCTGCCACCGCATGCGGCAGTCCCATCCAATCTGCTGCGCCAGGGCGCGAGCCGCATCCAGCACCGGCTCCACCTGCTGCACGTACCGGCCACGCTGGGACATCGGGTCCACGGGCGTGATGAGGCCAAACGAGCCCATGCCGTTGTCGTTGAGCAGGGCCTGGATGATGGACTGCACGGCCACGCCCACCGTGTCATTGCCATACTCGCGCTCGACCTCGATGGTGGTGTCCTGAAGCAGGCCGCCCAGGTCGCGCCCCGCGATCCGCAGTTCCTCGGGTCCAGCGTCCACTTCATCGATGCGGCCCCGGAAGACCTCGAAATAGTCCTCCGTCCTCGGCACGGTGCCGAGCGGCGCAAGCCCCAGCTCGATGCGGAAGTAGGCGCCCTCCACGAGCAGCGGCGCGAAGCTGCCGGAAGCGGACGTGTTGACGAGGGAGTGCACCACGAGGGGCGAGAGCGAGAGGCGCTGGCCAGCGGATCCGCTGCTCAGGAGAGACACTTCGGCCTCCGCGACGGGCGCGTCCAGCTTCTCGTTGACGCGCACGCCCAGCACCCAGTCGAAGCCCAGGAGGGTTTGCAGGTTGCGCCACACCCCTGCCCCGTCGCGAACCCAGACGCGCGGATGGGTGGAGTAGCCGGAAGGACTGCCCAGCAGGGCGGCCTGGAAGGACGTCAATGGACGCATGTGTCAGCGCTCCTGCAACTCGAAGTCGAACTCCTGCCCCAGGACGAGGACGCCGCCCTCCCACCACTGCACGGCGCGTCCTGCCCCCATTCGTCCCAGCACCTGCAGCGGCTCGTAGAGGGCAGCACCTGAAGCCCGGTGGTACGGGTACGGCGCGCCGAAGGGCTCTCCAGCGGCGTACCAGGGCGCCATCCATGCGGTGGGCACCACCCACGGCAGCACCACCAGTTCATCCACCAGCAGTTCACCCGCCTCCGCGTTGCGCAGCGTCACCGCGCCTTGGGGAAGGTTCGCCAGTCCCTCCGCGACGAGGAAGCCATCCGCGTGGGGGCTTGTCCCTGGAATGCCGTTGACGCTGAGCCCCATGCCCGCGCGGTGGACGTGGTGCCGCCATCGGTCCTTCGTCCCCTCGCGCTTCCACCAGCAGGCCACCGTCCACTTCGCCCCGAGGCCCGTGGGGAACGTGACGCTTGCCCCGGAGTCCATGCGCATGCATCCGCCGAAGCGGCCCGCCGACTCAACCGCCGAGACGTTGCCCGAGGTAGCGCTCGGCGAGAGGAAGGCGTGGCTGCGGAGCCCCTCCTCGAAACTCCACACCTGGCCCTCGCCCTTGAGGAGCCCGCGGTACGCGCGAGCCTCCTCCTGGGTGAGCGGGCCCGTGTTGCCCGCCAGGGTGAAGACTTCGCGCCGCTCGCTGCTGCGAAGCCACCCGGAGAAGGCGCGGCGGTGCTCGCCCAGCAACGTCGGCGTGTACGTGAGGCCGCGCTCCGCTGAGATGGGCAAGGGGATGCCAGAAAGGGACAGGGCAGAGGGCATGGGGGGGGCCTCAGAAGGCGGAGAAGCGCGTCGCGAGACGCACGCGGCTACCGACGGTGCGCACGCCCGCGCGTTGCTGGCGCAGCGACTCGTCCCGACGCGTCGCCTCGATGGCGGCATCGATGTCGTAGCCGGTGATGTTGTAGGTGACGGGCGCAGCCATGGCGGAGACGTTGCCCGTCTCCGGCGCACGCACCCGGCCACTTCCGTCCAGGCCGGGCGGCAGCAACCTCGCGAGCCACCCCGGCACTTCGGGCAGCGCGGGCATCTGGCCCTGGATGAGTTGCTGGAGATGGGGAGGGAACATGCCCAGCAGCCACTCCGGAACAGCCCCCGTGGCGGGCGACTGCTCCGGCTCATCCGGCGCCCCGGCGTCGGGCTTCCCGGGCGTGGGCTTCGGCTTGGGCGGCACCGTGGGGCCATCCTGCGTGTCCTCCGACTCGAAGCGACGCAGCGCCACCTTCCACGCGGACGGCACGTTGGTCAGGGCCGCCGTGGCGCGCGCAACGGCCTCCGTGTGCTCGTCCACCTGGGCGGTTTCCTCGGCCCTCGCCTTCGCGGAGTCCCACGTCGCGTCCTCCAGCACCTGGAGGGACTCGCCCATGCTGTCCGTGTCCACCTTCAGCTTGTTGAGCGAGCGCGCGAGGCTCTTCAGCCCGTCGAAGCCCGTCCACTCAACGAGGGAGGAGATGGCCCGGATGACGGTCTGCACCGCGCCGACGACGGCGTTCCACACCGCGCCGATGGCCTTCGCGACGGTGAGGATGACGGCGCCGACGAACTTCAGGACGGTGAAGAGGCCCTTCATGACGGGCCCGCCCAGCATGCTGAGCGGCGCCATAATCAGCATGAAGACCTTGGCCACGATCTCGAAGAGGGGCGCCAGGCCCTTGACGATGTCGCCCAGCAGCATCAGCGGCGGCACCAGCGGCTCGATGGCCTCGCCGAGCATCTCGAAGACGGGCGTGAGAACGGATAGGAAGCCGTCGATGATGACCGTGACTGCGGCCAGCAGGGGCTGCAGCGGCTCCAGTAACGTGCCCAGCGAGTCGGCCACCATCTGGATGATGACGTTGACGGATTCGATGACGCCCCTGAAGCCCTCGGACTGCATGAGCAGCTCGCCCACCACGGCGATGATGGCGCCGTAGATGCCACCCGACTGCATGCCCTGGACGGCGGCGTTGATGAGGTCGCCCAACTGGCCCAGGCCTCCGATGAACCGGTCCACCAGCGCCGAGCGCGCGGACTCCATCGCCTGCTCCGCCGCGGCTGCGAGGCCTTCCGCCTCCAGGCGCATCTCGTGGAAGGCAGCGGCGCCAGCGGCTTCATCCGCGCGCACGCTGGCCAGGTACTCCCGGCGCGAATCCTCGTTGGCCTGGGCCTGGAGCTTCGTCATGGCGGCGAGCTCGGCCGCATCCTGCTTCTGGGCGGCCTCCAGGGCGGCCTTGTCCGTGGGCTTGCGGATCCGCGCCTTGCCCTGCGCGCTGGCCCCGCCCATCAGCTTCGCCAGCAGGGCTTGAATCTGCGACGTGACGCCCTCCAGGTTGAGGGCCCGAGCGAGGTCCGCGCCGAGCTTCTTCGCCCCCGCCGCGCTGGTGCGCAGGCCGTAGGTGACGCTCTCCTCCAGTTCGCGCCCGGCGCTGGCCACCGCGTCTCCCACCGCCGTTGCCGTCTGCCGCGCGCCGTCCCAAAGCACCTGGGCGCCCTGCCCCAGCGTGTCCAGCAGTTCCCGGCCCGTGAGGGTGGATACCTGCTGGAAGGTAGACGCCAGCTCCGGGAAGCCCGCCTGACGTGCCACGGGCTCCAGGAGACGAGAAACGCCACGCACCAGCGCCGCGACACCGTCCAGGACGGATAGGGCCGCCTGCGTCACGAAGTCGCCCAGCGCCACGAAGGCGCGCGAGAAGCCGTCCGCAATGCGGGCCGCCCACTTCGCCAACTGTTCACCAATGCTCCGGAAGAAGTCAGCCAGACCCGTGCTGCTGTCTTCCCAGGCGGCGTAGACGCTGCCCGCCAGCAGCACCAGGGCGGCCACGGCGGCGGCCACCGCCGCGAGAGGCACCAGCAAGCTACCAGCGGACAGGGCCATGCGCCCCAGGCTGCCGGTGACTGATGGAGTGCTCGCCACCATGCCGCCCATGGAGGCCGTCACCTTGTCCACGGAAGCCGCGAGGGAGGCCAGGGCCACGGACTTGTTGAGGGCGCCCAGCACCTTCACCAGCAGCCCCGCGCCGCCCGCGACGGCCTCCACCACTCCAGCCACCTTGCCCAGCATCCCGACTGCGAGGCCCGCTCCAGCGACCCACACCAGCATGTCGGAGGCGGCAGCCTTCAAGTCGGGGGAGAGGGACTGGAAGCTCGCCACCACGCGCTCGACGCCGTCGGCGACGTGCTTCACCACTGGCAGGAAGGCGTCGCCGATGTCCGCCGCCAGCGTGTAGAGGAGCGCGGTGATCCGCTCCGTCTCCCGCGCCATGTCCGCGTTGGACGTGGCCGCCGCCGCGACGGCGCCGGCAAGTCCCGCCGACACCGCCGCACCGATTTCGCCCAGGCCCTTCGACTTCTCCTTCACCTGCTTGGCGGACTTCTCGACGGCCTCCACCAACTTGCCGAGGTTGGACAGGGCTTCGCCCACGGAGGCAGTCACCGCCACATACAAATCGCCTACGCGGAGTCCTCCGCCCATGCCTCACCTCTTGGGACGCTTCTTGAAAACGGTTGTCGTTGTCTGCGGGCCGGATGGGGCGGCGGGCCCGTGCGTCCGGGCGCTGCGCGCCTCATCGACTTCCAGCGCACAGAGCGCCAGGAGGTGGACGACGTCCTCCCAATCCCAGCCGCGCACCGCCTCGGGCGACTGGCCCGTCAGCTTCACCACCCCGTGCAACGCTCTCAGCTCGGGGTGGTCTCGGAGTTTCCCTTGGCGGTCTCCAGGGTCGGGCCCGCGAAGGCCTGGGTGAGCGCGCTCTGGATTTCCTCCAGCCAGGGCTCGTTCTTCACCTGGCCCGCGTCGTCCTCCGCGAAGACGCGTGTAGCGGTGCCCGGGTGGTAGAGGCAGGCCACAGCGATGCGAGCGATCATCATCATCCCCGCGGGCTCATCCACGGGCTGCCGGTCCGGTCCCAGCTCGCGGGCCGCCTTCGCAGCGGAGAGGACGTCGAGTTTCTCGCCCAGCGTGGGCCGGCAGAGGTCGTAATCGGCCCCGTCGAGCGTGACGCGCTGGTGGAGGGTGCGGCGGGAGCCCAAGGGCTTTCGGTGCATGGTGGGTGCGGTCATGGTGGTGCCTCGGGTGTGAAGGAAAAAAGGCCGGCTACAACGCGACGGGCGCGCCCTGGCCGGCGAGGGTGGCGGAGAAGGTGACGACGTCGGAGGCGCTGCGGCCCTCCTCGTAGGACGTCACCTTCACCGGGTAGCGGAAGCCCTGGGTGCCCACGGGCGCCATCTCGTCCTCCACGAGGGTGAAGAAGACGGTGGCATCGCTCTCGAAGGCGTCGCGCAGGACCTGCTGCGGCGAACTCCCCTTGAAGACGTGGCCGGACAGGGGGATGGAGAAGGACTTCCAGGTTCCCTTCGAGCGCTTCCATCCGTCGCTGCCGAAATAGTTGGCATCCACGGTGTCCTTGGCGCGGTTGATGGGCGCCTCCAGGACGCCATCCAGAGCGTCCGCCTCAACGGGCGCGGTGTCCGTGGCGCGGATATAGAGCTTGTCGAAGAAGGCCTCTCGGGGTTCGGGCATAGTGGTGGCTCCGGTCATTGGGAGGGGAAGCGCTGCGCGAGGAAGTCCTTCAGGACGGCTGCCACACGGCGGCGAGCGCTGCCCCGGGCACGACGGAAGGACTTGCGGAGGAAGTGCGGCGGCGGATTGAAGAGCTGTGCGCCCCAGTGCCAACCCTCGTGAATGGGGCCTGCGGACGGGTGCGCGTAGCCTGCTGTCCACGTCGTAGAGAGGCGCGGGCTCAGGTTGTGGAGGGGGCCACTCAGGAAGGCGCTGCCGCGCAGGTGGCCCTCCTCCACCGGAACGAGGAAGAGGGAGTAGTCCAGGGCGAGGCGGGCGACGTCCCGACATGGCGCATCCAGCGCGCGCAGCACTTCAAGGGGCGAGCGTCGCAGGCGCTCCATCCTCAGGACGTCGGTTTTGACTCGGATGGGCATCTACCCCATTCAATGGGGGCAGGGGTTGCGAGCGGCGACAAACTGGACGAGAATTTTTGCAAATATCCCCAGGCAAACGGCGCCACAATCAGCCATTTTCCAGCATGCACGAGATTAAGCACGAAGCCTGAAGTGCATGCATCTATCTCAACGAATCACCGCAAGGATTTTCCGACCCCACCACCAACTGCATCCCGAACTTCACACAAGCATCTCAAAGTGAGCCAAACATGAGCACAACGCCAGCAGCACCTCCGGTCAAAACCAAAGTCATCACGATCTTCAACAACAAGGGGGGCGTAGGAAAAACAATCACATCCTGGAATCTCGGGGAACAAATCGCACAAACCGGGAAAAGCGTTCTCCTTATCGATTTCGACCCCCAGTGCAATCTCTCCATTGCTGTTCTTGGTGAAACGCGATTCTTCAGCCTCCTCCCGCAAAACACAACATCCTATGGATCATGCATCAGATCCTATCTCCAGCACTTCCTCCAAAGCACAGGCAAGGAAGAGCTCTTCCTTCATAAAGGGGGAACACAGAGCGCCCCATCCCTACGCATCGTAGCGGGAGACTTCTGGCTAAACGTGTACGCCGAATCACTAACCGTAGGCAACGATCTCCTGTCCGGCACAGGCATCACAAGATTTGCCATCCTCAAGAGAATAATCGAAAAGGCAAATCATGAGATGGGCAAACCATTCGACTTCGTCCTGCTCGATCTGCCACCATCGTTCAACTCACTCGTTCGCGCCGCGCTATATACGTCGGACTACTTTCTTGTCCCGTGCACCTCCGACAACTTCAGCGCCTACTGCATCGGCCTAATCGGACAAATGCTGCCCGCATTCATGGCCGACTGGAAGCAAGGAATGAATCGATTCAAAATCTCAAACCCTTCAATCACAGAATTCGATTCAATTGGTCAACCTAAATTTGCTGGCTGGGTATTTAACGGATTTGATACTCGCGCCGGGAACGTCGTAAGAGCCGACCAAGTGCACAAAGACAGGCTAACTCAGGCCATTCGCGATGACCTTGTCGCCAAACTAAACAACGCAGCCCCAACACTGGGATACAATCCAATCCCCAGCAACCTTCCTGGTGACTTCTGCGTTGGAACAACAGAAGACATGAACGTTCTTGTCCAAAACAGCATTTGGCAAAGCGTACCCGTCGGCCGCCTGGACAAGGTTCAGCAACTAATGGACCTGCAAAACAAACGGGGATGGGCACCACAGCAGCTCGATCAGATCAAGAAAATTCGAGGCGCCTACGACAAAATGGCAAAAAATGTGATAAAGGTCTGCATCTAAAAGCGTCTCAGCACTCTCACCGACAAATGAATCACCCATCGGTGCCGACCTAAATCATCCGCCCCTGAGTATTCGGGGGCGCCCTCCTCGGCACAGACGAATGCATTTGGAATCCCAAGTGACTTGCCGATGGATTCAACTAAACCATAAGCCAATTGCTGCCCTCCGTTAAAATCCTCACAAGCCGATCGAACCCGAATCAGGCAGTTTAGCGAGAGGCGAATCGCCCTAGACGCACCTATATAAAATTGTGTTCTATCGCCACCAATCACCATTAGCGCAACAGCCATATCTGGCACGTCGCCATCAGCCTCCGGCAAGGGGGCTGTGAAGAGATTCGCGTCTGGAGCTGGAGGTCGCATCAGGCCGAGCCCGGTCCCCTCCAGCAGCACCGCAAGCTCCGAAGCGATGTCCCGCATCAGAACCACACCTTCCTGAATCGCACGACTCCAGAACCGTCCACGCTCTCGTCCACCGCTACGGGCCGACGGGCACGGTTAAAGTCGGCCACGTCCTCGCCCGGCAACCAGACACGGTGCAGCAACGTGATGGCCGCGTCCGTGTAGACAACGTGCGCGGACAGGTGCTCGTTGCCGTTGGCGTCGCGGATGAGACGTCGGGACGGCTGCACGCGAGCACGCGCCGCCAGTTGGGGACCAAGGGACGGCTTGCCGTAGGCATCTCTCCCCGTCAGCACCGCATACGTAATCAGTTGCCGAAACGTGTCCGTGGGAGAGGCCATCAGCTCACTCGATGAATGACGTAGGGCGCGAGCAGCGCCTGCGCGGTACCGGGGATGGGACCCTTCCCTTCAGCCTTCGCCGCGAAGTAGCTCACGGACCAGTCACCGATGGACTCACTTGCCACCATCGAGTCCACGCCGCGCGAGCGGAACATCTGCACCGCAGTGAGGATGGTGGCCTCCTGTACGTCCTCCGGCAGCGTCACCACTCGCGAGGCATCCAGAGCGCGCTGCCCTGGTGTCACGAAGCCCCCGTCGTAGACGACGCGGATGCCAGCCTCTCCGCTCTCGCCCAGGAAGCTGTCCGCCATCGCCACCACCTGCCCGCCCCAGCGCGCGGTCATCCGCCACACACCGCCCTTGCGGTACAGCATGCCGGCATCAGCAAGCTTCCCGTGACTCTCGTACTCCTCGGCTGGCACGAAGGCCCCGCCCTCCCAGACGCCCACAACCAGGACGACAGGAGGGCGCTCCAAGAGCAGCAACGGGCGCCCGTAGCCGGCCGGGTATTCCACGAGGCCCTGGCCATGCTCGAAGACTCGGCCGCAGTAGCCGGCCACGGCGCGGCTCGCCGCCGTGACGAGGGACTCTAGGCGCAGCGTTACCGCCACGCCCAGGTCCTCCGCCACGGTGGCGGCAAGGCACAGGTCAGCAGGATTCGGCATGGCCTCACACCGGCAGCGTCATGGCGCCGCCGAAGACAATGAAGGAGCACACATGGAGGCTGGGCGCCGTCCCACCCGTCAACGTCGTGGCTTCGAGCACGCGCACGAACTGCTTCGCCGCTCCGAGGTCCACGTCCTTCTCCGCAAAGGCATTAGCCGCCGCCAGTTGCACGGAGGCCGAACCAGACCCGGCCGGCACGTAGTCCGTCCAGGCGTCATCCTCTCCGTTGTCGCTGGAGTGCTGAAGCGTCACCTCGTAGCCCTGTGCCGTGGGGCTACCCGTCACCGCGCCCGTCGCGGCGACGAGGACGCAGCTCTCGCCCAGGACGAGCCGATCGTAGCCCGTCCCCTGGCGAGTCCCGGCAGGCGTCGCGGCAGGCGAGGAGCCCAGGCGAGCTGCGATGAAAGCGCCGATCTGGCTGATGTGCGGTGCGCTCATGATGTCCTTCCTTTCTGGGGCCCAGCCCCGGTCAGTTGCTGCCCCAGCTCAAGCCCGTCACCACCACGCCGCTCTGCCGGTGGCGCATGGCCAGGTCGTGCTTGGTGATGGCGCGCAGCACCGTCTGGTCCGTGGAGATGCCGGACACCACCTGGCCGCCACGCGTGAAGGCGCCGTTGGGGAAGACGTCGATTTCCAGCGCCATGGACTCGCCGATGAGCACCTCGGCCATGTCCACGAGGTACAGCTCCGAGCGGCTGTTGCCCGTGCCGAGCGTCTCCGGAATCTGGTTCGTGACGAAGAAGGGCACGTTGCGCAGCGTTCCGCGCTCCACCATCTCCTTCTCCAGCGAGTTGTAGCCCTCGCCACCAGGTCCCACCGCGTCCAGCAGCGCCGTCTCCGCGCCCGGAGCCATCAGCCACACGGGGTGCACCATGGGCACGTTGGCCTTCTTCAGCTTCCGCTTCGCCTTGTTCAGCTCCTTCTTCATCTCCAGCAGCGTCGGCGAGCCCGCCGTGGCCACCGTCTCCGCGTAGACGTGGGCCGTGTCCACCTGGTTGCGGATGCCGCGGGGCTCCAGTTGCGTGCCGCTACCCCGGAGGAAGGCCGCGTCCTCCCGCAGCGCCATGACGTTGAGCAAATCGTTACGGATGAACTCCTCGGCGTTGATGGAGGCGTTGCGGATGAGGTCGTTCGGCACCGCCGTCAGTGCCGTGAGCTTCTTCTCCGAGAGGCTCACCGAGTCTGTGCCCGGCTCCGACTCCTGGATGGTGCTCGTCTCCCCGCCGTAGAAGGCGGTGCCCGTGCTGGACTGCCGGTCGAAGGTGAGCGAGGCGCCAATGGGAATCACGCGCGCGCCGGCCTGCCGCACCACTGCCTTGTTGCGCAGCAGCTCGATGAACTCGGCGGCAAACTGGGGATGCACCGTCGAGCCTAGGCCGGAGTAGTTGCCCTGGGACAGCGACTTGCTCACCACCTCGTCGCCCCACCCCTTCAGCACGTCCACCACGTTGCGCCCATCCATGCGCGCGACGGCTTTCGCCTTCACGAAGCGGATGAGGTTGAGGCCCGTGCCCTCCGTCATGTGCTTGCCGGTAATCGGCGCGCGGCGGGGCTCCTCGGGCGTGGCGTCGGCCGCCTTCGCGCTCAGCAGGGCTGCGTAGCTTTCGCGGTGGCCCTTGGACTGCTCCACCAGTTGCGCGGCCACCAGCGGCCCCAGCGACTTCGCCATCTCCTGCATCTCTTCGGGGGTCATGCGTTCTCCTGGAGGTGCTGCAACAGGGCCCGCGCCGTGTGCGCGGCGAGGGCTTGGGTGTCGGACTCGGACAGAGTGGGAGGCGCTGCGGGCGGCGCGGCCTTGCGCTTCTTCCGCGCCTTGCGGCCCACGGCCTTCACCACGGCGTCAGTGATGTCGCGGATGAGGGCGGCGCGCTCGTCGGAGTGCTTTTTCAGCCGCACCGCGCGCTGGTTGCCGGGAATCGTGACGACGGAGATCTCCAGCAGTTCCTGCTCGTCGCAGTCGAAGCCGCCGCGCTCGTTCTCGTGGTAGCGCAGCATCCGGTAGCGCACGCTCACCGCGTTGAGGATGCCCTTCTCCACCTTGCGCTCGACGCGCCGGGCGAACTCGTCGTCCTGGTCGAACTCGATATCCACCAGGAGGGCATCGCCCTGGACATAGGCGCGGCCCTTACCGATTGGCAGAATGTCCGTGCGACCCGCACCGAACAGCCCTCCGGAACCGTCGTCGTGCATGTAGAGGACGACGGGGTTCGCGGCATAGGAATCAAGCTGCCAACCCTGGACGGACAGGCGGTCGTTGTAGCGGTCAAAATCGGCGTCGTTTGCCCGAAAGGTGAAGACCTTCGGGCCCCCATCATCGGGGGCAGGCGCGTGCTTCTTAGCGACGAGGCGGCGGGTCCTCTGAAGAGACTTAGGCATTCACCTCTTCAATGGGGGCACTTCCCGCGAGCTGCTCAAACGAACTAGCGTCCCGGCCAGCAAGCGAGATGAGCAGCCCTAACGATTCGTAGCAATCAGAGCATTCAAGCTCACAGAAGAGGACCAACTTCATGGCCACGGGCACAACGATCCACGATCAGTTCATAGAGCTTATCTGCACAGAAGATCCGCAGGAGCGTGGCTACCAATTCGAGAAGTTCCTTCTCGCCCTGTTTACTTGGTCTGGCCTACACCCACGTGCTGGCTTCCGAAATATCGGCGAGCAAATAGACGGCAGCTTCACTCTAAACAACAACACATATCTCGTAGAGGCAAAGCTAAAGTCCAAGCCAGCCGACTTTGCAGACCTATCGGCCATAGCCACCAAGGTAGGGGGGAAAGCTGAGTGGACACGGGGCCTACTAATCAGCATCAGCGGATTCTCTGACAAAGGCCTGAGAACGTTCTCAAACGGCCGCCCAACGAATATCCTCTGCATGGACTTCAACGACATCGACGCCGTACTTGACGGAAATGTAGGACTCAAAGAACTCATCGAAAGAAAAGCGCGATGCGCCGCCGAATCAAACACCTCCTTTTCCCCAGCTAAGGAGCTATTTCCAGAGAGATTCAAAGACGAAAAATCCACCAAGCCCCGCCCGAAATCACCGGGATTCAGACCAGCGGGGGATGCTCTTCAAGAAATCCTAGACCGAGACCCGCATAAGGAATTCCACATTTGGTGGGATCGTGTCACCGAACCAGAAGTTCACAACTTCACGTCCACACTCGATAGCGCATCCGAGCCACTCCTCCGAGAGTACATTTCAAACACCCCCCACCTTCTCATTGAGCATCTTCGCGGAGGGCACGGGCGCTACGTCATTCCGGGGGAGAAATTCATCAACTCACCACCAGTCGACTATCTAGTTGCCGAAAAATCCAGCATCGGGTTCGAATGGGAGATTGTCGAATTGGGCAGTCCGCTCGCCACGAGCATCGATCCTCAGGGATTCCCAACACAGCAGCTCGGCATCTCGTACGACCGAATCAAAAACTGGAGAGCATGGCTAAACGAGAATATCGACATTGCTCGTCGCCCAATCGCCCACGGCGGACTTGGGCTTTCCGATATTGAAATCGATACACCCGCACTAATCCTGTTGGGCCGCCGCGACGCGGCAGCCACCAGTGCAGCCCCTCGACTCAAGTCACTAATCCGAGAGTCCGTCAAAGTACACACATACGACTGGCTCATCGACAACCTATTGAGCAAGGCAAGAGGCCTATCCCGGAGACACGACTAGCGCACACCAAATAAAAACCACATCAAGCCTCTACCCTGCCTCGCTTCCACTTCTTCGAGACAGCCATAAACAATACTAAACACCTACCTCCTCAATAGGGACGAATTCCACACATGACAAACCAACATGAATCGGCAGCAACGCCCACGAATGACTGAAGCCAGTCTATCTTTCACGCTCTACACTGAGCCTCTTCGCGCGGCTTGACTCGAAATCTATCCAGCGATCAAAAAAGAGCATCCCAGCCACCCAAAGTGCCGCCACGCCAACCGCTTCACCCCAAGGGAGGCCAGCGCGGCCACTTGAGGCTGACCATTGGAGATCGCAGAAAATGATGACAAAAGGCAGGAATCCAAAGAACCATAAAATCCCAAGGTTCAGCGGCACCAGGACTCTCCAACCGTGCGACTCGTACCAGTCGAGGTTGCCGCCCAGCCATGTCCAGAACGCCCAGAGAGCGAATATGAATGCTATCACATTCATATTCCAAGCCCCACAACTCCGATGGCGGACAATCGCTTCGCAGTGAGCGGACCTCCTCGGATGACCTTCCCCTCACACCAAATCAGCAACATCCCCAAAGTCTCTTCGACGTACGACACAATCTCATTGCCAGGATTTTCTCCAAGCACTATCCCAAGGGACGCGCTACTGGGCCCTCTGAAGTGACGGTATTCAAGCAACTGCCCAACAGCTTCACGCACAGCAAAAAGTGAATCCCGCCCGCCAAGTGTCTTGACCTCAAAAATTACTTGAACGGGGCTATGAACAACAAGATCCAAAGGATGCGGCATGGTGACGTGAGCACCTGCGGATTGCAGTGCACTACCCACTACTGCCACTAACTTCTCGTGACCTCGCGTACGCCTCTGCAAACCGCCGCGAATTACGGCCTCGTAATCAGCATCATTTTTCAGTCGAAACTGACCGAGTGCTCGTGGAAATCTGGCCATCAGCGCCCGGGGAGCGCCAACGACTGGGCTCAAAGCAGCCAGCCTCTCTTGAGTTTCATCAAGAGAGGCTGTTAGCGAAGATAACTCAGGCCAGTGGTCAACCCACTCGGCAGGCATCTTAAAAAGGTAGCCTTGCCCTGCCCTCAACGTATCCGCATATCGTGATATTGGAGCGGCGATGAAATCATGCCTCTTCTTCATGCCGTCTAGCCACTGAAGTATCCAGTCTCGATTTTGGAGCTCGGCTAACCGTGCGAGCGAGAGCGGCTCAGCGGCAGGTGTATATCGATGAAGGGGCAGCCACCACCCAGGGCGCTCCGCTCCCGCATGTTTTGCGCGTCCATAGGTGCCATGGGGCGTCCAATCAATAGGGCGATCCTCAAGTGGGCCGCCAGCGACTGATGCACCGACGAACGCCTTAGCTACCGTCGAGTAATGAAAAACGACGTCGCCCGTCCAGATGGCCTGGATCAAAGAGTACGACCAATAGTCTCGCCCTCCTTCATCCCGAGAAGGGCACTTCAAGTCCGCACCAATATCGTCGCGACCAGTGACCTCGCACCAGAAGCATTCCTGAGATTCGGATTCCCACCAGTAGGCCATATTAAGATTCTATGTCCCCAGGCTGACTGGCCAGGGCCTTGGTCGTTCGGTTGCGCCCATTCTCCTGATGTGCGCCGCTCAGGACAAGTCGTAGCCCTGCGGAGGCCCCATCCGGACCATGAAGGGAGCAATCGATGAGCGCTTCAACAGTCCTCTCTGCAACCTGACACTCGCCTTTGCGACTCTCAGATCCTCTTGAAGAGGGACGTCCCTACTCCGACTTGGGATCCTGATCGTTTTCCAGGGCCTGTCCCGGCATTGGCAGCGGATAGCCTTGCCGGTTCGGGTCCGGCTTGAAGCCCGCTAGCTCCCGCCACTCCGTGTAGCTGAAGGCCTCCGGCATGGTGCCCATGACGCGAAGCTGGTGCTCGCGGTCCGCAGGCACTGGGCTGTCGTAGTCGAGAATGACCTCCGCGTCGCCGAACAGTGGCATCAGTCGCATCTGGTACTCGGTGCGGAGGAACTCCATGCGGGGGAACGTCGCCTGCTCGGCGAGGTTCTCCCGCGCCGCAAAGGCCGTCGCCTTGTTCGAGCTGGAGATGTCACCCACGATTTCGGGGGGCACGCGGTACGTCATCCGCACGAAGCCCATGAGGAACTTCCGCAGCTCCACCATCTGCATGTCGCGGAAGCTTGTATCCAGGCGGGCGAACGTCACCCGCCCACTGGTCAGCAGCAGCTTCCCCGCCTTGTCCGGCCCTTGGTGCTCGCGGGCCAGAGACTCCTTGAAGGCCTTCGCCCCCGCGCTGTTCGCGTCCGTCAGCCCCTCAATGGACGCGATGGCGGGCGGCAGCATGTTGTTCCAGAAGCTCGCTCGGAGAAACCGCGCCACGAACTCATCCGTGTCCAGCTCGTCGCCCAGCGCGAAGGCGGGTCCCACACCGCGCCCGAGCGGATCCTCCGGGTCGAGATTGCGCAGGTGCAGAACATCCGCCGCTGGAACCTGCCGCGACACACCGCCCACGGTGACAGTGAAGGTCCGCTGCTCACGCGGGACGTCCATCGCGGGCAGCCGCGTGACGACGTTGGGAGGCACCGGCCAGAAGCCCACGGGGAAGCCCGCCACGCGCTCCAGCACCAGGAAGGACTCTCCGACGAGGTCCAGGTACACCTGCACCAGCTTCGTCACGGAGCGGCCCGTCAGGTAGTCATTAGGGTCTGCGAGCATCCGTAGAACGGGATGGTCCGGCACTTCCTGGACTTCGCCCGCGTCGAGCATGGACTTCAGCCGCATGGCGCGGACCTCGCGCGTCGCGCTGCGCAGGGCGTAGTCCTTCACTGGCTGCCCATCCCGCGACACGCGGCGGTACACGCGCCAGTTCACTGCGGCCACCGAGTCCGCAACGGTATCCACCACCGTGCGCAGCCACGGCATCTCGCGGTACGCGGCGAGGAGCTGGGTGGTGCCACGACGCGGCGGCGCCTGCTGCCAGCGCGCCAGCTCAAGCCCTGTCCCCTGTCGCGGCTGGCGCACCACCGCCGACTTCATCCGGTTCCACAGTCCCATCCCGTCCACCCTCACAAGCAAAAGAACGAATCAGCGAACACCAGCTCGTGCGCGCCCCAGAGCAGGGCATCGACACGGTCATCGCGGCGGCCGTTGATGCCGCTGAACTTGGCAAGCTGGGCCTCCAGCTTCGGGAAGGTGCCCACCAGTTCAATTCGGCCCGTCTCCGCCAGGGCGCTTACCGGTTCGGCGCGCTTCGACTTCGCCTCCCGGGCGCGCACCGGCTTCACGTTGACCTGGACGCCCATCTCCGAGGCCACGGTCTGGATGGTCGTCTCCACCATCTCCCCGCCCGAGTTCACCTCGGCCACAAGGGCGTCACAGCCGAAGGCCAGGTACTCGCGGATCGCTGCGGCGGCCCACTCACGCGGCGAGCCCCGGAGGCTCGCATCCTTGAGCACGGAGATGCGCTTGAGGGGCGCACCATCCATCCCGGCAAGCGGACTGCTCCTCACGCCCTGGACGACGATGCCCGTCTCGTCCGAGCCCGTCTCGCTGGTGGGCGCCGGGTCCACGGACACGATGCGCCGGTCCAGGCCCCGCGCGTACTCGTGGGCATCCGCCTCCACCCTGCCCCACTTCGCCGAGCCGAAGATGGCACCGGGAACATCCATGAGCAGCCGGCCCAGCACCTCCTGCTGACCCCAGCGCGTGTGCATGAGGGCGCGCATGGTGGCGACGGCACTGGGCGCCAGGTTGGCGCGGTTGGCCAGGGAAGAGCCCGTGCGCAGCACCACGCCGGGCCGCAGCGCCTTCGATTCCGCGTCCGCGAAGAGCAGCTCCTCCAGCTTCTTCAACGGCCGGGGCGTGCCGGTGAGCAGCAGTTGGGGAGGACGCGCCGCGGTGCCGATGCGCAGCACCATGGGGAGCTGGTCCAGCGCCGCCATTTCGTGCTTCCAGGAAGCGGGCTCGTCGCCCCAGGCCCAGCCGCAGTTGGGGCCACGCAGCCGGTCCGGCTTATCCGCCGAGTAGCAGATGGCGTAGACGCCATTGGGCCACGTCACCCGGCGCTTGCTGGGCTCGTACACCGGTAGGAACCAGGGCGGCGACAGGGCCAGGATGCCGCTGGAGCCGCGAATCATCGTGTCGCGCACGTCGGCCGCCGTGGGGCCGATGAGGGCGCCAATCGTCTTCGCCTCGCGGGCCTTCTGAATCACCCAGCGGGCCCCGCTCCAAGTCTTCCCGAAGCCCCGCCCCGCCATGATGAAGCAGGTGGAGAAGGAAGCCGGGGGCACCTGCTCGCGCCGGGCCCAGAAGTCCAGGTCGTGGACGAGCGTTTCCACCTCGGGATGGGTGAGCTTCCCGAAGAGGCGCGCGAGGCCCTGGCGCGTGCCCGCGTGCTTCACCAGGTGCTCGGCGGGGGACTCGTCCGGGGCCAACGTCTCCACCATTCCGGAGAAGCGCAGGCGCTCGCGGTGGGCGACTTCCCAGGAAGGGGCGTCACGGGGCATCGTCGCTCCCTGCCTCGCTGGCATCCGCCTTGGGCTCCGGAGCATCCGGTAGGAAGCGCCCCAGCCGCTCCATGAGCAGCTCGCGCAGGGCGACCTCGTCGGCGGCCTTGTCCTCGGGCGCCTTCTCCTCGACGTTGTCGCGCCGGCCGTACAGCTCCGGGAAGCGACGGGAGAGCAGCCACTGGACGTGCTTCGGGTTGTGCGCGGCAGCCGCCATCAGCATGTCCGTGGCGGACTGCATGAACCTCGCTTCCGCCGCGCTCACCGCGAGGTGGAAGTCGCGGTAAACGCCGCGTTCCTCCCCCGCACCACGATGAAACCAGCGCGAAAGCGTCTGTTCGTTGATGCCAACGAGGCCCGCGACGGCTCTGCGGAAGAGGCCGCGCTCCAGGTGGCCGCAGATAAGTGCCTGAACTTCGGGAGTCAGCTTGGACGGGCGAGCCATTTCCCCTGTGAAATGGGGGCGGTTTCGCTGAAGAATTCGGCGCTACGCCCGACAAAACTCAGGGCGGCGCGGGCCGGGGCCGATTTTTCTCAAGATTTTTCGAGCGTGGGGGCCCGCCGAGCAAGGCTGAAAAGGGACGACCGTCCCAAATCTGGACCGGGGGGGGGGCATCACACCCACTCCCGCGCACATATAGAGTGTGACAGCTACATGCGGCTTGGGGAGACGCCCACAGGGCTAAACCAAACCTTCCCACAGGCTGAAATCAACCTGTAGCATCCGAGCATGAGCATTCCCGTTCCTGTCTTGGCAGCCTTCGGCTTCTACCTAACCCGTAAATTGCTGAAGACAAGCTCTCGCTCAAGGAAGAAGCGCACTCCTGGTGTGTACATGCAGATTGGGCGCAATGGTCGCGTCCGCTATGGGGAGTCGGAAAACGTCGAGCATCGCGCTCCTTTATCCGCACGAGAGAACATCGACTGCTTGGGACCTGATCCTGTCATCAAACTCATCCGCCGCGAACCAAACTTGGAAAAGCGCCGCATGCTCGAAACTCAGCTAATCACCGCGCATCGGGCCCGCGCACCAAATCAAGTTTGCAATCGCATTAATCGGTGACGACTCAGGCACCTGTCACGATGCGCTCGTGGCATGCCAGGAAGTCCACGCAGGACACCGCCCAGCGCCGCGTATACGCCCCGCCCTCGCACGTTTCGGTGACGGCCAGGGCTCCGGCGCCCCTCGGCACCTGGACGCCACACAGGACGCACGACGCAGCGTGCCGGTTGCGACGCAGCTCCGGCGTCCTGTCGGCACACGCGAGGTGACGCGGTCCCGTGCCCAGCGTGTACTCGATGCGCTCGCCCTTCAGCACGAGCGCGCCGCACGCGGCACAGGGGCCGCCACGCTGGGCGACGAGGACGGGCATCAGCGGCCCTTCGCCTCCATCCGCTCGCGCAGTTGCTCATGAGCACGGGCCAGCATCACGTCGAGCTGGCTCCGCGGCTGGTTCCACTCGATGGCCACCTGCCGCACGCCATGCGCCTTCTGGCCCAGCCCATGGACGCGGGACACCAGCTCGCGCAGCTGCGGATCCAACTTCAGCACCTCGCGCCGGAGGCGGGCGCACTCCTCCTGCACGGCATACAGCTCCTCGACGGTGGCCACCTCCAGCGCCAGGGCTGCGTCGTGAAGCTGCGTGGCGGAGTTGGGCAGTAACTCCGTGGGCGAGTCGCGGCTCACCAGCAGCGGCACGCGTGGCGTCTTCGCCTTGCCCTTGCGCCCACGCTGCGCGCTGTCTGACGGGTGGACGTCCGCGCTGTGCATGCGAATCTGGTCCATGATGGCGCGCCGGGCCCGCCACTCCACCCACGTGGCGAACGTCTGCCCGCCGCGCTTCTCGGGCTTATACGTGCCCACGGCTTTCAGCGCTTCGATGAGCGCCACCTGCACGAGGTCATCCTCTAGCAGCGAACCACTCAGCTTCTCGAAGGTCCTCGCCTGCCGACGAAGCTGGGGCTCCAGCAGGCGCAGCAGTGCGTCCGTCAGTTGCCGCGCTCGCGAGGCCTCTCCCGCCGCGTGTCGTCCGTGAATCTCGCTCACCAGCTCATCCGGGCTCGGCCGCGCCGTCCCACCTCGTGAAACACGGGCCTCACCCTTCGCTGCACGACGTCGCATCACTCCCCGTTCCTTCCGTGTTTCGAGAAAACCGCCGCACCCCATGCGACAATGTGGGCAACACCAAGCAATGCGCCTGCCATGTCACCCACGGAGGACAGTGCTCCGCCGAGAGTGAAACACCCGCCCTCGTGTGACAGGGCGCGGCAGCCGGCATGCCGCCCGGCCGTGTCCTGTTCGACCCGCATGGTTTCCTCCATTCGCCAGGACCTGGGGAGTAACATCCCCTTCTGACATGGGGCTCGCGGCCTGTAGCGCCGGGGCAGCGGCCCACCTACCCCTGCAAATGGGGGCGGACTTCCGGCGTGGCATTTCCGCGACGGGCGCCAAGGCCGGAGGGCGGCGAGCCCTTCACACACATCACTCTCGTTCTCTATCTCTATAGAGAGAATGAAAGAGAACTACATATATACGCGCGTAGGCCAATAGGAGATAGGGATAGTGCCCTGTGTGTGGTGTTGCCGTGTGTCTCGCGCGCATGAGACTGCCGGACAGCGCTGCGAGCCATCCGCGACAAGTGCCCCCATTGAAGCATGGCGAGGTCTCCTCCATGCCGGGCGTGGCCCGTCGCCACGCGGCTGGAGCACACATCACCCATGAAAGTCGCATTCTACGAATCAGCCCAGGACAACACCCCACGCGTTGAGGACTGGGACTGGACACGGCTGCGCGCCCTGCTCACCAAGCACCGTCGCAGCCGGTGCCCCCAGATACCCTGCCCCGGCCGTTGCCCCGCGAAGAATGGCCCCGCCTGGAGCCCGGTGGACATCGGCGAGCGACGCGGCAACGACTTCGTCCGTGCCGTCACGCTGGCCGTCTTCGACCTGGACCACCTGAAGGCGGAGCAACTCGCACCCCTCGAAGCGCTGGAGAGCGGCGGCTACGCCTACGCCCTGCACAGCACGCACAGCCACCGACCACCAGACTTCTGCATGCGCCTCGTCATGCCGCTGAGTCGCCCGGTGCTCCCGCGCGAATGGCCCACGGTACGGACCGCAGCCCTGGCGCTGTTACGCGTGCAGGCAGACCCAGCCACGAAGGACCTGTCGCGGCTCTACTTCCTGCCCGACGCGCCCGAGGGAGCGGAGTGCTTCGCGGAGAGCGCGGAGGGCAAGCCGCTGGACGTCGAGGCCCTCCTGGCGTCGCCGCGCACAACACTGCCGCTCCCATTGCCGCCAGCCACCGTGGACATGCAGCACCTGGCCACGCTGCTGCGTCGCCATGCGCGCCCGGAGAACAAGCCGCTCGTCGGCCGGGCGCTTCGCGGCGAGGCGCTGGCTCCCCGCGGCAGCCAGGACACCTCCCTGCAGCAGCTCATGAGCACCGTGGCCTTCTGCCTGCCCAACGACACGCCGGACGTGGCCGTCATCGAGTTGCTGCGCCCGTGCTTCGCCGCTACGGACTGGGGCGACGGCACCGAGCACCTCATGACCCAGGCCCTGAAGAAGCTGCACCGGGCCCGAGCACGCAAAGTGGAACGCGACACGAAGCGCCTCGCGGAGAACCATGACCTCGTCGCGCTCCTGGGCACATCCTCCGGGGCAGCGTCGTCCGCAGAGAAGCTGATCCCAGCGGACGAGGGGCAGGAAGCGCCGGAGGCATGGGGAAAGGCGCTGCTCACCTACGAGACGCGCGAGGGGGAGACGAAGTTGCGCAACTGCGAGGCCAACTTGTCCATGGTGCTCCTGCGCTCGCCTGAGTGGCGGGGGACGCTGCGCTTCAATGAGACGTCGAAGGAAATCGAGCACACGGGCAGCCCGCTGCGCGCGGACGTGCGCCAGGACGACCTGGATACGGAAATCGCCGTCTGGGTCCAGGGCAGTAGCTACGGGCGCCTGGGTCTCATGCCGCGCCCCGCCCAGGTGCGCGACGTGCTTCGCCAGGTAGCCCACGCCAACGCCTACGACCCGCTGCGCGACTACCTGGAGGGACTCGTCTGGGACGGGACGCCGCGCATCGACACCTTCCTGGAGCGCTACCTGGGCGCCAGCGGCGACATGGCGCACCTGCGGACCATCGGTCCCAAGTGGCTCATCAGCGCCGTGGCGCGGGCCCTCAAGCCGGGCTGCAAGGTCGACACGGTGCTGATTCTTGAGGGGCCCCAGGGACTGAGGAAGTCCACGGCTTTCCGGGTGCTGGCGAGCGAGTGGTTCAGCGACGCGACGCTGGACATCGGCCACAAGGACTCCGCGGCGCTCGCATCCCAGTTCTGGGTCATCGAGTTGGCGGAGCTGGACGCCGTCCGGCGCGCGTCGGATGTGCAGGCCCTCAAGGCCTACGTGTCGCGAAGCGAGGACACCTACCG
This sequence comes from Corallococcus praedator, assembly GCF_003612125.1. Classification (GTDB taxonomy): domain Bacteria; phylum Myxococcota; class Myxococcia; order Myxococcales; family Myxococcaceae; genus Corallococcus; species Corallococcus praedator. The sequence continues at coordinate 54,480 of NZ_RAWI01000005.1, forward strand.
GCCGCCCTACGGGCGCGTCACGGTTCGCACGGCGCGGCGTTGCGTCTTCGTCGGCACCACCAACAGCGAGGAGTACCTGCGCAACGACCCGAGCGGCTACCGGCGCTGGTGGCCGGTGCGCTGCACGTCCATCGACATCGAGGCGCTGAAGGCGGACCGCGCGCAGCTCTGGGCGGAGGCCGTGGCGCGCTTCCGAGAGGGCGAGAAGTGGTGGTTGTCGGAGGAGGAAATCCCCCGCGCCGAGTCCCAGGCGAAGGAGCGCAGCGAGACGCCGAACGACGGGAAGCGGGATGCCATCGTCCAGTGGCTCCTGCGCATGCCGCCCGCGCGACGCCCGGTGGACGTGCCCCTACTGACGGTGGCGGAGGAGGCGCTGGGCGTCATGAAGGGCAACCTCAACGCGGCCACGGACAGGGAAATTGCTAGCGTCCTGCGTGACCTCGGCTTCCGGAAGCGCATCCAGAGCGTGGCCACCGTGCGGCGCCGAGTCTGGGTTGTGCCCGAGGCGCTCCGTACCGCGCCTGAGGAGCGGGGCCCTGCACCTGCCGCACTGGAAGCCCGAGTCTCCCACAATTAGCTCTCCGGCTTCTTGAAGCTGTTGAACTGGACCACGCACGATTGAACTGCAAACCTTCCCAAGAGACAGGCGCCCATACGAGGCTGCATTAGAAGTAACTATGCCGCACCGCCCGCTGGGATAGATAGAGGCATGGCAGGATCCTAGAGCATGTGGGACATTCGATACAGCGGTGGCAACCAGCGAGGCTTAGAATGAGTGAATCGACCACGACACATGCAGGCAGTCCAGAAGAGACCAAGAGATTCCATGGCAACGCGGGTGAATTTCTTGTGCTTGGGGAGCTATTAAAAAGAAAAATAGAGGCATACCTTGCCCTCGGAAAAACACAGCGCGACTGGGACATCGGAGTAATTCTGCACAACCGAAGCGCACCGCTTCGCGTATCAGTAAAATCCGTCGACTGGCCCCAAAAAATCGCCACCCAAATAAGACCTAGCGCCAAATTCGACGTTCTCGTGATTGTTCTTCTGAATGGCGAGAAACCATCAATCTTCCTCGTAATCCCTCAAAGGGACGTATCGAAGCTGCTTGATGAAAAGAAGGTAGACCGACCAGGCGGAACACGAACGATAACCGTTCGAGCCAGCTATCGAGACCCCAACAGCAAACCAAAGAATGCGGACAAACAATTCACGCAATACGAACACAAATGGGAACATATCGCCGCACACCAGCCAGAAACCACTCAACACACAACAACCAACTCGCATCCCACCAAGAAAGGAGCTTGAGCCATGAAGGAAAAGACATACAAAACAGGATTTACCTACACTCAACGCAAATTGCTCGACAAGGCGCTCTCCGAATTTGTGGTCGAACATGCACGCAAATTTGGACTACCCGAAGAAGCAGTCACGCAAGAAATTAGATATTGGCAACAGTCAACCTCCCAATGGCGCACAAACCCCACGCAGACAGAAAAAAAGAAGAGCTTCAGACAGTGGGGGGCACGATGCTGGCTCTGCGAGGTCCCGATTGGCGCAATCACAGGTGCTACTTTTCACCATCTGCGGCGAGGGGTTGCCAACCTTCACTCTCCCGAAAACTTAGTCCCCCTTCACCGAGACAAGGAATTTGGCTGCCACGAAAAGCTTCACAATGCTCCGCCAGGCAGTCTCACTGCGGGTTCCCTCAGGGGACGTTGAACCAAGCGGGCAGGCTCCGGCGCTGCTCCCGCATTGGCATAGCCTAAGCTGTGATGGCCTGATTGTTGGCCCCTTTGGCAGCGCGGCTCTCCGTCCCCGAGATTTTCACGTCGCTTGCGATCGGAGCCACGGCCGGAAGTTGCCCCCATTAAATGGGTGGTGAGTCACTCCGCCGAAGAAGTCACACGCCACGCTGTTGAAAGCGGCGTCCTCCGCAGACTGTCTGTCTCCCAGCTGCGGAAGTTCGCCCTCTGCGAGCGTGCGTGGTTCTTCGCCAAGGTCCTCCGGCTGCCTGAGCGGCCCCTCAAGGCCCGAGACCTTGGCACCGCAGTCCATGCCCAGCTTGAGTACTACCTGCGCACGGGTGAGGACGTGCTGGGTGCCCTCGCGGCGGCCGGCAAGCACCTGCTCCCCGCCCCAGGTCCTGACCTCCTCGTAGAGGAGCACTTCGGCCAGCCCTCCCCTCTCTTCGCTAATGGCATTCCGCTCACCGGCTACATCGACCTCGTCAACCCGCGACGCCTCGCCGAGGGCGTGCTGCGCGTCACGGACCACAAGACGACGAAGTCTATCGCCAGCTACGCCGCCACGCCCGAGCAGCTCACCTCTGCCGCCCATGACGCCGGCATCCAGATGGTGGGCTACGGCTACTGGGCCGTCCTCGCCGCAGAGCGCTTCCCGGGGCTGAAGCGGCTGGAGCTGGAGCACCTCTACTTCCAGACCCACGGCGCGCGGCTCGCGCGCTCCGTCGTCGCCACCGTTAGCGTCGAGCACGTCCGCGACGAGTGGCACACGCACGTCGAGCCGATGGCGCGCCGCATGCGCGACGTCGCGCGGGCCACCTCCCCCAGCCAGGTCAAACCCACCTGGAGCGCCTGCCAGAAGTACGGCGGGTGCTCCTTCCAGGCGCAGTGCCTCAACTCGCAGTCACAAGGAAGCAAGCCCATGGCCCTGATGGACCGCATCCTCAAGCCCCAGACTCCGCCCACGCCGCCCGCCGCATCCGCGCCCGCCCAGGCCGCCACGGAGCTGGAGTTGGCCGCGGTGCTGCCTCCGGACGCCCCGAAGAGTGATCCGGCGCTCGCGTCCATCCCAGCGCCCGAGCAGGCCGCCTTGCCGGCCAGCGACGAAGCCCCGCGCCGCAAGCGCCGCACGAAGGCGGAGATGGAGGCCGCCCGCACCTCCGACCCCAGCCGTCCCGCCGAGGGCAGCCTGTCCCTGTTCGTGGACTGCGTGCCCAACTGCCCTGCCGAGCCGCTGGCTGGCTACGTCGGCCGCATGGTGGCAAAGATTGAGCAGGAGTGCGGCGTGGTGGATATCCGCGTCGCTCCCAACGACTCGCCCCTGGCCTACGGGAAGTGGAAGGGCGTCCTGGCCGCCACCATCCGCGCCGAGCCTCCCGAGCCCGGCACCTACGCCGCCCTGGGCGTGGCCGGCAGCGAGCTGATGCAGGTGGCCGTGGAAGCCCTGGAGCCGCTCTGTGGCACGGGGCACTTCGTCCGGGGCGTCCGGTAGCGAGGGCCGCCCGTGAAGCTGCTTCAGCGCCTTGGCGTGTCCCTCCCGCCGTCACAACCACCGGGCGACGTGCCCCCAGTGGCCGAAAACTACTCGCGCACGGGCCGCTCGCCCGTGGGCTGGTCCTCGGACCTCTCCCGCATCCTCGCCCTACCCCGCCGCGACCTGGCTGCGTCCTACACAGCGGCGGACGTCGAGGCGCTGGAGGCACAGCTACGCGCCCCAGCGGGCCCGTGTGGCTGCGCGGCCATGTCCCCTGCCCGTCCATGCCCCACGCGCCTGCGGCGCGTCCAGGCCCTGGCGTTGCTGGAGGCGTCTCGCGTGGGCGGGTTGCTGGGGCCCATCGGCACCGGCCACGGCAAGGAGTTGACGACGTTCCTGATGCCCATGGTGATGCCGGCCTGCCGCGTGGCGGTCCTCTTCATCCCGGCCAACCTGCTGCCGCAGTTCACCGCGGAGTGGGACTACTACGGCGCGCACTGGAGCCTGCCCAACCTCGCGGGCGGGCGCTGGTTCCGTCCCGGCCTGCCGGTGCTGCACGTTATCTCCTACAACAAGCTCTCCAGCCAGGAAGCCACGGACCTGCTGGAGCGCATCCGCCCGGACCTCGTCATCCTCAACGAGGCGCACAACCTCAAGGACCCGAAGGCCTCGCGCACTGGCCGCTTCCTTCGCTACTTCGAGAAGCGGCCGGAGACGCGACTCGTGGCCCTGTCGGGCACGTTCGCGTCCAAGAGCATCAAGGACTACGCGCACCTGTCGCGGCTGGCGCTGCGCGAGGGCTCGCCCCTGCCGCTGGCGCATCATGTCGTGGAGGAATGGGGCACGGCGCTGGACCCGGGCAAGGTGATTGCCCCACCTGGCGCGCTGGAGCGGCTGTGCGAGCCCGAGGAGCACGTCCGCGAGGGCTTCTGCCGCCGTCGCAACAACACGCGCGGCGTCGTGGCCACGGACGAGAGCGCGCTCGACAAGCCCCTCGTCATCCGCCCACGCTACCCGGGTCCGGTGCCTGCGGAGCTGCTGGCGCTTATCGAGCTGGCCCACGGTGGCGAGCGCCCGGACGGAGAGCAGTTCCAGGAGCAGCTCCAAGCCATCGCCTGCGCGCGTCAGCTATCGGCCGGGTTCTTCCACCGCTGGTGCTACCCTCGGGGCGAGCCCCCAGAGCTGATCGAGGAGTGGTTCGCGAAGCGGAAGGCCTGGAACAAGGAGGTGTGGGAGGAGCTGAAGGGCGAGCGCCGCGAGCATCTGGACTCACCGGGGCTGCTCACCAAAGCCGCTATCCGCGCGCACATGTCCCCGCCCTACGAGGGCGACAAGCCGGTGTGGGATGCCTCAACGTGGACGGGTTGGGCGGAGATTCACGACGCGGTGCAGCCTGAGCCGCAAGCCGTGTGGGTGTCGGACTTCCTCGTGCAAGACGCAGCAGAGTGGGCGCGGACCCAGGTCGGAATTGTCTGGGTGGAGTTTCCGGAGCTGGGGGAGCGGATCGCCCGCGCAGCCGGCGTGCCGTTCTACGGCGGAGGCCGGGCCGCGTCAGAAGCCATCCTCCAAGAGAGCGGGCGGCGCTCCATCGTCGCGAGCATCAAGGCACACGCGACGGGCAAGAACCTCCAGCAGTTCTGCCGCAACCTCGTGGTGACACCGCCTTCGGACGGCGCCCTCTGGGAGCAGCTTCTCGCGCGCACGCACCGCCCTGGGCAGAGGGCGGCATGCGTCGAGGCGGAGGTGTGCCAGCATACGCGCGACTACACCGATGCCTTCGTGACCGCCCGAGAGAGAGCTTTGTTCATCAAACAGACAGACGGGCAAATCCAGAAGCTACTACTAACTCAATAATCACCTTTGTCCACGCCACTTGTCGAACCCAGCAATCAAATTCCTCACACACGCCGATGCCTTTTCCTTTGTGTCACATTCGCTTGCCAGAACCCGCTCAATTAGCGCCCCCTCCATCTTAAAAATCCGGGTACGACGATCTGCCTCTGCCGGACTCTCCACATGAACTGTATCCCCATCCACTTCAACAACCATCATCGCCCCATCCTTGAGCACGATAAAGTCCGGCTCAATGCGCTGGTACGCGCCAGCCCCCCCTCGAAGAAAAACAGGCAGAGGCGCAAACGCCACGCCAGCAGCCTTGAGCGCTCGATAAACATGTATCTCCACCCCCGATCGAAAAAGCAGCCCATCTTCCTGTCTCGACGGAAGATTATCAGAGCGAACCCTCCCTTGATTATTAATCCCTTCCCCTCTCAGCCATCGCTTTGCATCAGTTCGCCAGTCATCCAAACCGGAAACGGCCACATTAATTGAAACATCGCGAATCCAATCATTAAAGCCATCCTGCCCAAGCTCACGCGTGACCTTCAAAATATTCGCGCAACAAGAATCAGACATCTCCTGATCCATCTGCTTATAGTACTTAAGGGGGAGTCGAATCCTAATCAACCACTGGCAATAATCACCGTCAGACTCCATCAACTCAAATCCCAAATCACCCGCAGTCAGAACTGCAACCTCTCTCGCAAGGCCATCGTACTTTAGAAGCTGAACGACTTTCGAGAAATACTCATCCGCCTTCGCCGCAAACCCCGGGCCAGGAGGGGGGCGTCTTGCCTCTTGGCCGGGATTCTCTAGGTAAGAAAGAAGGCCATCAAACGAATGACGCACATGTACTCGTCGGTCAGAAAAGTTTGCAAAACCCCTCCCAATAAAGTCTCCGAACTCCGACAAGGTCCTGCAAGAGCGAACATACTCCGGCACGAATCTCGCGATGGCTGGTTCGCCGATCAACAGCTTGCGCAAACGCCGATATTCACTGTCGCTCTCAGGCTGGGAACACTCATTTGAACGCTCTACCAGCAACTCCTTGAATTGCTCCGCGTCCTCAAGCCTGACAACGTTCTTCGATTGCTCTGACATCGTCGCCACCTCGGCGGCATTAGTTTCGCCCGACATTACCACACAGGCTCCAGCTTGGTCGCCTCCTGACCTGGGCGCCACGCATCCTCTAGAAACCGCCCCCATTAAAACTGGTGAGGACGTCTCTTGACGTCTCATCACCCGAAAGGGGGAGCAACGGGCATGAGCAACGCAGCATTTTCACGAATCGTCAGCGCCCAGGCGGCGCTCGGCGCGCAGTACCTCAAGGCCGGGCGCTACCGCCTGGAGGTGCAGTCCATCCGCACCAAGGACGGCTTCAAGGGCCTGTCCGCCATCGCTGAGCTGAAGGTCGTGTCCGCCGAGCGGACGCAGCCCGCCAACGAGCCCAGCCGCATCGGCATGGTGGCCTCCTACGTGGAGAACCTCTCCGACGCGAAGAAGAACGGCGGCGGGCGCTTCAAGGCCTTCGTCATGGCTCTGGCCGGCGCCGAGGAAGAGGAACTGTCCCTGGAGCAGCTCGCCAAGTTCACGGGCGAGAAGCAGGCCGGGACGTTCCTCCTCATCGACTGCGAGGTCTTCCCCAAGACGCTGCCCGAGAAGGACGGCAAGCCCGGGAAGGTCATCGAGGGCTACCGCTGGAGCACCGTCAGCCCCACGGACGACGAGTTGGCGGCCATCGAAGCGAAGCGCGCCGAAGCGAAGCTGCCGGCCCTCGCAGTCGCCCTGGCCTGAGCAGTCCCCTCCTCCAACACCGCTGAGCACCTGGCGCGTCCCCCACCGCCACGGCTGGCCCACGACACGGGCCTCTTCGTGTTGTGCCCACCTCCCTCTTCGGCTTCGACACCGAGACGCACCTCATTCAGCCCGGCCTCCTCGCCCCGCCGCTCGTCTGCGCCTCTGTCGCGCACGCGGCACCGGGCTGTGAGCGCCTCTTGTCCGCCGCCGAGGCGCGCAACTGGTTCCGAGACGCCCTCGCCTCCCCTGACGTCCACATCACAGGAGCCAATCTCGCCTACGACCTGGGCGTCATGTGCGCGGACGACGCGCGGCTCGTGGATGCCGTCTTCGGTGCGGCCGAGGCCGGGCGCCTGCATGACGTCGCCATCCGCGAGGCACTCATCGACATCGCCCGAGGACTGCATGGCGTGGATCCGGAGACCGGCCGCCAGTTGGGAGACGACGAGGGCGCCCGCTATCCGCTCTCCCTCCTGGTGAAGCGCCACCTGGGCCTGGACATCAGCGCCGAGAAGAAAGCCCCGGACGCATGGCGCCTGCGCTACGCGGAACTCGATGGTGTGCCGTTGGAGAAGTGGCCCACCGCCGCCGTGGACTATCCGAAGCGCGACGCCCGCTTCACCCTGGACGTCCACTTTGCCCAAGAGCACGTCGCGGCCAGCGTCCCCAACGGTGGCAACCTTCACGCGGAAGGAGACCAGGTCCGCGCTGCCCTGGCGCTGCACTTCGCATCCATCTGGGGGCTGCGTACCCACGGCCAGCGCGTCGCGGAGCTGCGGCAGCGCGTAGAGGCGCAGTGGAGCGCAAACCGCGCCCGATTCCTCGCCGCAGGCATCTTCCGGCCGGACGGCACCAAGGACTCGAAGCGCCTCTCCGCGCTCGTCTCCGCCGCCTACAACGGCTTGCCACCCGTCACCTCGCCCACGGAGCGCTTCCCGGATGGGCAGGTGGCCACGGACAGGGACACGCTCATCGACTCGGGCGATCCGCTGCTGGAGGAGCTGGGCAAGGCCGGCAAGGTGGACAAGTACCGCTCCACCTACCTGGGCAAGCTGGAGGCCGGCGTCACGCGGCCCCTCAACCCGCGCTTCAACGTGCTGGTCTCCACGACGCGCGTCTCCAGCGACTACCAGCAGCTTCCCCAGCGGGGTGGCGTCCGCGAGTGCCACGAGGCCCGCCCTGGCTTCGTCTACTGCTCCGTGGACTACGCAGGCCTGGAGCTTCGCACCATGGCCCAGCGAGCCATCTGGGACGTGGGCTGGTCGCGCATGGCCGATGCGCTGCTGGCGAAAGAGGACGTCCACACGTCCGCCGCTGCGACGTTCCTCGGGGAGAGCTACGCCGCCCTCCTGCCGCGCGTGAAAGCGAAGGAGGCTACGGCCACGTCCTTCCGCGCCCTGGCCAAGGTCTTCAACTTCGGCAAGGGCGGGGGCATGGGCGCGGGCGCCATGGCCTACCACGCACGGGCGAAGGACGACGTCCGCTTCTGCCTGCTGGCGAAGGTGGCGGAGACGTGCGGCGTCGAGCGTGTGCCCGTGCGCGTCCAGGGCAAGGTGAAGATGGTCTGCGCAGCGTGCGTCGAAGTCTCCCAGCGCTACGGCGACAGGTGGCTGGACGCGTGGCCCGAGCAGCGGGAGCTTTTCTCCAAGGCAAGCCGCCTCACCTACGGCGACCGGCTCGTGGACGTGATGATTCCCGGGGCCAACATCCTCCGGGGCGGGTGCGGCTACACGCAGTGGCTCAACACGCCCTTCCAGGGTCTGGGCGCCGTGGGCGCGAAGCTGGCCACCTGGCGCGTCGCCCGGGAGATGTACACGGCCAGGCGCTCCCCTCTTTGGGGCTCGCGGCTCGTCCTCATGGTGCACGACGAGTTGGTGGCGGAGCTACGCGCGGACTGCCCCAACCGGCTGCACGACACTGCCGAGCGCATGGCGGAACTCATGCGACAGGCGATGCGCGAAACGACGCCGGACCTCGCCAATGCCGTCGAAGCCGAGCCCGCCCTCTCGCGCGTGCTGTCGAAGGACGCGGCCACGGTCCGAGATGCTGCAGGACGCCTTCTGGTGTGGGAGCCAGCAGTGCGGGCCGCCGCGTAAATCACCCGCAGTGGCTGCCCCCATTGCAGGAAGGTGAACTCCGAACGAGCACCTACCCGCGATGAGGGTGCCACGAAGCTTGTCGCCATCGACCCGGGGCTGCGTCACTGCGGCATTGCCCTCTTCGACGTCGCCTCCGGATCGCTCCTCTGCGCTGGGCTGCCGAAGAACTCCGGACCCGCCCATGGAGCGTTGTCGCTCGCATCGTGGGCCTCCATGGCTGGCGCGGTCCATAAGTGGCTACGTCGACGCGCAGACGAAGAGCCCTTCCAACTCGTCATCGAGCTGCCCCGCGTCTACGCAGCCGCACACCAGCGGGGCGACCAAAACGACCTCATCCAGCTTGCCGGTGTCGTCGGCATGCTGGGAGGCGCCCTGGCGCCTGTTGCGAATCGCCGAAGCGTCTACCCGCGCGACTGGAAGGGCACCCTCAACGCGGACGCGTTCATCGAGCGCATCAAACAGCGCCTCGACGCCGCCGAGCACCTGCGCGTCGAACTGCCGGCCACGCACAACCTCCACCACAACGTCTGGGACGCCATCGGCATCGGGCTGCATGCCCTCGGTCGTCTCTCGCCCCGTCGCGTCTTCCCGAGGTGAACGTGGCCACGCAACCGACCGGCCCTGAACTCGATGGTCCTGCCGTTACCGTGGAGCGCGCGACGAAGCTGCTGCATTGCAGTCGCGCTCAGGTCTTCGCGCTGCTGAAGGAGGGGCGCCTCGTTCGTGCCCCCCGGTTTGGACGGGAAACAACGCTCGTCACCGCATCCGTCCTCGCAATCCTGCGGGTCGGCACACCTCCCCCCCAGCCCATTCAGCGGCTCGCGACCCGTTCCAAGCGTCGCGCGGCAGCACTTCGCACCGTTCCGCTGGATGGCATCATCAAGCGGACTGACGACCCGCCTCGCTGACGTCAACAGGGTCGTCCGGGTGGAGCAGACGCAGCGGGAAGATGATCATTGGGGGCACCTGTACCCCCTCGTAGAAAAGCTTCGTCGTCCGAGTGCTCAGGTGGCCCATGACGGCCGCTACCATCTCCAGGGCAACACCACCCGAGGTCGGCTTAACGACCTGCCCACACTCTGATGACCACGTCGCGAAGGAGTGCCGGAGTTCGCTCGGGTGGATGGGCTCGATTTCTTCGCCTGGAAACTGATTCCCGAGCCGGGCTGCCGCGTACCCAAGGCATTCGTGGATGGTGCTCCCCCTTGGGGACCTCTTGCGCGCCACGAGCCTCCGCGCAGCTGCGAATGCCTGCGCATCCAAGCTGACGATGTGCACCCGGCCGTTCTTATGCCGGAAGCTGACGGTTCCCCAGATGCCGCAGGGATCCTTCACTTCGCGCAACTCCCCAGCTCCCGAGGCCATCCGGGAGATCTCGGAGTCATGCATGCCCGTCTTCGCGCGGAGGCAAAGGACATCCCGGACAGGTTGGCTCTTGATTGCCGCATAGAAGCGCTCCACCAATGCCATTGGGTAGCCCTTCGTCCGCCGGCCCTTCTCCGCTACGGAGGGAGGAACCCTGAGTTCCAGCGTGGGGTCCTCGGCCGGCTTGAGTCGGTCCTCCTCCCGAAGCCAAGCGGTCATCGACTTGAGTGCGATGATCCGACTCTTCCGTGCCGTCTTCCATTCGGTGAGGCACCGTCGCAACTCCCGGAGTTGCACCTTGCGCAGGTCGCGTCCGCCAAGCGCATCAGCCCAAGCCGCAAGGTAGTTCCGGACGCTGCGCCTGTACTCCAGGCTGCGGCCTTTCTCGGTGAGGTGCGCCATCAAGCCCGCGAGGACATCCTCATCGATCCGGACTGGCGCGTCGTCGGCCGCCGCCTGTCGCCGCGTGCGGTAACCGTCCGGGTTACGCTCCCAGAGTGCGAGTTCCGCCAGCGCGTCCCTCTCGCTCGCAACGTCCAGCGCCACCACCCTACGCTGTCGCTCAATTACCCACACTTGACGACCCCGGGCCTCACGAACTCTTCCCCCGGCCCACTTCCCGATCCACTTCGGTGCTGTTCCCACTTCGGTCCTCGGTCGTTAGCACGTCGTTAGCGCGTGCCGTCCGAGTCCTGAATGGGGGCGTTTCCCCTCTGATGGCCTGTGGGCTAGAACTCGCCTTCAAAACCGGTGAGGGGCCGTGAGAGCGGTCCCTGGTGAGTTCGATTCTCATGCCCTACCGCCACTTTTTCCCTCTAAAATCGTGGGTTTACGGTCGGCTCTCGGCGGAGCTGAATCGTTCGGATAGGTGCACAGGCGTTCAGTGGGCTACGTACAAATTGCGCACAGACTTCGTGCACTCAGACCCATCTCGCGCATCAACCGGGTTCGCTGATGGAGATCGCGTCAAGGGAGCAGTGCTCTGCTGCGACCCGCGAACGGCATACCCACCTATTCGAGCAGACCTGCTCGCTCAGCCCTGCCCCTCAGCGCTTCACGAAAGGCCCTCGGGGCACAGGAGCCGAGACTTCTTGCGCCCTGCGTCGCCCCCTCATGGCCAGCAGTCAGGGGACAGGCGTGCGCCAAGGAGAGGTCTATGGCCAGTGGACCGGCACGGCCTACCGCCCTTCTGGCACCACCGCAGCCTTTCTGCCTCTCAGCACATCCACCGCCCACCGAGGCTGTCCTGCCTCTGCTTTTGCTGTCAGGCGCGGTCTATCTCCCGCGTCACCGCGAGATGTAAAGTCGAGGCACTCACCCAGATTGGCACAGAACCTCTTCCGCGGAGACAACACACGGTATGGCCGAGGAAGAGATCATCGAACTTGATGACGTCGGGCAGTACGAGCCCCTCACGGTCAGGCTCAAAGGGCTCATTCAGACCTACCCGAAGAACGTCGGCATCCTGAAGGAGTTCATCCAGAACGCCGACGATGCCGAGGCCTCCAAGGTCCGCATCATCCTCGATGCGCGCACGCACACCGGGCCCCTGCCCGCGCGGGAAATGGATGTGCTGCAGGGGCCCGCGCTGCTCGTCTTCAACGACAAGCCCTTCAAAGAAGCGGACTTCGCCAACATCCGGCGCATTGGTGACAGCGCCAAGGTGGGCGAGGAGACGAAGACCGGGCGATTCGGCCTGGGGTTCAACTCCTGCTACAACGTCACGGACTACCCGTGCCTGCTCTCGCAGGATCGGCTCATCCTGTTCGATCCCCATGAGCGGTTCCCGCAGCGCAAGGAGCGCAAGGCTGGCCGCGCGGCCGTTGGCTACCCACTGACCAGCCACCTCTGGGAGAAGTACCCGGGCCTCTTGAGACCCTTCGAGGTGGCGGGACTGCAGCGTGGGCAGCTGTCCTTCGAAGGCACCATCTTCCGGCTGCCTCTTCGTGCCGAGGAGCACCGAAGCGACATCTGCCAGGAGCCGTTCACGCTGGAGGACTGCGACCGGGTCTTCGGGCAGCTCGCTCAGATGGGGGAAGAGCTGCTGCTCTTCCTGAAGCACGTGCTCAAGGTTCGTGTCGACGAGTTGCTCCCGGGGAGTGGCTTGCGCCAGCGGCTCCTGTTCGAGACGCTCAATGGAGAGACGGTAGAGGCCCACCGCGGTCAGGTCCGGCAGGCCATGAGCCGCTCCTCCAAGGAACCGCTCCAGGCCCCTGAACGCGTGAGCTACCTCCACGAGATCCAGGTCACCCGGGGGAAAGCTCCGCAGACCGCGCTTTGGCGCGTGGTCAGCGGCGTCTACACAGATCCAAAGGGGGAGTTGCGGGCCGCCGCAGAGTCCATGCAGAAGCTCGGGCAGAAGGCGATCCCGTGGGCTGGAGCGGCCGCCCGGCTCGAGAAAGGACCGGGCGGAGAGCTCGCGGCCAGGGCCATCCCGGGAAAGCTCTACTGTGGACTGCCGCTCGCCAAGGCCGACAGCAACTTGCCTGTCCACCTCAACGGCTACTTCGATGTGAACTCCGCGCGCGAGGGGCTGACCGCGGATGCGTCGCTCATCGGCAAGGACGGCACCCGGCACGTCTGGAATCAGGCGCTGCTGCAGCACGCGGTAGCGCCCGCGTACACGGCCCTGCTCACCGAACTGGCTAAAGAGGTGGACGCCTCCTCGGTGGAGGCGCTCTACCGGCTATTCCCGGATCCCGAGCGGGCTGTGCCGGAAGCACTTCAGCACTTCCCCAAACACGTCTACACGCTTCTGGCCCAGGAGCGCGTCATCCACTGCGTGGGGTCCTCCGCGCCGTGGGCCCGGATCGGCGATCTGCTTCCCCCGCCGGCCGAGTGGCAGTCCCAGTTGCAGGAGCCGCTATGCGCTCTGAGCATGCCCATTCCGGAGCCGTCTCTTCCCGCGCACATCGTGAAGGGCTTCACCGCCGCCAGCGTCAAGCTCAACTACCTCACGCCGGTCATGCTGCGGGAGCGGCTGCTTGTGAAACAGCCCTTCAATACCCCGCTGGAGAACGCGGCGGATCCCGCTCTGCGCCGCCGCGAGTGGGTGGTCCATCTGCTCAAGTTCTGCAAGCAGGACATCAAGACCGGACGTGAGCTGATTGGCCTGCCGTTAGCCATCCTTGAGGATGGTCAGCTTTGCACCTTCTGGACTTGGAATATCTACTTGGCCAACAAGGCCGAGCGCGCGTTGGTTCGCAATCCGCACTGGTTCCTGGAGGAACAGTTCCGAAAGGACACGCAGCTCAACGAGCTGCCCCAAGCAGGGCTGCTCGAGATGACGCCCGCACACCTGTTGGCGTGCGTGAAGAAGGCTTTCCCCCAGCTCGGCGCGGCCGCCCCGTGTCCCTGGAGTCCTGCGGAGCCTCAGCCTCCGAATACTCCCTGGCTGACCGAACTTTATGGCTACCTCGCCAGCGAGAAGGCACGCACTGCGAGCTTGACCGGCTTGAACGAGCTCGCCATGGTGCCAGACGAGCGGAAACACCTGCATCGGCCTGGCCGGACGGATACTCCCCTGCTTTTGTCCGAGGAGCAGGCCCGGGATACGGAGCTGTGCCAAGTCCTGGAAGCGTTCAGCATTCCCAGGATCACCGGAGCCGAGGGGCTGCTCAGCGCCATCCGCCAATTCACCTCCACCCACCCTCAGGGGCACATCCGGCAGCTGGGAGCCACCACGCTGATCGAGGCGCTCGGCGCCTCCCACAAGACCTGGACCGAGCGGGCCCGGAGCTATGACCCCAAGGTGCATGAGGTGCTCCTCGACCTGCTCTCCCAGCCAGTGTGGCTGGACAGCATGACGCCACAGCACATCAAGCTCCTGCGCGCACTGCCGATCTTCCCGACGACGGACCACCAGCTCGTCCGGTTGGATGATCCTCAGGTCTACCAACCCACGGACTTGACGCCGCCACCCACGGCCGGGAGAGCGCACCTTCTCAAGGTCTCCACGGCCCGGCGGAAGCTATTCGCCAAGCTCAACGTCCCCAGCCTTAGCCGGGATCTTCTGATCCGCAATGTACTGCTGCCCAGCTACGCGCAGATGCCATCACCAGAGCAGGTACGGGTTCTGGACTGGCTCCGCGACAACCTCCGCAAAGCGTACAACGAAGCGAGCAAGGCCGGTGACGAGGGAGGGGACGCGCTGAAGAAGCTCGTCACGCAGGCTCCGCTCATCAGGTGCCGCGATGGCAAGCTCTACCCTGCGGCCAGCCTCTATGATCCGCGGAAGCATCTCGTCAAGGACGTGCTCGGCGACGCGGCCCTCTTCCCCGATACGCAACAGACCTACTCCGACTCCACCGAGGACTGGCTCTCCTTCTTCTCCACGCTGGGGATGGCCGAGGCGCCTCACCCGCAGGACCTGCTCGCCCACGTGGACAAGTTGATCAAGCAGGCCGAGGCCGAGGGCCCCCCGGGCGTCTCGGAGAGCCTCATCAGGGTCTACGAGTATGTCGCCGACCACTGGAGCGAGTTCAAGGACGCCAAGGTGCGGAACGGGAACGGTTCTCCCGTGACGCTAGCTGGAGCGCTGGCGAACCGCCGCTGGCTTCCGGCTCAGACCGATCCAGCCGCATTGAGCCAGTACGCGGCCGCAAAGGTTCCCCAGGCGCGGCTCTATGCGCCCTCGGAGCTCTACCCGGTCCACCTGGGGCACCTAGTTGCCAGCCAAAGCCCCCTCATGCCCTTCGTGAAGAGGGACTTCGCTTCATTCCGTGAGGCGCTGGGCATCCCCTCAGAAGCGCCCCTCGCGCTGGTAATGACACACTTCGACTTCCTGCTGGTGAGCCACCAAGCGGCGCCTGACACCGCTATGAAGGCCCTTGGGGACTCGCTAGCCAGGATCTACGAGTACTTCGGCATCCTCTTCCAGAATAACCCAGGCGTAGTGCAACAAGTCCGGGCTCACTATGCGAATCGCCCTTGCCTCTGGGACAAGAGCAGACACCGCTTCTGGCAGCCGCGGCACGTCTTTCTCGAGCATGTTCCTTTCTTCGAACCTCTCCGTGTCCAGCTCCGGATCGCGGAGCCCCTGATCGATCAGGGCTATGCCGTGCTAGGGCGTCGAGAGCTGCCCCAAGACGACGACTTCATCGCCTGGCTCGAGGACGTGGCCACACTGCACAGCGGCGAGCCGCTGCCCGCGAAGCTGCTGAACCAGGTCATGGAAGTGCTTCGCCGCCTGAGATTGAGCTTCGAGACCGCATCGATGCTGGAGCCCATGCGCGCCCGGTTGTGGCTCCCCGTGAAGGGGGGCCAGCTCGCACGGGCCACCGAGGTACTCCGTGACGATGCCCCCTGGTATGCCGAGAAGCTGACTCCCGGCGCGGTGCTCTTGGTTCAGGACGATGTGCCCATGGAGCTCCTGCGTGCGGCGGAAGTGCAACGGCTGTCCCGTCAGCTCAAGGAGCAGCTGTCCCAGGAGCCGGAGCTGTCTCAGGAGCCGCGGTTCATCGAGGACTGCGAAACCCTGGGTGAACTCCTCCGATCGCAGGAGTTTACCCGCGGACTGCGGCGCCTCATCCAGGCGGAACACGAGAAGGCTGATCCGAAGCCGTTGGGCTGGCTCTCCACCCTCCGAGTAGTTCCGGCGGCACAGCTGGACTCGAGACTCTGGCTGGGAAAGCGACTGGTGGGCTCGGCCGCTGCCGACTTCTACGTCGACCGGCCCCATCACCAGATCTTCCTCCGGGAGGAGTCCGCCGACCTCGCTTCTTTCCACCTCGCGCAGGCCATCAAACAGGAGCTCGATGAAGAGCAGCGCCTCTCGGATACTTCGGCGCTCACCAAGATCCTCGAGAGCTATCCCACGGGAATCGACAACCTGTTGACACGGCTCAAGATTCCCCAGCTCACCGAGCAGCCCTCCGTCGAGGACTCTTGGGGGCTTCCTCCCGCCGACCTGGAGCCGGAGCCTCCCACGACGTTCTTCGAGGATCAGCCCCCCGAGCCAGAGCCCTCGAATGAGTCCGCTGTGGATGAGTCTGCTGTGGACGAGCCCGCCGTAGATGAGTCCGCAGTGGATGACGTTCCCGCCGAGCACGTCGAGGAAGCTCCCCTGGAGACGCCCGTGCCTGTCCCCACTCGTCAGGGAGGCCCCTGGGTCCGGTCGTCCCGGGAAGGGAATGGCACGGGCTGGCAGGGTGTGCCCCCTCGAAGTCCAGCTCCACCTCGGAACGCCCCAGCCATAGCGAAGGGGTTCGTTGTCCGCCGTCCGGAACCGCTGGCGGTGGCTCCCACGGCGTCCGCCCTGGCGAGCAGCGGTGCCATGCAGGCGCATTCCTCCGGGGCTAACTCGCTCGTCGTGCCTCCGGAAGGCAGCACCTTCGTCGGCTCCGAGCAGCGCCCCCCCCGGGAACCGAGCTTGGACCCCGTGGGAATTCTGCCTCCCATCAAACCCGGCCACGGTCACTCCACCCGAACGAACTTCAAGAGGGGCACCGAAGTGTCCCGTCATCGCGCCGTCACCTACATTCATCCGAACGCTCCCGGAGCCGAAGAGGCGGAGGGGCACGTCAACCCGCAAGCTGCCGCGGAGCTTCGACAAGCAGCGCTGAAACGCGTGCTGGCCTATGAACAGGCCGAGCACCGGCAGCCCCAGCCGCCGAGAGACGATGCCTCGGGCTGTAGCCTTGAATCCATGGATGAAAGCGAGGCCCGCCATATCGAGGTCAAGGGCCTGAGCGGCGCTTGGACCGAGAACGGTGTCTGGTTGTCCCCCGGTCAGTTCGATCGAGCCCAGAAGCTGGGAGACGGCTTCTGGTTGTACGTCGTGGAATATGCCCTGGACGAGGCCAACTCCGCAGTCCACCCCATCCGCAACCCCGCCGGTCTGATCACCCAGTACCGGTTGGATCCGGGCTGGAGGGGGCTTGCCAGTGTGCCCCCGCCTCAAGCCACGCCGCTCCACCCCGAGGTAGGCGGTCGAATCCTCATGGAGGATGGCGTGGGGGGCGTGATTACCAGCGTGGAAGGCGAGAGCCTGATCCTGTCCCTCCTGGTGAAGATGCCAGATGGAACGGAGCGGCAGGCATTCTACCAGCCCAACAAGATGAAGCTCCTGCCGAAGGAAGGGTGAGACACCATGGCCCAGATGATCCCTCAGCGCACCGAAGCGCAGCTCAACGCCCTCGAGTCCCGCGGGGAGGCTCAATTCTACCGGGCCTGCCGGGACAAGCTCGACCAGCGGTTGCTCGTCTTCCACTCCGTCTGTTTCCTTCGCCAGCGCCCGACGGCGGCTCCGATCGATGGTGAGGCGGACTTCGTCATCTTCGATCCCCAGGGCGGCTTCCTAGTCGTCGAGGTCAAGGGTGGAGGAATCACCCGTGACCGCCAGACCGATCAGTGGTTCACGCAGAAGTCGTCCGGCACTAAGAAGAAGCTTCCCCACAGTCCCATCGACCAGGCCAAGCGCGAGAAGCACGCCATCCGTGAGGAGCTCCGGAACCACCCACGTTGGAAGAACTCCACGGACCGGATCCTCGAGGGGCACACAGTGTTCTTCCCTAATGTCGATGACGTGAGCCCCCTGCTCGCCCCGGACATCCGGCCGGAGATCGTGGGCGGGCGCGCGGACCTCGATGATCTGCCAGGGTGGTTCATGCGCGCGTGCCGCTTCTGGGCTGGTAATGACCGGCGCTTCCGTCGCCTGGAAGAGGCTGGCCTAGAGGCAGTGAAGGAGATCTTCGGCAAGAAGGCCACCGCGCGTGCCCTCATGTCCTCTCAGCTTAAGGAGGAGGAGGAGCGGCGCATCATCCTGACCGATGAGCAGAGCCGGCTGCTGCGCTCGCTGGGCTCACGCAAGGAGGCAAAGATCTCTGGTGGTGCTGGGACGGGGAAGACCGTGCTCGCGATCGAGAAGGCCCGGCGGCTCGCGGCTGATGGAAAACAGACGCTCCTACTGTCCGTGAACAGAGCCTTGGTGGACCACTTCAAGGCGACGGCAGGCGATACCCCCAACCTGCTGCCCATGAACTTCCATCAACTGTGCGAGTGGGCCATGCGGCTCGCCAAGCACGAGACAGGGCGTGACGTGCTCCAGGAAGCCCAGGCTTCGTTCCCTGGTGCGGACAAATTCGATGTCCACTTCCCCATGGCGCTCGCCCTGGCCTCTGAAGTGGTGAAGGCTCCCTTCGACGCGTGCATCGTAGACGAGGGGCAGGACTTCCATCCCGACTTCTGGCTGCCCCTGAAACGCCTTCTAAAGCCGGAGCCAGTCTTCATGGTCTTCTATGACCAGAACCAGGCCGTCTATAAGCGCTTAGACAGGTGTCCCATCCAGGAAGAGCCTTTCGTGCTCACGAAGAATTGCCGCAACACGCGCTTCATCCACGAGGCGGCCTACCGGTACTTCCACGGTGACGCCACGGATGCCTGTGACATCGAGGGCGCTCCCATCGAGCAACTGAACGCACCACGCCTGCAGGACCAGGCGAACCTCATCTACGAGAAGGTGACCCAGCTCCTGAAGGACGAGCGCGTCCCCCCGGAGCAGATCGCCGTCCTCGTGGCGGACAGCAAGTCGAAGCAGGCCTACTATGATCTGCTGAAGAACAAGCGCCTGCCCAACGCCGTGGCGTGGGCCGAGGAGGTACACCGCTCGAAGGGTACTGTGCTGATGGACACCGCCATGCGCTACAAGGGCCTAGAGGCTGCGGTGACCATCCTCTGGGGGCTCGATCAGCTGGACCTGAAGAAGGACCGCGAGCTTATCTACGTGGCATTCTCTCGCGCCAAGTCCCGGCTATATCTGGCCGGGCCCACTGAAGCCTGCCGTGCCCTGCTGGCCCCCGAAGCTTTGAGATAAGGGCACTGGCCTTCGCCAGGTTCCTCATAACCTGTACAAGCGAGCGACTCCTGATTACGAATCGGGGCTGGACAGGGGCAGCCCAGGGCTCTTCCCTCTAAAAATGGCCGACTCTGGCCGGTGAGCGTCAAGGTAGTTGTCGCGTGAGAGGGTTCAGCCGATGCGCTGCAGCTCCTGCGCTTCCGGTGAGGGGTTGAGGCGGACGGGGCCCGCAGGCGTCCAGTCACGCGTGTCGCGGCTCCAGCGCTCGGGATGACGGGCTCGTGCGCGCTGGTACACTTGGTGGCGCTGGGCGAGCAGCGCGGCGTCGAGGCCGAAGTGTCTGGCTTCCGGCGTGACGAAGCGAATGGCGGAGTGACGGTGCTCGGTGTTGTACCAGACGACGAAACGCGCCACCCACGCTTTCGCGTCCTGCGTCGAGGCGAAGGGGTGAGCTTGCCCGGACTCGGTGGACAGGTGGGTTAAGCAGCCAGCGGCACCTGTGAGGCAGCCTTCTCGAACTCGACGGGACTGACGTAGCCGAGCGAGGAGTGCCGCCGTTTGCGGTTGTAGAATACCTCGATGAACTCGAACAAGGCGGCATTCGCAGACTCGCGCGTCAGGAAGTCCGCCTCGTGCACCAACTCCGTTTTCAGCGTGGAGAAGAAGCTCTCCACCACGGCGTTATCCCAGCAGTTGCCCTTGCGGCTCATGCTGCACCGGATGCCGCGGGTGGCCAGCGCTCGCTGGTAGTCCGTACTTGCGTATTGGCTGCCTCGATCCGAGTGGAGCACCAGCCCCGTGGCGGGACGGCGGCCCTTGAGCGCCATGTCGAGAGCCAAGAGCACCAGATGTCGGTCGATGCATCGGTCCATGGCCCAGCCGATGACACGCCGGCTGAAGAGGTCCAGCACGACGGCCAGGTACACCCAGCCTTCGCGCGTGGGCACGTACGTGATGTCCGTCACCCAGGCCCGGTCGGGCTTGGGCGGATTGAAGTCGCGAGCCAGCACGTTGGGGGCCACCTCCCGGGTGAGGGTGGAGGGCGCCTTGCCGAGGCTCTTGGCAATCGCGCGCAACGTGCGTCCGGCGCAGAGGCCACGGGAAATCTCCTCACGTTCAGCCGCCGTGAGTGCGTCCGGACGACGCTTGCGTGCAGTGGGAGCAATGCCGCCTCGGGCCGCCAGGTAGGCGAAGACGGATGCAGGGGCTTTACCGAGCGCGCGGCCGATGTCGCTCAGCGACTGCCCCTCCCTCCATTGTCTCCACAGCTCCGCACGCTCACTCGGAGTGAGCCCCCTCCTCTTCGCTACTTGCATGCCGACAACCTCTCAACCGGGAGAACTCAGGGTTTTGCACTCACCGGTTGAGTGTGCCGCCGCGTTTTTTAATATTTCACGCTCCATCCGCAGTTGGCGCACCTCGCGGCGCAGGTGGGTGAGCTCCTCCTTCTCGCTCGACGTCAGCGCTCCGGAAGGCCCCTGGCCCGCATCGGCGCGGGCCTGCCTCACCCAGGTTTCCAGGGCGCTGCGCGTCAGGTCCAGGTCCTTGGCCACCTGCGCCCGGGACTTGCCCTCCTCCAGCACCAGCTTCACCGCCCGAGCTTTGAACTCCGGCGTGTACTTCCTGCGCTCTCGTCTCGGCATCGTCGTGGACATCCTTCGGTCACCTCATCTCGGGTGTCCACAAACCCCGGGGAGGCTCATGAGTTCCTCCAGGCATCACACAACTTCCCTGACACAGGGGGCTGCGGCCCACTCCGGCGCAGTACCGCCCCCTCGAACAGTGGAGGCAGGCGCTCGAGGAGGAATGCTAAGGGAGCGATAACGAGTGGGAGGAGGCGTTCGCCTCGCGCCTGCGATTGGTGCTCGCGGAACTCGTGCGCGCCAGTGGCTCCACCTTGCGCTCGGGCACCGAGGCATCAAGTCTCGGTGAGCGTCAAGGTAGTTGTCGCGTGAAAGGGTTCAGCCGATGCGTTTCAGCTCCTGCACTTCCGGTGAGGGGTTGAGGCGCACGGGGCCCGCGGGCGTCCAGTCGCGCGTGTCGCGGCTCCATCGCTCGGGGTGACGGGCGCGGGCGCGCTGGTACACTTGGTGACGCTGGGCGAGCA
>NZ_RAWI01000600.1 GCF_003612125.1 Corallococcus praedator
GGTAGAGGGCCTGGAAGACGGCGTTGAAGCGCCGGACGCTGCCGAAGCCGGAGGCGAGGGCGACCTCGGCCATGGACAGGTGCGTTTCGTGGAGGAGCTGGCGGGCGAAGAGGACGCGGCGCGTCTGAGCCACGGCGACGGGGGAGGCCCCCAGGTGTTGCTGGAACAGGCGCCGCAACTGGCGGTCGCCGACGCCGAGCCGGTCCGCCAGCGCTTCGACGTTCCCGTCATCGGCGTCGAGCAGGCCGTCGGCGATGAGGGCCAGGGCGCGGGAGACGGTGACGGAGGTGCCGCGCCAGGGGGCGAGCGTGGGAGACGTCTCCGGCCGGCAGCGGAGGCACGGGCGGAACCCTGCTTCCTGGGCGGCCGCGGCGGAGGGGTAGAAGGCGCAGTTTTCGAAGCGGGGGGCGCGGGCCGGGCAGACGGGGCGGCAGTAGATGCGCGTCGTCCTCACGGCCGTGAAGAAGCGCCCGTCGAAGCGGGCGTCCCGCGTCGTGAGCGCGCGGTAGCAGGCGGCGGGGTCCAGGCCGTTCATGGGACAAAGGTCCCACGGCGGACCGGGGTTGTCTGGCCGTTTTCGGACGTGGACGTCGTCAGGACGACCTGGAGGGTTGCCCGCCTACCACCTCACCGTCAGGGCCGTCGTCTCTCCTCGGCCCACGGTCGCGGTCGTCTCGTGCTTGCCCAGCGCGGCATGCTCCAGAACCCCAAGGGCGCCAGCCGCCACCGGCCCCAGCGCACAGCCGAGGCCCGGGCCTTCAGTTCGATGCCTTCCAGCATGGTGCGAACCCCCGGAGCAGCGGTGGCGCACGTCGCTCCCGAAAGAATCGGAACGCAGGGAGGGCTTCCAGGCAATCCCCCGAAAGGGGCAGGGGCCACAAGGGGGCGATCCGCACTCCGGGAAAAAAAGATGCCCCGCCCCCAGTAGAACCGGGGACGGGGCAGTGGCCAGGGTCGGACTTGAACCGACTACCTGCGGATTATGAGACCGCCGCTCTAACCAGGTGAGCTACCTGGCCGTGAAGCCCGGCCCGTATACCGGGCCAGGGCCGTGACCGCAAGAACTTCGGACGGAGCGTCTGGGCCCTTCCTGACAGGGCCGCGGGAGGGGGCCACCTTCCGACATGCACCCTTGGACCGGCTGCTTGCCTGGGCAACAGGGCTCCAGGAGCCGGGATTGAGCAGATGCTCACGACGGGGAAGTTCACGCTTCCCTCGTAGCGGCATCCCACGCTGGCACCGTGGCACGCCAGGCACGGACACGGCCCATGCTCAGCTTCACGATGCCCGCCACCGGTCCGTACACGCCCACGGTCATGAGCAGTGAGGTCACCAGGGCTACTGGTAGCGAGCGACCCAGAGGCTGTCGCCATCCGCGGCTGTCTCGATCCACACAGCCGTTGCATGCCCATTCAGGTCGATGGCCCCCGTGATGGCGCGCACGACAGCTCCCGGCGCGGACCGCAGGGGCTCCGGGGGCCGGAAGTTGCCAGGGGCATAGAGGTAGCTCGCCCAGGCCGTGTGGTCGGACTGTGCCCAGAGGGCGACCTGGTCACCGGCCGGGTCGGAGGCGAGCACTGGAAATCCGCCCAGCACGGTGCCTCCGAGCCGCGGGTTGTTCGGGTCGACGCTGCGGTCGAAGCGCGGACGGATGTCCCAGGCCTCCTTCGCCGCGCTGTACACGCGTCCCTCGGCGGCCCCGGTGAGGGGCGGGGGGTGGGGGATGTACAGCCAGCCGGCCAGTGCATCGCCCGTGTTCGTCGCGACGACGATGGACGGGTTGAACATGCCTCCGTAGTCGGAGATGTGCGAGTCGATGCGCTCGGCGGGCTGCCATGTGTTGCTCTCACGGTCGTAGCGGCGTGCGTCGATTCCCTGCATCTCTTGGCCGGTCAGCGTCGAGAAGCGCTGTGGCCAGACGGCGAGCGCGTTGCCCGACGCGTCCATTGCGATGGCGGGCGTCGAGGCCGCGCCGTAGTTCGCCCGGCTCAGGATCGCATCGGCACACCACTGGAACTTGTCGGCGTTGAACGAGCTGCCATGAATGGCCTGGGTACCGCGGGCGTCCGCCTGCTGCCACTGCACGAGCGCGCTGCCGTTCGCGTCGAGGGCGGCGGCGGGCCAGAGAGACGGGGTGTCACGCGCCGAGTTGAGGGGCACCGGCGGCTGGATCCACCGGTTGCTGGCCACCACATAGCGCATGGCCATCACCCGGTGCTCGACGGGCTTGCACAGCGTTTTGCAGAGCGTTGTCCAGACGAAGACCGCATCGCCCGTGGGGGACATGGCCAGACGCATGGTGGGTGTGTCGTCAACGGGGAACGTGAGCTGTAGCGCGAGGCTCCATTGGCCCGTCGCCGCCGAAAAGTGGCTCGCGAAGAAGGTGTTGCCGGCCGGGGTCTGTTGGAGCCAGACAGCGAGGGCATTTCCCTGTTCATCCGCGGCCAGACTGCTCCGGAGAAGGTTGCCGGGTTGGGATTGGAGCGGCTGCTCGGACGTCCATGTGTCGGACGTAGCGGCATAGCGGCTGGCGTAGAGGGCCGTGTAGTCGTGGGGAGCGTTCTCGGTCGTGACATGCGCGAAGACGGCGAATGCGCTCCCGGAGGGGCCCGCCACCGCGCGCGTGTGCTCCCACGAAAGCGACGGCCCGGCGGAGAGCCGCTGGGGCTTGCTCCAGCTCATGATGCGCGAAGCCCCCGCGGTCGGATTCCGCGGGGAGGGGGGCGCCCCCAGGGTGCAGACCGCGCAGCCGAACTCACACAGGACCAGTCCCATCACGAACAGCGAGACGCAACGGAAATAGACTCTCATGTGACTCCGGTCTCTTCTATTCGCGGTGGGAGACGTCGCGCACGCCTCCCGTGGTGTCGAAACCTTGACGCCCGCTTTTCAAACCTCGGCTGGGCGACAAGGGCGCTCCCCTGACTCAGGGAGGTGGACAGCACGAGCGATGCGATGGCCCCCTTTTTCTGGACAGCGCCTGGATCTATTCCCTGTCCCCCTGGCGGGTCAGTGTCCGCACGTCCCTTCCGCGCGAGCAGAATGCAACGGTTGGGGGCCCTGGCGACCGATGAGCGAATATTGAAATGCGAGCACTCTCACATACGGTGACGAAGTGGCCTGCACGCCCGGTGTATTCTCGCCCTCCAACGACGGATGCGGATCCTGCTCTCGTATCAGCTCAGCCGGGCGATGCTGGGAAGCAATGGGTACTCTGCCTCCTGGTCGGCTGAAAGCTCGTGCAGTGCGGCGAGGCGCAGCAGCGCAAGCCCTTCCACGCAGACGGCGCGCTCCAGTTCGAAGCTGGGGGCGCGCGCCTGCAGCGTGCCCGCCCTGGCGCGGAACCAGGCGCCATGTCGCTCCAGCAGTTCCAGAAGCGCGGCGGGGAAGGCTTCCGGGTCACGAGCCAGCAGGGCCTGGCAGACTCGCACACGTGGCGCCAGCGGAATCCGATCCTCATCCAGGACCAGGAGGAAGAACCGGGCGATGAAGTTCGGGTCGATTGCCGACCGCATGTACTTCGACTTCTCAAGGTCCACGCACTCCACGACCCCCAGCACGTTCAGGAGGGAGTACGGCTCCGGAACCAACCTGTCCTTCTGATCCAGCAGCTTGATGGGAAGAAACTCGATACGGGCGTCCGAGCGCTCCTCCAGGAAGCCCTTCAACCGCTCCGATGCGAAGAGGAGGTTCAGCGAGTTGGGGATGGCTCCAGAAGCGCCTTCGCTCACGTCTGCAGTCGCGCGCGGGCCGCGCACAACTCCGCGAGCGTGTCGGCGTCGAACATCGCTTGGCACATCTCGCCAACCGCCAGGGCCCGAAGGCCCGTTACCGAGGCACGCGCCGCAACCCCTCTTTGACATCAGGCGACTCGCGGTCGTCCAAAACCTCGAAGTCGCCGCGCGTTACCTTCGCGCGTCGTGACCTGACCTGTTCGGCGCTCTAGGGCAGCATGGTGATGCGATTGAGCGCGGGGGC
>NZ_RAWI01000601.1 GCF_003612125.1 Corallococcus praedator
CCTCCGGGGGAGGCGGCGGGGGCGGCTTCTGCACCTCCACCATCACCAGTTCCACCGGACGCTGGGAGGCCATCTGCTTGCGGCCCTCCAGGGTGGAGATGAACCAGAAGCCGCCCGCGTGCAGCGCGAGCGACACGAGGAAGAAGCCGAGCACGAACCGCGTGGAGCGGTCGCGCTGGGGCTGGAGGGAAGGGTCGAGGACCGCCTGGCTCATGGTGGCTTCGCGTGCCTTCGGGTCAGGGAGCGGCGGGCGTGGCCGCGGGGGCCACGTCCTTCTCGATGTTGAGGGCGAACTTGGCGATGCCCTGGCCCTTCACCACGTCGATGAGGCGCATCACGCGGCCGTAGGCGATGGTCTGGTCCGCGCTGATGATGGCGCGCGTGTCCTTGTCCTTGGTGACGGCCTCCACCACGCGGCGGGACAGGTCGGCTTCCGTGACTTCGGCGCCGTCGAAGTAGAGCTTGCCCTCCTTGTCGAGGACGACGTTCACCAGGCCCTGCACCGTCTCACCGCCATTGGCGGCGCGGGGCAGGTCCACCTCCACCGTCTCGCGGACGATGAAGTTCGCGGTGACCATGAAGATGATGAGCAGCACCAGCACCACGTCCACCAGCGGCGTGACGTTGATGCCGGTGATTTCCTCGTCGTTGTCGCCCGCGCTGCCGGCCATGACCTAGTTCCCCCCCGCGACGCCCGGCTTCTTGGCCTTCATGGCGCCCACGAGCGCGTGGCCCAGGGAGGTGGTGCGGCTGGTGAGCGTCTTCAACTGACGGCTGAAGATGTTGAAGGCGACGACGGCGGGGATGGCGACCGCGAGGCCCACGGCGGTGGCGACGAGCGCCTCGGAGATGCCGGCCATCACCGTCTGCTGCATGGCGCCGCCCTTGGCGTTCATGGCGCCCAGGTCGTTGAAGGCCTTGATGATGCCGAGCACCGTGCCGAACAGGCCGATGAACGGGGCGTTGTTGCCCAGCGTGCCCAACAGCGACAGGAAGCGCTCGTACTGGGGACGCTCGCGGGCGACGGTGGACGCGATGACCTGCTCCACGGTGTCGGGGCCCTGGGACGCGGAGGCCAGGGCCTCGCGGATGACGGCGGCCTCCATGCCCTTGTGGTTCTTCACCTCGGCGCTGACGGCGTCGAACTCACCGCGCGCCAGCCGCACGGCCAGCGCCTCCGAGTTGGGCAGCCGGTGGCGCGAGAAGTAGACGGCGCGCTCCAGCATCACGGCGATGGAGAGCACGGAGAGGATGACCAGCAGCCAGAGCACCCACTCGGCGCTGCCCAGCGTCACCCCGAGCAGCTTGCCGCTCAACCAGCCGAGTTCGGGTTGGGCCGTCTGGGCCAGGAGGAGGAAGGACGTCATGGGAGACAAGCCTGGGGGTTGAAGTGTGAGGACTGCCAACGCGCGGGGCAGTGTCTTGTTCCCCTCGACTCAAAAGTCAAATGGATCGGCAGGGAGGCCATGGGACCGTGACAATCCATTCGACCGGGAATGGTGGGTAGAGGGCGTGGATGTCGGATGCCCTGTCATGTGAGAGGGCGGCCGTCGGGGCGCCTGCCGGTACAGGCCCCCGGCATCCGTACGCTTGGGGGGCCTTGGGCGTTTCCGGCTTCAGGGCCGGCGGTCGGGGCTGGCGGTCTGCGCGGGGTCGCGCTCCACGACAGGCCCGAGGATGGCGTCGATGCGGCGCAGGAGGTCGGCGTCGAGCTTCACGCCGGTGGCCTTCACGTTGTCGAGCACCTGCTCCGGCCGGGTGGCGCCGATGATGGCGGTGGAGACGCTCTTGTTCTGGAGCACCCACGCGACGGACAGCTGCGCGAGCGACAGGCCGGCTTCCTTCGCCAGCGGCTTGAGCTGCTGGACGCGGGTGAGCACGTCGTCGGTCATGAAGCTGGTCATGAACATGGCGCCCTGCTTGGTGGAGGCGCGGGTGTCGGCCGGCGGGGGCTGGCCGGGGAGGTACTTGCCGGTGAGCACGCCCTTGGCGAGCGGGGACCAGACCACCTGCCCCATGCCCTCCGCGTCGGAGGCGGGGATGACCTTGGATTCGATGACCCGCCAGAGCATGGAGTACTGGGGCTGGTTGGAGACGAAGGGCACATGCAGCTCGCGGGCGAGCTTCGCGCCGGCGGTGATCTGCTCGGCGGTCCATTCGGAGACGCCGATGTAGAGGGCCTTGCCCTGGCGCACGATGTCCGCGAAGGCGAGCATCGTCTCCTCCAGGGGCGTCTCCGCGTCGAAGCGGTGGGCCTGGTAGAGGTCCACGTAGTCCGTCTGGAGGCGGCGCAGCGAGCCGTGGATGGACTCGATGATGTGCTTGCGCGACAGGCCGCGGTCGTTCTGGCCGGGGCCGGTGGGCCAGTAGACCTTGGTGAAGAGCTCGTAGCCTTCACGGCGCTGGCCCTTGAGGGCGCGGCCGAGCACGGCTTCGGCCTTGGTGCCGGCGTACACGTCGGCGGTGTCGAAGGTGGTGATGCCCGTGTCGAGCGCCGCCTTCACGCAGGCGAGCGCGGCGTCCTCCTCCACCTGGGAGCCGTGCGTGAGCCAGTTGCCAAAGGAAATCTCGCTGACCTTCAAACCGCTGCGACCGAGGAACCGGAAGTTCATGCGCGGCAGACTAACCGCCGCGTTTCGGGGTTCGTACGGATTCGCATCTTCTCGACGGTTGGAGTCAGGCGGACGACCCCTCGCGCCGGGATTCGACCGTTCCCGGGCGTCGCTTGTGAACGGAGGGGCGGGTGTCCGACACTGCCCTCCACCCATGGCCGCCAGCGAAGAACGCCGCTTCCAGTCCCTCGTGCTCGCGCCCGTCCGGCGCGTGCAGCGGCGTCTCAACGCCGTGGCGTGGCTGGGCGCGGGGCTCGTCCCCGTCTGGGCCACCGCCACCGCGTGCGTGCTCTGTCGCATGTTGCTGCGGGGCGCTGCTGTCTGGGCCGTGCCTCCGCTTGTTGTCGCGGGCCTTGCGGGGTGGTTCATGCGGGCCCGTTCGCGGGGCGTGTCGCTGGAGTACGCGGCGGTGCTCGCGGACCGTTCGGCCGGGGCCGGGGGCCTGCTGCTCACGCGCCTGGAGCGCCCCGTCGGTGAGTGGGAGCTCTCCCTCAACCAGTTCGCCCAGCAGGTGAAGCTTCCGGAGGTTCCCTGGCGTCGGCCTCTGGGGGCGCTGCTGGGCGCGCTCCTGTTCCTCGCGGTGGGGTTGCTCGTTCCGCTGCCCGCGCTGCGCACGTCGAACATCAATGCCGCCGCGGCGACCCAGGTCGCCGCCGTGCAGGCCCAGGCGGAGGCCCTGGCCCGCGAGGAGCCCCTGGGCCAGGACGTCGAAGAGGAGCTGCGCCGGCTGTCCGACGAGGTCGCCCAGGGCCGCTTCGACTCCGCTGACTGGGAGGCCTCCGATGCCCTGGAGCAGCGGCTCGCCGAGCGCGCCTCCGAGGCCGCCGCGGAACTGAACCGCGCTTCCGAG
The DNA here is from genome assembly GCF_003612125.1 of Corallococcus praedator. Lineage (GTDB taxonomy): Bacteria > Myxococcota > Myxococcia > Myxococcales > Myxococcaceae > Corallococcus > Corallococcus praedator. The sequence goes on from NZ_RAWI01000601.1 coordinate 3,463, forward strand.
GCCGCCGCCGAACTCGAGGACGCTCTTGCCGCCGCCGGCGGTGCCGAGTCCGCGACCCGCGAGCGCGAGTCCCTGGAGCAGGCCCTCATGGCGCTCGATGCGCGCTCCAACGGAGGGCAGGAACAGGACGGACCCTCCGAGGACGGTGAAGCGCAGGCGTCGTCCCAACAGGGCACACAGGGACAGGGTGCTGGAGATCAGGACGGAGACAAGCAGGGCGGAGACAAACAGGGCGCTCAGCAGGCCTCGGGTGATGCAGCCCGCGAGGCCCAGGCCCGCGCTTCCGCTCGCGCGCAGGCCTCCGGTTCTCCGGATCAGGTCGCTGACCTTCGGCGCACGTTGGAGCGCCGGCAGCAGGCGCTGGCCCAGCGCTTCGGCGAGGAAAACAACGCGGCGGGGAACCGCTCGGCCCAGGCGAGGCGTCCCACCCGGCGGCAGCAGTCCGGACAGGGACAAGGGCAGGGACAAAAGGGACAGCAGGGCCAGGGCCAGGGACAGCAGGGTCAGGGAGGGGAC
>NZ_RAWI01000602.1 GCF_003612125.1 Corallococcus praedator
GCCCCACTCTACCGCCGCCCGGACCCCGTCCCCGTCAGAAAAGCTTCTGCCTCCGCGTGGGGCGGGTTGGTGGGCGTGGTGCACGAAACACAGTTGCTGGCCGCCTGGGGGGCGGATCCACTGGCGCAGGTGTCGGATGTGATGGCGCGCGTGCGCAAGACGCAGCTGAGGAGCAACGAGCGCCGGCGCATCCATCAGGCCCGCCTGGCTGCCCGCCCCACGCGGAGGCAGAAGCTTTTCTGACGGGGACGGGGTCCGGGCGGCGGTAGAGTGGGGCGTCGTGTCCGAAGCCGCCCCTGTCGCCTGGACCGTGTACATGCTGCGCTGTCGCGACGGCACGCTCTACACGGGCGCCACCAACAACCTGGAGCGCCGGCTGGCCACGCATGGGCGCGGCAAGGGCGCGGCCTACACGCGGGCCCGGTTGCCGGTGACGCTGGTGTGGAGCGAGCCCGCCGAGGATCGGAGCGCCGCCCTGCGCCGGGAGGCCGCCATCAAGCGGCTCACCCGCGCGGACAAGCTCCAGCTCTTCGCGCGGCGTCCCGGGCGGCGCTAACGCATGGCCCCCTGCCTTGTTGGGCGGGGGGATTTTAAATGCGCGACGGGATGCCGGCCGCGCGACAGTGGGCGCGCGGCGCCGGGTTGTTTCATCGTGCAGTGATGATCCGCCTGGGGCTCCCGGGTGGGTGTACGGATTCCGGGGGTCGATCTAGGGTGTGGCCGTTCCTTGCAGGGGGAAGTCCATGCTCCGGTCGCGCTCTTCCGTGTTCGTCTTGCTTGCGTTGGGATTGGGAGGTTCGGGGTGCTACGCGCCCAACCACCAGCCCGTCATCACCGCGGGGCCCCGGCCCCTGGGCTCACCGTCGACGGTGGGCGGCCTGAAGTTCGAGGAGGGGACGGTGATCCAGCTCCAGCTTGAGGTGAAGGACGCGGACGACGACGAGATCTTCTATCTCTGGTCGCAGGTGCCCGTGAACCCGGCGGGGACGTTCAGCAGCACCACGGTGGGGACACCCACCTGGACGGTGCCGCCGCCCCCCGAAAACCCGAACCAGGCCATCCACCTCAACGTGGAGGTGAAGGACGGCAACGGGGGCGTGCTGCTGGGGCAGTCGCCGGACATCTACGTCATCCCCAAGCAGTAGCTGCCTGCCTGGGGGGCAGGCCGGGCTAACCGGCGACGGTCGCGGAAGGCGGAGGAGTGCCGGGCCGCTGCTTCGAGCGGCCCCGGATGGCGACGAGGATGGCCGCCACCAGGCCCACGCCCGCGCCGATGGCCGCCCCCATCAACTGCGAATGCATCAGCGACGCCGTCACGCTGCGCACCACCTCCGGCAGGTTGCACATGGTCTGCGCGGCGAGCGGCGTGCTGTTGTTCCACTCGATGTACGAGGGGGCCGTCAGCGACGCGACGAGGGTGCCCAGCAGGGTGCCGGCCAGGATGAAGATGAGGAATGTCTTGAGCAGGGACATGGGAGGGACCTCCTCGGCGGGTGGGCGGCGGGCCGTCCTTAGTATGCGTCCGCGCGCCGCGAAAGGGGCGAAGGCATGCTAAGGGAGCGGGTGTGCCGCTCCTGCCACTCGCCATCTTGTTCGGGGTCGTCTCGCTCGCGTGCGCGGTCACCCTGGTGATCCACGCCTTCCGCCGCAGCGTGGGCACGGGGGTGATGGTGCTGCTCATCCCCTGCTACATGCTCGTGTACGCCTTCAGCCAGTTCGAGCACCCGCGCAAGAACCTCATCGTCGCCGGCTTCCTGGCCAGCACGGTGCTGACGGCGGTGTTCCTGGGCATGGGCGCCCACGGGCTCGCGGCGGTGGCGGCGCGCACCCCGCCCCCCGGCTTCTAGCGTCCCCGTCCACATGGTCGCGCCCGCCGTCGTCCTTCCGGATGCCCGCTGTGGCCAGCACCCCACCGTGTCCGCGGTGGCCCTGTGCGCGCGCTGCGGCGGCTTCCTGTGCGGCGCGTGCACGGAGGTGCTGGAGGAGACGGCGTACTGCGAACCGTGCGCCGAGCGGCGCTGGCAGGACACGCGGCCGTGGCGCGCCGGGCAGGCGCTGCTGGTGGCCAACATCCTGGGGCTGCTGTTGCTCACCGCGCCGCTCATCCACCTGTCGTGGACGACCCGGCCCGGCAGGCTGGGCGGGGTCGAGGCGACGCTCCTGCAACTGGGGTGGACGCTGGCCTCGGGCGTGGGCGGCATCGGCTTCTCCACCTGGAAGCTGGGGCGTCAGGCCCGCGCGGAAGCGTCCTCGGGCGGTGGGCTGGCGCGCGCCCTGCGCATCCTGTCGGCGCTGAACCTGCTGGGCGTGGCGCTGTGGTCCGCGCTCGCCGTCTTCTCGCTGTACTTCTTCCGGATGAAGTCCTGAGGGTCCGGGCCGCGCGTCAGACGCCGCGCGCGTTGGGGTCCCACAGGTACTTGTGCATCTGGAGCTGGAAGCGCACCGGGAGCCGGTCCTCGATGATCCACTCGGCGAGTTCGCGCGGGTGGAGCTTGTCGAAGATGGTGGAGCACAGGACGCTGTACGGCTTGGTGCCCAGGCGGTGCTCGGTGATGAGCGCGCGTGACCACTCGTAGTCCTCGCGCGAACCGATGACGAGCTTGAGTTCGTCGTTGGCGTTCATCGACACGAGGTTGCGGTAGTCATTGCGGTCGCACTCGCCCGACGACGGCGTCTTCATGTCCACGATCTTGTGGACGGCCGGGGGCACGAGCCGCACGTCGATGGCGCCGCTCGTCTCCAGCAGCACCTTGAGGCCCGCGTCCAGCAGCGACTCCATCAGCGGGTACACGCCGGGCTGGAGCAGGGGCTCGCCGCCCGTCACCTCCACCGCGGGCGTGTTCAACGCCAGGATCTGCGTGACGATGTCCGCGTTCTTCATGCGGTTGCCGCCGTGGAAGGCGAACTCGCTGTCGCAGTACGTGCAGCGCAGGTGGCAGCCCGTGAGGCGGATGAAGGCGCAGAGCAGGCCGGCGTGAGAGGACTCACCCTGGAGGGAGAGGTAGATTTCCTTCACCACCACGGAGTCGGCGGTGGGGACGCGGCGGGGCTCGATGTGCGGGCGTGCGGCGGGCATGGGCGTGCTTGCGGAAAAAGGGGCGCATCAAGCGCACCCGGGGGCCGTGGGTCAAGCCCGGTGGCCATTCCGGGACGAACGCGCCCCGGGGGGCCGGGAATTCCAGGTCGGTCGGCTGCTTCCCGGAGGCTAGGTGTGGGTCGGAGACCTGCGGGCCTTCACCCGGTCGATGAAGGTGTCGATGAGGTGCCGGGCGATGCTCAGCCGGGGCGGGATGCGCGGCAGGTCGTCCACGTCGAACCAGCGGGCCTCGGCGATCTCCTTGCCGTCCACGGTGACGTCGCCGCCCGCGTACTCGGCCATGAAGCCCACCATGAGCGAGCGGCCGAAGGGCCACGGCTGGCTGCCGAAGTAGGTGAGGTCCTTCAGGTCCACGCCCACCTCCTCCTTCACCTCGCGCAGGACGGTCTCCTCCAGCGACTCGCCGGGGTCCACGAAGCCGGCGACGGTGCTGAAGAACGGCTCGGGGAAGGTCGCGTTGCGCGCCAGCAGCATCTGGTCGCCCCGGGTGATGAGGACGATGACGGCCGGAGAGATGCGCGGGTAATAGGGCGTGTGGTCCACCGGGCAGCGGCGGGCGCGCTCCCCCGCGACGAGCTGCGTGGGGGTACCGCACTTGCCGCAGAAGCGGTGGCTCAGGTCCCACTCCGCGATGGACAGCGCGCGGCCGGCCACGGCGAACGTCGCTTCGTCCACCTGCTTGTAGAGCGAGCGGGCGGGGACGAACTTCATCCCTTCGGGCGGCGCGAAGTCCCCGGGCAGGGGCACCGCGTAGCAGTCCGTGTCGTCGAGCACGCCCAGGAAGTGGGCGCTGGCGGCAAGCTCCGGCAGGTCCGCGCACCGGGGGAGGGCGAGGGTGCCGTCGCGGTCGGACACGAGCAGGTCCATGCCG
>NZ_RAWI01000603.1 GCF_003612125.1 Corallococcus praedator
AGATGTGTATAAGAGGCAGTCCTCACGCTCGTCACCGAACCTTCCGCCCGCGTGTCCCTGGGAAACCGCTCGCTCGGAGAGACGCCCCTCACCAAGGTCGCCCTCCCGGTGGGCAGGCACACGCTGAAGCTCATGGATGGCACCGGCCGGCCCCTGAAGCTCCTCGTGGAGATCAAACCCGACGACACCACGTCCGTCCGGGTCCCCCTGGAACTGCTGGCCAATCCCTGACAGGCGCTCCCCGCGACTTTCGTCGAGGGCACGCAATCAACCCGCCGGCTCCCGCGTAACCGAGGCATTCGCCGGGACGTGCCTGTACGTCCCGCGCCACGCCTGGAGCCGACCATGAGGATCGCCCCGCTGTCCGTGCTCGCCGCCTGCTGCCTCGCCACCGCCGCCTGTACCGCCCACGCGGAGGACGCCAAGACCCCCTCCAGCGAAGGCTCCGGTGAGACGCGCCAGGTGGAGGACTTCCACGGTGTCTCCGTGGGCCACGGCCTGCATGCCCAGGTGAAGGTGGGCCCCAAGTCCGTCCGCCTGGAAGGACCCGCCGACTCCATCTCCCGCATCAAGCTGGTGGTGGAGGAGGGCATCCTCACCACGCGGGTCGACCGCAAGGGGAGTTGGTGGGGCAACGGGCTGAACGGCAAGGTGCGCCTCATCGTGTCCTCCCCCCGCATCGACCACGTGGAGTCCAGCGGCGGCAGCCACGTGGAGGCCGAAGCCTCCGCGTCCGAGGAGTTCGAGGCCGAGGCCAGCGGCGGCGGCGAGCTCACCGTGCGCGGCGTGGACGCGAAGCAGGTGGAGGCCGAGGCCAGCGGCGGCGCCCAGCTGACGCTCATCGGCCGCGCGGAGAGGGTGGACGCCGAGGTCAGCGGCGGCTCGCAGCTCCACGCCCGGCAGCTCCAGGGTGTGAAGGAGCTGTCCGTGGAAGCCAGCGGCGGCGCCACCGTGGAGGCCGACGCGCCCGGCACCGTCTCCGGCGATGCGTCCGGCGGCAGTGTCATCAGCCTGTCCGCGCGACCCAAGAACTCCAAGGTCGATGTCAGCGGCGGCTCGCGCGTCGACTACAGCAACTGAAGCCGCCCGAGCAGGCAGGCGACCTGACAGCCAGAAGGTTACCCGGGCCCCGGGGAGTTCCCGGGGCCCGGACAGGCCCCCCACGAAGCAACGAAGCCGCCGCACACCGGACCTCCAAGGTCATCCGGGCGACCGCACTTCTTTCACGCGACCCCGACCCCACGGGGGTGTTGCCAGGCAGACGCGTGAGCACCGTGGACCACGCCCGGGTTCACCGAGCGCTTCACAGTCCCCAAGATATCGGGAGTCCGTCCCAATCCCAAACACCGTCGGTGTCTTTCACCGCACCTGGAGACCCGGGCCCCTCACTGCCTGGACGCTCGCCATCCCGGACTGTCAGTGGAGGTCCGAGCATCCCGATGACGCGGCCTTCCAGTCGCATGCAGCAGGTCGGGTCCATCCAGCCGTTTTGGAAAAGTCCGCAGGGATGGGACTCCCAGTGGAACCGGTTCAGCGGGTCGGGGGGAAGCGGTCCGCGTTCTGACGCTCCACCATCCAGCCTGGGTACTCGGGCGGCAGCTTGGAGACGGCGTCCAGCTTCTCCAACTGCGCGGGGGTGAGGCGCAGCTCGGAGGCGGCCAGGTTGTCCTCCAACTGGGCCTCCGTCTTGGCGCCCAGGATGACGGTGGTGACGTGCGGCTGGTGCAGGAGCCACGCGAGCGCCACGCGGGCCACGGTGGCGTTCTGCTCCTTCGCGATGACGTCCATCACGTCGATGGCGTTGTACGCGCGCTCGCGGTCCACAGGCGGGAAGTCGAAGGCGGCGCGGCGGGAGCCCTCGGGGCCCTGCGAGTCGCGGCGGAACTTGCCGGACAGGAAGCCGCCGGCCAGCGGGCTCCACACCATCAGGCCCACGTTCTGGTCCTTGAGCAGCGGCACCACCTCACGCTCCAGGTCGCGGCCGGCGATGGAGTAGTAGGCCTGGAGCGATTCGAAGCGGGACTGGTTCCGGCTGTCGCTCAATCCCAGCGCCTTCATGAGCTGCCACGCGGCCAGGTTGGACGCGCCCAGGTAGCGCACCTTGCCCTCGCGCACCAAATCATCCAGCGCGCGCAGCGTCTCATCCAACGGGGTGGCCACGTCGTAGCCGTGGATCTGCAGCAGGTCGATGTGGTCGGTGCCCAGGCGCTTGAGGCTCGCGTGCACGGAGTCGAGGATGTGGTAGCGCGACAGGCCCACCTCGTTCATGCCCGGGCCCATGCGGCCGCGCACCTTGGTGGCCAGCACCACCTGGGAGCGCTTCGGGGCCAGCGCCTTGCCCAGCAGCTCCTCCGACAGGCCGTTCGAGTACACGTTCGCGGTGTCGAAGAAGTTGATGCCCGCGTCCAGGCACCGGCCCACCAGTTTGTCGGCCTCCGCCTGGCCCTGCTGCCCGATGGCCTTCCAGAAGCCCTCGCCGCCAAACGTCATGGCGCCGAAACACAGTTCAGAGACAAACAGGCCGGTGCGGCCCAGAGGGCGGTAGTGCATGTGCGGGTCACCTTGGGTGGAATGGAAGGCGGCCCCTCTTAACGCCGGGCGAGCAACCTCGCCGCAGGAAGGCACGGGATGACGACCCGCTTCGTCGGCTGGGATTTGACCGACCCGTTCGCCCGGGCGCCCCGCCCCGTGGACGAGGCCGTGCTGGATGCGGAGGGCCACGTGCGCTTCTCCCAGCGCATGTGGCCCCGGGCGGACGCGCGTCATGGATTGGACCCGGAGGCCTTGCGGGAGGCCTTCGCCGTGGGACCCGGGGACGTGGTGGTGGTGGACGGACCGCAGGCGCTGGCGAACCCTGGCAGCCGGGTGCGGGACGCGGAGCGGCGGTTGCGAGCGCCGGGGCGGACCCCGGACGTGTTGCCCCAGCCCGGCCCACCCTTCGCGGGCTTCGTGCGCGGAAGCGTGTTGCTGTTCGCCGCGCTGCGGGGCGGGGCCGGAGTCCCCCTGCTGGACCTGGACACGCCGGAGCCTTCGCGGGCGCGCCTGTTCGAGGCCTTCCCCGGCGCGACGTGGCGCACGCTGGCTGTGGAGAAGTTGGGGGGAAAAGCCACGCCGGAGGGACGTGCCCGGCGTCAGGCCCTGCTCGAAGCCGAGGGTCTGCGCTTCGTGGACGGAGGCCCGTGCACGCATGACCAGTTGGATGCCACGGCCTGCGCCTGGCTGGGGTGGCTCACACGCGCGCGGCCCGGGGACGTCACCGCGGTGGGCCTGCCCCTGACGCAGGACCCGGACGGAACGCTGCGCGAAGGGCGCATCCTGGACCGGGTCCAATCCCTCTCAAGACGGTGAGAGGGATTCCCTGGAGGGGCAGCCCGCTTCAGCGCCCGCGCACCGGATCCTCGTGATGGTCATGCCCCGGTCCGCCGAAGGTGCCCGGCCAGGGTTCCTCCGCGGGCTGGAGCCCGGGAATGGGGAAGCGCCGGAACCGCGCCTGGCTGTTGGCGAACGGGGGATCGCAGTCCCCGCACGTCTGCGCCCAGTCCATCATCACCACGCTGTCCGGCCCCAGCTCCAGGAACTGCGCGGGGGTCGCCGAATTGGGCAGCGGGCACTGGAACACCTCACTGCCGTCACGCGCGCTCACCGCGAACATCACCCCCGTGTACCCCTTCATCCCCGTGCCCACCACCACCGTCTCCGGCGGCAGTCCCGTGCGCGTCGTCCAGCTCGCCAGCCGCAGCTCGGAGCCTACCGGTCCCGTCCAGCCCGGGAACGTGTACGTCCACGCCGCCTCCAACCCCGGCCTGTCTCTTATACACCTC
>NZ_RAWI01000604.1 GCF_003612125.1 Corallococcus praedator
AGCGCTCAGAACTCAACTGCATGGATCATCTGTGGCGCCCCCTGAAGCAACGCGTTTCCGCCAACCGTCAGTACCCCACGGTCGAGCAGCACGTCGGCGCCGCCATCCGCTGGGTGCTGGGCCTTTCGGCCCAGGACGCCCTCCGCAAGGCGGGCTGCCTCGCCGAGGGCTTCTGGCTACGCGATTTGTTAGAGAACTTCTGGCGACCTACTTAGAGAGGCCAACGCACATTCATGCCGCGAGTTCGTCATCGCGAAGCCCGGCGAGAACGACCGTGCTCTCTGGCGGAAATTCGCGCCCAGGACTTTCGTGGCACCTCCCGGCAGGTCCACCGCTGGCTTCAGATGCGATGGATGGCCACCACGCCTTCAAGGTCCTTGCATCAGCCGGAGGTCAACCCTCGACGTGGAGTTCAATCGCGCTACCTTCGAACTCGATCACATCTCCGCTCTGAACCTCGATCTCCAGACGCTTCCGCTCTCCCTGAAGTGCCAGAAGGCGAGCTTCGTTGATCGACACGCTAGGTCCCCAAGGCTGTTCTCGGGGACACCGGAGCAGCGTCGATCCCGTGACAACGATTTCGGCTCCCCGTGCAGCCTCCTCGCTCAGGCGCACGCGAATGTGAGCTTCGCCCGACGCCCAGTCCATGGTCAGGTCAAGCAGCGTTGCGTCGTGAAGACCGTCCCATCCGATGTTCGCGATTTGCATGGGTCACCTACGGAAACTTGATGGGGAGATGAGCTGCCGGCGGCCGAGTGGGCAACTCCACGTGCGCCAGAGCCACGTACCAGTACGCGTCCAGCGCCTCCAGCTTCTTGTTCAACTGGAGCCGTGTCAGCGTCCGCGAAAATCCCAGGGTTCGAAACTCCGGCAGCGAAACCACAGCAAGTGTTGCGTTGACTGGTTGAGCGCGCCCTAGGACACTTCACTAACTTAGACGCAGACTGAGTCTTGAAATCCAAGGCAATCGGGAAAAAACCAGCCTAAGAGTTCAAGGAGGCCCCGTTTTCCGGGGGGACTAGGCAGGGGTTGCAGTAGTTTCGCTCTTGCGCTGGTTAAAGAAGTCTGAATTCGTGCTGTCGGCACTAGAAGACCCCAAAACTTCTTAGGACGCAACCGAACGAAAGACTGGCAAGGAGCAGGTTATGGCGAATGGTCAGGGAAAACCCACAAGCACTTCAATCAAAGAACCTGAAAACTTCTACCAATTCTTGCTCCGACTCCTGAAATCGCCAAAAGAGCTCGCGTTTGCGTTTTTCTTGGCTTTTGTGCTTTTCATTCCTGCCGCTGGGGTCGTGGGCGCAACTGGCTACGACTTTGCGTGTTTGATTGTGACCAAGTGGGATACAAAGGAATGCAAGCGAAAAGACGACCACTCTTGCGGAAACAGAGATTCGCCTGTCGTTGGAGATAAGTCTGCTCTTGCGGAGTGTATTGCCAAGGGACGTAAGTACTCGCGTCCGTATGTCATTCAGTCTTTGACGCAAATTATTCGTATCGAAGACAGGTCAACAGGGGCGCAGGGGGCGGAGCGAATTTCGGAGGCCCGCATCGTGTATTCGATGCTACCATTAAAGGACGTCTCGGAATCCGAGGACGTTTTCTCCGAGGGTTACCAAAGCAAAGGGCGAGTTTTTAGATGGTGGGGTTCAGAGAGCGAATCAGCAAGCAATGTTAGTTCGTATTCTGTGCCGTTCCATGCGATGAATGCTCAGCCTCGCACCGTAGTAACTGGGGCCCGAACCATTGTGCCAGTTCCTAGAGGCGGAGATAGCTTCATCAATGGCCAAGTAACCACCAGCCTCAACGAAGATGCATGGACTTACGCCAGCGAGCTTGATGTGATCTGCGAGCTAACGATGTTGATTGAAGCGCCCGGGATGATTCTGAAGCCAGCCATAAGGGGTGCCAAGCGCTGGACAGGAGCCGCACTTGAGTCTAAAGATGCCAATAATCGTGGTCCAAATGGCTCTTTTGATGGGCCGAATGGCCCGGGCAACATCAATGCCCGCTGGGAGAATGTCCTTCCTGGCGAAGTAGTTGGGATTGTCTACAAGAAGGAGCCCTGAAACTTCTTAAGTGAAAGCACAGTGGAACAAAGGCAATTGCTAAAAAAGTCACTTCTGCAACGGTGATCACGGCGGTTGAGGCAGGTAGCCGCGGTAGGTCCTCCGCCCCAGGATTTCCTGAGACACCTTTCTGGGGGATAGCCTCCTCCCGTGAGGTGGATGTGAAGAAGCAGCAGAAGCAGGACAGGACGTCGGAGCGCGGTCGGTTCTCCGCGAAGCGCAAGAAGGAGGCAGTGCTCCGGCCGCTCAAGGGTGAGGACCTGGACACGCTCTCCCGGGAGCTGGGCGTCACGGCTGCGGTGCTGAGCGAGTGGCGGGAGAAGTTCCTGGCGGGGGCCGAGGCGAACCTCAAAAGCCGCGAGCCGGAAGCAGCGGACGACGAGGTGCTGCGGCTCAAGGCCATGGTGGGCGAGCTGATGATGAAGAACGAGTTGCTGGCGGAGAAGGCCCGGCTGCTGGAGGGTAACGCCCCGGGTTTTCCCTGGAGGAAGTCGAGAGGATGAGCGCCAGCCACTCGCTTTCCAGCGGCAAACGGTACGGGCTGGCGCTCGTGACGGCGACCTGGGGCGTGCCTCGGGCCACGGTGTACCGGCAGCGGGCCCGCCGTCAGTCCAAGGTGCCACCCGCGGCCAAGAGGGGGCCCAAGACGGCGCTGACGGACGCGGCGCTGCTGGAGGCCATTCGCGGCGTACTGCAGGCCTCGCCTTTCCTGGGCGAGGGGCACCGCAAGGTGTGGGCCCGGCTGCGTGCCCAGGGCGTGCGCACCTCGAAGGCCCGCTGTCTGCGGCGGATGCGTGAGGCGGGCCTCTTGGCACCTGGCAGGGCCCGCCGGGTACTGGGCCCGCGCCACCATGACGGCAGGATTATCACCGACAAGCCCGACGTCATGTGGGGCACCGACGCCACCTGCACCCTGACAACACAGGAGGGCCAAGCCACCGTCTTCATCGCCGTCGACCACGGCACCTCCGAGTGCGTCGGCATCCATGCCGCCAAGGTGGGCACCCGCTTCGAGGCTCTGGAGCCCATTCGCCAGGGCGTCAAAGCCCGCTTCGGCGCTTACGGCCGGGGCGTGGCAACGGGGCTGGCCATCCGCCATGACAACGGCAGCCAGTACACCTCCGACGCCTTCCAGAACGAGCTGCGCTTCCTGGGCGCCGACTCCAGCCCATCCTTTGTCCGCAGCCCCGAGGGCAACGGCTGCGCCGAGCGCTTCATCCGCACCCTCAAGGAGCAGCTGCTCTGGGTGCACTCCTTCGCCACCGTGGAAGAACTCCGGCGGGCCCTGCGGGAGTGGGCCCATCGGTACAACGAGCACTGGCTGTTGGAGCGCCACCATTTCCTCTCGCCGAGTCAGGCCCGGCGAGAGCTGATGCAGAAGCAAGCGGCCTGATTACAGCCAATCTGGTGTCTCAACAATCCGGTGCGGTACAGATCCGCGCCCTATTCGAAGACGCCGATGCCCGGGTCGGAGCCGTTGTTGGAGGGCTTCGAGGGCTTCGTCGGCCGAGGCGCCGCGACGCGCACCGGCTCCAGGCGCACTTCCACGGGCTGCACCGTCGAATCCGCGCTCCGGCTGTAGTCGAGCCTGCGCTCCACGTCCTGGTGCCCGGCGAGCTTGAAGCGCAGCACCGACATCCTGGCGCGCGGCAGCATCAGCTTCGTGGGCGTCGTCCCAATCTGGGCGTCCCCGTCGTAGATGGCCGCGCCGGGGGGCGTGGAGATGAACTCCACCGTCACGTCCTGCGACATGGCCGTCGGGTTGGGGGCGGTGGAAGGATCGTCCTGCACCTGCGTGGGCGGAGGCGTGGCCACCGTCCTCGGA
>NZ_RAWI01000605.1 GCF_003612125.1 Corallococcus praedator
CCCCCCGCGCTTCTCCGCCCAAGGCGAAGAGCGCGGACAAGGCGAAGAGCGCGGACAAGGCGAAGGTCCCCAAGTCCATTGGCCGCAAGAAGAGCGCCGCCGCCCCGGCCCCCGCCCCGAAAGGCGCCAGGGTCGCGAAGAAATCGGCTTCCAAGAAAACGTTGGGACGCAAGAAACCCGCGCCCGGAGCGTGAAGTTCCGCTGCGCATGAACCGCGCCTGCCCGCATGCAGGGCGCGGCGTGGCCCCTCCCTCGGGTCCTGTTGGATCGCTCCCCGGCGCGTGAGATAGTGCGCGCCGTGTCGGGCACCAATGACAAGGGCAGCATCCAGACGGACATCGGGCAGGACGTGATCGACGAGGCGGTTGCCAGCGTCGAGCGTCGGATGGACGAAGGCGCGGACACCGCAGGTTCAGGGACGGAGGTGGAGGTGGACGTCGCCGCCTCCGAATCCGAAGCGGCCGCATCCACCCCCGAGGTCACTCCCCCCACCGAGGACGCGGCCGCGCTCCGGCAGGAGGTGGAGTCGCTGCGCGCGCAGCTGGACTTCAGCCAGGCCAAGGCCCGCGAGACGCTGGAGCGCTTGAAGGAAGCGCACGAGCGCGCCAAGGACTTCCAGGAGCGCGCCCTGCGCGCCGCCGCGGACCTGGAGAACTACCGCAAGCGCGCGCAGAAGGAGAAGGAGGACGTCCAGAAGTTCGGCGCGGAGAAGCTCCTCAAGGACCTGCTCCCCGTCATGGACAACATGGACCGCGCGCTCGACGCCGCCAGCAAGTCCACCGACTTCGACAGCTTCCAGAAGGGCGTGGCCATGACGCGCAAGTCCTTCGAGGACGCGCTGTCCCGCCACGGCGTGAAGGGCTTCAGCGCCAAGGGGCAGCCCTTCGACCCGCGCCTGCACGAAGCCATCCAGCAGGTGGAGACCGCGGAGGTCGCCGCCGGCCACGTCGTCTATGAGGTGGCGCGAGGCTTCCACCTCAATGAGCGGCTGGTGCGTCCCGCGATGGTCGTCGTCGCGCGCGCCCCAGAGGTCGCCCCGCCGCCGGCCGCCGCCGCCGTCGCGGAAGCGCCCGCCAGCACCGATTCGCAGTCCAGCAGCAACGAGGCGCCCGAGGCGCCCGCGGATTCCGAGAGTTCCTCCGGGGGGAGTCAGTAGTCATGGCGAAGGTGATTGGTATCGACCTGGGCACCACGAACTCCTGCGTCGCCGTCATGGAAGGCGGCGAGCCGGTGGTCATCCCCAACAGCGAAGGCAGCCGCACCACGCCGTCCATGGTGGGCTTCACCGACTCCGGTGAGCGTCTGGTGGGGCAGATCGCCAAACGGCAGGCCATCACCAACCCGGAGAACACGGTCTTCGCGGCCAAGCGCCTCATCGGCCGCAAGTACGACTCGCCGGAGGCGCGCAAGGCCATTGGCGTCAGCTCCTTCAAGGTGGCCGCCAGCCCCAACGGCGACGCGTGGGTGGAGATCCGCGGCAAGGGCTACAGCCCGCCGGAAGTCAGCGCCATCGTGCTGATGAAGATGAAGCAGACGGCGGAGGACTATCTCGGTGAGCCCGTCACCGAGGCCGTCATCACGGTCCCCGCGTACTTCAACGACAGCCAGCGCCAGGCCACCAAGGACGCGGGCCGCATCGCGGGCCTGAGCGTGCTGCGCATCATCAACGAGCCCACCGCCGCGGCGCTCGCGTACGGCCTGGACAAGGTGAAGGACAGCCCCACGGAGCGCATCGCCGTCTACGACCTGGGCGGCGGCACGTTCGATATCTCCATCCTCGAGCTCACCTCCGGTGTGTTCGAGGTGAAGAGCACGAACGGCGACACGTTCCTGGGCGGCGAGGACTTCGACCAGCGGCTCATCGACTACCTGGCCAAGCGCTTCGCCGAAGGCAACAACGGCCTGGACCTGCGCAAGGACCGCATGGCGCTCCAGCGCCTGAAGGAAGCCGCCGAGCGCGCCAAGCACGAGCTGTCCAGCGCCCCGGAGACGGAGGTGAACCTCCCGTTCATCACCGCGGACGCGTCCGGTCCCAAGCACCTCACGGAGACCATCGACCGGTCCACCTTCGAGGCGCTGGTCGCGGACCTCATCGACCGCTCCATCGAGCCGTGCCGCATCGCGCTCAAGGACGCGGGTGTCACCGCGCAGGCTATCAACCAGGTGCTCCTGGTGGGCGGCATGACGCGCATGCCCCGCGTGCAGCAGAAGGTGAAGGAGTTCTTCGGCAAGGAGCCCCACAAGGGCATCAACCCGGACGAGGTCGTCGCCGTGGGCGCCGCCATCCAGGGTGGTGTGCTCAAGGGCGAGGTGAAGGACGTCCTCCTGCTGGACGTCACGCCGCTGTCGCTGGGCGTGGAGACCGCGGGCGGCGTGTTCACGAAGATCATCGACAAGAACACCACCATCCCCTGCAAGAAGGGCCAGGTGTTCTCCACCGCGGTGGACAACCAGCCGCTCGTGTCCGTGCACGTCCTGCAGGGCGAGCGCGAGATGGCGGCGGACAACAAGACGCTCGCGCGCTTCGAACTGGTGGGCATCCCGCCGGCGCCCCGTGGCGTGCCGCAGATTGAAGTGTCCTTCGACATCGACGCGAACGGCATCGTGCACGTGAGCGCGCGCGACCTGGGCACCGGCAAGCAGCAGCAGGTGCGCGTGGTGGGCAACTCCGGCCTGTCGGAGGCGGAGATCCAGACGATGATCTCCGACGCCCAGTCGCACTCCGCGGACGACAAGAAGAAGAAGGAGCTGGCGGAGCTGCGCAACAACGCGGACGGGCTCATCTACACCACGGAGAAGAGCCTGGAGGAGTACGCCAGCCTCCTGTCGGAGAAGGACCGCGAGGAGATCAAGTCGGACCTGGAGCGCCTGCGCTCCATCCTCAACACCTCCGACGCGGGCGCCCTGCGCGAAGCCTTCCAGCGCCTGGAGGGCAGCGCCTACCGCATCGCCGACGCCATCTACAGCGACCAGGCCAAGTCCGGCTGACACTCCGCCGGGCCTCCGCTGTCCGGTCGGTGGGAAAACGCCGGGGCCTGCAATCGCCCGGCGCCTGCGTTCGTAGGCCCGGGGTCCGCCTCTTTCTTCCTCGGAGCCCCCTCATGGAACTGACAGAAGCCGTGATGGTCATCATGGTCACCGGCATGACCATCGGCGTGCCTTTGCTCGGCCTCACGCTGCGCTTCGCCCTCAAGCCCGTGGTGGAGACGTGGCTGCGCGTGCGCGAGGTCCAGGCCCGCGGGCAGGTGTCCGCCGGGGAGCTGGAGGGGCTGCGCGCCCGCGTGGCGCACCTGGAGCACATGCTGGACCGGCACGGCATGCTGGAGCACCCCGTCACCCGGGCCTCCCCGGAACTGCCGGAGCGCCTGCCCTCGGCGGTGCGCCTGGACCGCGAGCGCGTCTGACGCCCCACCTCCCGGGCGCTTCTCTGCGCCGGCTTTTCGGGTATTGATGGGAGCGTGGAGTTCCATTCCCCGGAAGAAGAGCTCGCCTTCCTGCGCGGCCTGACGGCCGTGAACCGGATGGCCGACGACATCCTCGAGGACTGTCTGGAGCGGGGTCTGGACCTGGACACCGGCCTGGACGTGTTCCTCACGCAGTGCGCGCGGATGGTGCACGCGCGCGCGGGCTTCGTGTCGCTGCGGGGCACGCGCGGCCCGGTGCTGACGCGGGTGCTGGGGGAGCTGGGCGCGGACGTCTTCGAGGCGGCGCACTGGACGGGGCCCCAGCGGCTTCGCGATGGCCGCACGCTCTTCTGCGTACAGCTCACCCTGGGGCGGCTCAACCTGGGCGGGCTGGGGCTGGTGGTGGAC
>NZ_RAWI01000606.1 GCF_003612125.1 Corallococcus praedator
CCCCCTTGGAGGCCGTCCTCCCCGTTGGGACTCACGCCGCCGCGGCACCGTGGCCGTCCCCGCCGAGGCCCCGGCACCGTCTCCTGGTGACGCCCTGCCGCCCCCGATGGAGAAGGTGAACCTGGCCCAGGCCTTCACCCACCTGTCCGGCCCGGACACCCCCCAGCCCGTGGGAATGCTCCATGGGCAGCCGGTGCACCTGGTGCGCCTGACGGGCAGCGGGCCCTGGTGCCAGCACGCGACCGGGGATGCGTTGTTCTTCGTCACCCGGGGCCACCTGCGGGTGGAGTCGCGCGAACGCTCCGTGGACCTGGAGGCAGGCGAGCTGCTCATCGTCCCGCGCGGCGTCGAACACCGCTCCGTCACCGCCTCCGAGGCCCTGGTGCTGATGTCGGCGCCGCCGCGGGGCTCGGAGGACTCCGCGCAGTCCCCGCCACTCTGAAGGTCGGCCCCCTCCCCTTCCGGGCAGGCGAGCCCCCGTCCCTTGGGGGACGCGGTGATTCCTCCCAGCCGGGCCACGGCGCACTTTTGCCCTGAACGAACGGATGGCGGTCGCCTCGGGCTCGGTGTCGGAGGGCCGGATCTCCGCCACGGTCACGAGGAGCGGGAGCCGCCATGCGCATCCACCACCTGAACTGCACCACGATGTGCCCGCCCGGTCGGCGGCTCATGGACGGACGGCGCGGCTTCACCGGCCCGGCGGCGCTCACCTGCCACTGCCTGCTGGTGGAGACGGCTCGCGGCCTGGTGCTGGTGGACACCGGCTTCGGCCTCAATGACGTGTATGCGCCCCGCGAGCGGCTCAGTGGCCTGTTCCGCGACGTGCTGTGCCGGCCCGCCCTGGCGGAGGAGGCCACCGCCGTCCGCCAGGTTGAACGGCTGGGCTTCCAGGCCAGCGACGTGCGCGACATCGTCCTCACGCACCTGGACTTCGACCACGCGGGCGGCCTGGACGACTTCCCCCATGCACGCGTGCACGTGCTGGCGGAGGAGTACCGCGTGGCCACCGCGCAGCGCTCCTGGCTGGACCGCGCGCGCTTCCGTCCCCAGCAGTGGGCGAAGGAGCGGCGCTGGGAGACCTACGCCGCCTCCCAGGGCGAAGGCTGGTTCGGCTTCGACTGCGTGCGCGAGCTCTCCGGGCTGCCGCCGGAGATTCTGCTGGTGCCGCTGACGGGCCACACGCTGGGACACGCGGGCGTGGCCATCGACACGGGGGAGGAGTGGCTGCTGCACGCGGGCGACGCGTACTTCCACCACGGGGAGATGGACCTGGACCGCTACCGGTGCACCGTCGGCCTGCGCGCCTACCAGAAGCTGATGCAGAAGGACGGGTGGATGCGCTGGTACAACCTGCGCCGCCTGCGCGAGCTGGTGCAGCGCCACGGCGAACAGGTGAAGGTGTTCTGCGCGCACGACCCGCTGGAGTTCGAGCGCCTGGAGGAGCGCGAGAAGCTGCCCGACGACTTCCCCATCCGCCCCGGCCTCGTCGCCCCCGTGCCCTCGCTGCACCTGTAATGGACGGGCGTCACTGGAGCAGGTCCGGCTCCGGCGCCAACGGCTCCTCCACGAACCGGGGCACGCGCGGCAGGTCCACGGTGAAGGTCGAGCCCTGCCCCGGGATGCTGTCCAGGCGGATGAGGCCCCCGTGCGCCTCCACCAGTTGGCGCACGATGTAGAGGCCCAGGCCATAGCCCAGCTCGACCTTCGCGGAGGGCTCGCGCTCGAAGCGCTCGAAGACGCGGCGCTGGGCCTCCGGCGCGATGCCCACGCCCTCGTCGCGCACGGTGAGCCGCACGTGCGCGTCGTCCAGCGCCGCCACCCGCACCCGCACCGGATGGCCCCGGCCGAACTTCAGGGCATTGGAGATGAGGTTCGTCAGCACCCGGTCCAGGCGGATCCGGTCCCAGTGGCCCACCTGTTTTTCCTCCACGTCCAGCGTCAGGAGGCTCCCCGCCTGCGCGGCGGTCTCCGCGAAGCGATCCACCACCTCGCGCGCCAGCTCCCCCAGGTCCATGGGCGCCGCGTCCAGCAGCCGCTTGTCGGAAGACAGCCGCGACAGGTCCAGCAGGTCGTGCAGCAATTGCCCCAGCCGCTGCGCCTGACCGCGCGCCGCCACCAATCCCTTTCGCACCCCGTCGTCGTCGTCGTTGGCGTGGGCGCGCTGCACCTTGTTCAACAGCAATTGCAGCGCTTGCAAGGGATTGCCCAGGTCGTGCGCGGTGACGGAGATGAGGTCCACCGCCTCGCGCGCCTCGCGCAAGAGCCGCGTGTTGTCCAAGGCCAGCGCCGCGCGTCCGGCCAGCTCCTCCACCAGCACCTGGTCCGCCTGGGTGAAGCGGCGGTGTCCCCGGGCCGTCATCAACACGAACACGCCCAGCGTCCGGCTGCCCGCGCGCAGCGGCACCGCCAGCGAGGACCCGATGCCCAGCCGGTCGATGAGCACCCGGTGCGCGGGACTCTCCGAGGAGTCCTCCAGGTCGTCCACGCCCACGTCCACGTCCAGGCGCGAGCGCCCGGTGCGCATCACGGACCAGATGGTGGGCGGCATGCCCGCGCGCGGGGGGAAGCGCCGCAAGGCCTCCCACAGGCTCTCCTCGCGCTCGGGCCGCACGTGCGTCACGGCCCGGGGCCGCAGCTCCCCCGCGGGCGTGAGCAGGTAGAGGATGCAGCCATCCGCCACCTCCGGCACCAGCAGCCGGGCCAGCTCCGCCACCGTCAGGTCCGGATCCAACGACTGGTGGAAGACGCGCCCGGCCTCCGCGAGCAGCTCCTGCATCCGCTCCGAGCGCCGCTGTTCGGTGATGTCGCGCGTCACCACCGCGAAGCCCTGCGGCGTGCCCTCCTCGTCGCGCAGCGCGGTGATGGACACCTCCGCCCGGAAGCGCGAGCCGTCCTTTCGCTGTCGCCAGCCCTCCGAGCGCAGCCGCCCGTCCTTCAGCGCGCGCGACAGGTCGCGTTCCGCCTGGCCCGCGGCGGCGTCCTCCGAGGTGTAGAAGGTGGAGGCCGGGCGCCCCAGGATCTCCGCCTCGCTCCAGCCCTTCATGCGCTCGGCGCCCGGGTTCCAACTGGCCACCCGGCCGCGCGCGTCCAGCAGCACCAGGGCGTAGTCGCGCACGCCCTCCACCAGCGCCTGGAAGCGGTGCGCGCTGGCCTGGGCCTCGCGCTTGAGCGGGTGCAGCCGGCGGTGGAGCACCCACGCCAGCGCCGCCGCCACGCCCAGGCCCAGGGCCGATACCAGCAGCAGCAGGCCCAGCTCCCACCGGTCCGCCACCACCGCCGCCTGGCTGTCGTCGCGCAGCCCCGCCTGCACCCTCTTCTCCAACTGGGCCTGGGCCTCGCGCACCCGCCCATGGGCCCGCGCCAGGCGCTCGCGGGCCGCCTCCTTCTCCAGGACGGGGGACGTGGACGTGTCGCGCAGGGCGTGGAGGGCGGCTTCGTGCCCCTGCTCGGCCCGCCACACCTCATCCACCAGCGCCTGGACCTCGGGGTCGGACAACCGCTCGCGCAGCCGTCCAGCGGTGTCCAGGAAGCGCTGGCGGGGCAGCGCCGTATCCTGGGAGAGGGAGCGCCCGCCCGCCAGCAGCGCGCTGTTGGCCAGGGAGACCTTGTCGCCGAAGGCCCGCCCCAGTTGCTCCACCTCGAACAGGTCCATGGAGCGCTCCGTCACCCGCGCCTTCGAGGAGGCCCGGATCATCACCACCGCCCCCAGGATGACCGCCACCAGCACGAACGCCACCGCGAGGCTCGCCCCGAGCCCCCACCCGTCTTCCTGTCCGAAGCGTCTGGGACGAGCCATGGGTGTCCCTTCCC
>NZ_RAWI01000607.1 GCF_003612125.1 Corallococcus praedator
GCCCCCCGACCGGGCCTCCGGTCCGACGCCATGCCCGGGGGCCACCAGCCGGCGCACCAGCCCCCCCTGCACCAGCGCGGACAGCACCCCCACCACCGCGAAGAGCGCCCCGGAGCGCAGGCTGGCCTCCTTGAGGACGGCCGCGTCCGGGTGCACCGCGTGCACCAGCCACCCACCCTCCAGCGGCACCGCCCCGGACGACAGGAAGCGCGTGAGGAGGAACACGGAGAAGGTGCCCTCCATCTGCGCGAAGGCCACGGTGAAGAGCAGCACCAGCACCACGCACCGGCCCACGACGGGAAGCGTCAAGACGGACGCGGCGCCCTTCATGGAGCGCACCGTGGCGGAGGGGCTGCCCGGCACCCGCGTCTCCGGCAGGAAGAACCAGGTGTTGATGAGGTTCAGGGCGGACAGTCCCGCGGCGAACAGGCCGATGGCGAGGTTGCCGCCCCACGCGCCCAGGACGCCGCCCAGCGCCGGCCCCAGCACGAAGCCCAGGCCGAACGCCGCGCCGATGATGCCCATGCCCCGCGCGCGCTCGCTGGGCTTGGTGATGTCCGCCACCACCGCCTGCGCCGTGGACACGTTGCCCCCGGACACCCCGTCGATGACGCGGGAGAGGAACAAGAGCGGCAGCGTCTGCGCGAAGGCGAACAGCACGTAGCCCGCCAGCGAGCCCACCTGGCTCAGCAGCAGCACCGGGCGCCGTCCGAACCGGTCCGACAGCCGCCCCATGATGGGCGCCGCCACCAGCTGCATCAGCGAGTACACCGCGACGAGCAGCCCCACCGTGAAGGGCGAGGCCCCGAAGCGCACGCCGTACACGCCCAGCTGCGGAATCAGGATGCCGAACCCGATGAGGTCCAGGACGGCGATGCCGAACACCACCCGCAGCGACGCCTCCCGTGCCAACTCGAACTCCCCTCGTCCACGTGCCTTCGAAAAGAGAAAACCGCCGGAGCGCTCAGACCAAGCGCTCCGGCGGGCCGGGAGACTCCCACCTGTCCTGCCGTGCGTCTACATCGCGCCGGCGGACTGGATGTTGCGGTTGGCCGTGTCGCGCTCGATGCAGCCCTTGGTCATCGTGTACTGGTACGTGCCCAGCTCGTCACGCCAGTACTCGCCCTCGTAGGGCCAGTAGAGCTGATCGTCCGCGACCGCCACGGAGTACTTGTACTTCTTGACGATGGCCGTGCGGCCGCCCGCCTTGAGCTGCTCCTCCAGGAACTCCTTCTCCTTGGTGGTCGTCTCGAACTTGATGCGCAGGCCGTTGGCCAAGAGCAGCTTGAGCGCGCCCAGCTCCGTCTCCAGCTTGCCCTTGGCCATGGTGCCGGCCTTGGAGATGAGGCTGGTGCGCTGGACCTTGAGGCCCTCCAGCAGCTGCTTGGTCAGCTCCGAGTACTTGAACGTGTCGCCCTTGTTGGAGAACAGGTCCATCTCACCCTCGAGCTCCAGGATGGAGTCGTTGGTCTTCTTCAGGTCCTGATCCGTGAGCGCGAGCCGCAGGATGCGCTCCAGGAGCACGTCCGTGCCGTTCTTCTCCAGGCCGTCCTTGTTCTTCTTCTGCACGTCCGCGAGCACCGTGTAGTACTCGCTCGCGTCCATGTTCTTCTTCACGAGCGAGTCCAGCTCATCGTGCACCGGCAGGTACGTGTGCTCGAAGTCCTGGAGGATGAGGTTGGACTCCCGGTAGCGGCAGTTCTCGTAATAGATGACGGCCTTCAGGATGAGCGCTTCCGGGAAGTACTCCTCGCGGAAGAAGGGCGACGACAGGGTGATGAGGTTGCCCAGCGCCTGCTCGTACTGACCGATGCGGTAGTTGGCCCACGAGGACTCGAAGAGGGCCTCCAGCCACTGCGTGTTCCCGCGCTCCACCTTGTTCAGATAGAAGATGGAGAAGCGGTTCTGCTGCATGCCGTAGTGCGTGCGCGCCAGCTGCATGAACGCCAGCTCGCGCAGCGACTTGTCCAGCTTCGCCTGCTCGCCGGTGCGGCCGACCATGGGACGGGTGAGGCGCACGACTTCCTTCATCGCCTCCACCGACGCCAGCACGTCCGTGTTGCCGCGCTTGGCCGCCGCGTCCTTGTGGTGGGTGCCGTTGCGGAAGAAGGCCAGACCCTCCAGGTACTTCGCGCGCGGGTAGAACGTGTCCGTGCGCGGGATGGTCAGCGCCAGGCGCTTCACTTCCTCGAAGCTCTTGTCCGCGTTCTCCGTCTGGCCGACCTGATCCAACGCGCGGCCGCGCACGAAGTGGTAGCGGGCCAGCAGGTAGCGGAACTCGTTGCGGAACTTCTCCGGGAACTCGTAGTTCGCGTACCGGGCGATCTCATCCAGGATGACCGTCTCGTTCTGCGTCTTGCGGCTGATGAAGAACAGCCACTCCAGGCTCGTCTTGAAGAACTTCGTGGACGGGCCCGCCGCGAGGATCTTCGAGAACTCGCCCAGCGACGAGTGGTACAGCCCCATGCGGTAGAGCGACTTGGCCAGCACGTAGCGCGCTTCGGTGTGCAGGCCCTGGAGCTTGGCGTCGCCCAGCAGCTCGTGCGACGCCATCGCCGCCTTCTCGTACTCGTCGTTCTTGAACAGCGAGATGGCCGCGTCCAGGCGCTGGCGGTCCGCCGTCTTGCCGGACACGTCCACCGCGTCGAACGTCATCGTGGGCGCGGGCGGCTTGTCGTTGTCGCCCGTGAGGTCCAGGCCCAGGCCGCCGCCGCTCTGGGCAGGCTGCGCGGGCTTGACGGGCGCCGGAGATGCAACCGGGGCCGCGGGCGTCGCGGTCACCGGAGGCGTGGCGGGGTTGCCCGCGGGGGCCACGGGGGCTTCAGCCGCCGTGTCCGCGGTGTCCTCCGCGGGGGCGGCCTTGCCCTTGCCGCGCTTGGAGGACGTGGCCTTCTTCTTGGAGGAGGACCCCTTCTTCTTCTTCTTGGACTGGCCCGCCAGATCCAGTCCTTCAAAGGACTGGGCCAGCGTGGGGGCCGTGTACGCGAGCGTGAGCCCGAGGACGGCGAGACGGAGGAACCGGTGGGTGCGCATCATGCTTATGAACCGGAGGGGAAGAAGAAGGACAGGCCCAGCTCGAAGAGGATCTGGTTGCGGAGGTACGTGGGCGTGGGCTCCCGGCCCTTCTCCACGTAGATGAGGTCGCGCAGCTCCGTGCGCAGCGTCATCCAGCGGTTGAAGAAGAAGCGCAGGCCGACGCCGATGTTGCCGCCACCCGTGAGGTAGGACTTGCCACCCGCGATGGCCTGTCCGTCCACGAGCGTCGTCTCCGGGCCGCGGTACTGCACCACCGAGGCGCCGAGGATGCCGTACATGTCGAAGTGGACGAACTTCTCCGCCAGCAGCGACAGCTTGCCGTAGATGGGCGCCCACTGGACGTCCGCGCCGCCCAGCAGCGTGAGCTGCCCGGGGGCCTGACCGTCCAGCTCACCCTTGGAGGGCGCGCGGCAGCCACGCGTGTCGCCGCCCGAGCCCTCCGTGAAGGTGCAGATCTGCGCGGAGCCGGCCACGGAGTTCACCGCGTAGCCCGCGCGCAGGCTCACGCCCAGCGTCTCCGACGGGTAGTACGTGAGCGAGCCGCCGAAGATGTACTTCTTGTAGAACGCGTCGCGGATGGTGATGGACGCGGACGGGCTGACTTCGAAGCGGCCCTTCTTGAGGAACATGTGGCCGGACACCGGCCGGATGCGCTCGCGAAGGGGGCCCAGGGCGTCCTTGTCCACCTCGGACACGTCACCGGCCTCCTCCTCCTGGGAGCCGGCCGGAGCCTGGGGTGCGGCCGCCTCCCAGGAGGAGGA
>NZ_RAWI01000608.1 GCF_003612125.1 Corallococcus praedator
GTCCCCGTCCCGCCCGAGCAGCCGCTGTACCTGGGCGCCATCGTGGACCTGCCCCGAAGCCAAATGGAACTGCGCGAGGACAACAACGTCCGCGCGGACTTCCTCATGGGCGTGGGCCTGAAGCCGGACCTGATCATCACCTCGCTGACGGCCCCCACCCACGTCGCCCCCGGCCAGGCCTTCACCGCCACCGCGCGGGTGTGCAACGTGGGCACGGAGCCTTCCCCGAACGTCCCCGTGGAGCTGTACCTGTCCACCGAGCCGACGCTGGCGGTGGTGCAGGGCGCGCCCCCTCCGGGCCGCGCGCCCGTGGGCATGTTCCAGGCGCCGGGATTGGCGCCGGGGGAGTGCGCCCTGCGCTCCGTGAGTGCCTGGGCGGTGGTACCTCCCCAGGCCCCCATGCCGAACCCCACGCTGTACGTGGGCGCCCTCGTGGATCCGCAGGCCAGCTTCCCGGAGCTGCGTGAGGACAACAACGCCTCGCCCGTCTCCCGCATCGGGGTGGCGGTGGGCCCGGATCTGGTCGTCCGCAGCGTGCTGAATACGCCCAGCGCGCGGCCCGGTACCTCGTTCCAGACGTCGGTGCAGGTCTGCAACGAAGGCACCGCGTCCGCGACGTACACGACCCTGGGCCTCTTCCTCTCCACCGAATCGGACTTCACCGTGACCCAGGGCGTGCCGCCGCCCACGCTGGTCCGGGTGGGCTCCGTGAACGTGATGCCGCTGGGGCAGGGCCAGTGCTCGACGGTGCCGTCGATGGCGCAGGCCCAGGTTCCGCCCGAGTCCGTGCCGGGGCGTCCGCTGTACCTGGGTGCCGTCGCGGACGTGTCCCTCGGCCTCACCGAGCTGCGCGAGGACAACAACGTGCGCTCCGCCCCGATGAGCGTGGGCAACGGCCCGGACCTCGCGGTGCGGGAGGTGACGGGCCCCCGGAGCGTGATGCCCGGCGCCCCGCTCACGCTGGTCGTGACGGTCTGCAACATGGGCATGGACCTGGCGCCCCCCACGCCGGTGATGGCGGTGCTGACGTCGGACGCCACGCTGTCCGTGAGCGCACCCAACCCCGGCACGTCCACGGACTCCATGGTGGGGACCGCGAACACGCCGTCGCTCGGCTCGGGCCAGTGCTCCGCCGTGAACGTGGCGGGGTACGCGAACCCTCCGCCCGGCCTGGAGCCGGAAGCGCCCCGGTTCCTGGGCGCGCGCGTGGACTTCCCCCAGCAGCTCACGGAGCTGCGCGAGGACAACAACACCCTGGTGGGCCCCCGCGTGGGCGTGGGCTCGGGGCCCGACCTCGTGGTGCGCGCGCTGACCGCTCCCGCGAGCATCCCTTCGGGCGCTTCCTTCACCGCGCAGGTGAAGGTCTGCAACGAGGGAACGGCGGCACTCAACAGCACCGTGCCGGTGGACCTGATCATCTCCAGCGAGCCGGTGGCCTACGTGCCCGGCCAGGGAAGCGCGCCGTACACGCAGCTCCAGCTCCCCGTGGGCAACCAGCCCGTGTCCTCGCTCGGGGTGAACCAGTGCACGACGCTGTCCATCCCGGCCTACGCGTCCCGTCCGTCCAGCCCCGCTTCCGCCTTCTACCTGGGCGCCATCGTCGACGCGCCGGGCTCGCGGTGGGAGCTGCGTGAGGACAACAACAGCTTCATGCTGCCCACCCCCACCGTGATGCCGTAGGCCACTGGAGTTCCGTGATGGCGCGGCTGCGTTCCTCGCGGACGCAGCCGCCCCGTCTGGCCTCGTCGTGAGGCCAGGTCCTCCGCGGAGGGCCTGCTAGTAGCGCGGCCGGGTGGGCAGGTTCAGGTCGTCGCGCAGGACGTTCTCGCCCGGGCGGCCTCCCTGCACCACGTCCGGGGTGGAGGGGTCCTGATCCAGGTCGATGGGCAGACCCACCGCGGACGTCTCGCGGTTGTTGGTGCCGTTCTTCTCGCCGTTGGCCAGCGTGCCATTGGCGTAGTCGGACGCGTGCACCAGTTCGTGGAACAGGGCCACCACGGGCGGACGGTTCATCCAGTCCTCGGTGCCCAGCGAGATGCGCGTGGTGTTGTAGTTCACCGTGCCGTTGGTGCCCTTGCCCGGCGTGCCGTCCGCGTTGAACCACGCATCCGCCTTGTTCTGCGCGGCCGCGGAGTTGCCCCCGGACGTCTCCTGGATGGTGGTGGTGTGGCCGCTGTCGTCCAGCGTGCGCAGCAGCTCCTGGCCCGAGGGCAGCGAGCGCATCGCGTCCAGGTCCGACTGGGTGCGCGCCTGGAACTCCGCGCTGCCCGTCACCGTCACGGACCGCCCGCGCTGGTCCGCGTTCGTCATGTCGACGATCTCCCGCTCACCCGCGGCGTCGGCGGCGGTCGTCTCGTTCGCCTCCACGTACAGCTTGTCCGTGCCCGTGCCGCCCCGGACGGTGTCCGTGCCCGCGCCGCCCGCGACCGCGTCGTTGCCCGTGCCGCCGCTCAGCGTGTCGTTGCCGCGCCCGCCAATCACCTGGTCGTCGCCCGCGCCGCCGTAGGCCTTGTCGTCGCCCGCGCCCGCGTCGATGTAGTCGCGGTCCGCGCCGCCCGACACGTAGTCGTTGCCGTCCAGGCCGTAGAGCACGTCCCGGCCCGCGCCCCCGAGGATGCGGTCGTCGCCCGCGCCGCCCTCCAGGTAGTCGTCGCCGTCCAGGCCGCTCAGCGTGTCCTTGCCCTCGCCGCCAATGACGGTGTCGTTGCCCACGCCGCCGGTGAGCGTGTCGTTGCCCTTGCCGCCCACCAGCTTGTCGTCGCCCTCGCCGCCGTCCAGGGTGAGGCCCTGCGTGACGCTCGCGTCCACCGTGATGGAGTCATTGCCGGCACCGCCATTGATGATGGCGCCCTTGGCCTGCTCGGCCGTGAGCGTCACGGTGTCCGTTCCGGACTTGATGGTCAGCCCGCCGTCCTTGTTCTGCGACACCGTGGCGGTGTTGTTGCCCGCGCCCAGGTCCACCACCGTGTTGCCGGCGGCGTTGGTGCTCACCTGCGGCGCCGTGGCGGACGCGACGGCCTTCGCCACGTTCTTGGCCACCTTCCCCAGGGCCGAGCCCAGGTCGCTGAGGATGCCGCCGTCCTTCTTCGCGCCGGCCGCCTCGCCCGCGGCGCGCCCCGCGCCGACTTCCTTCTCCTTCGCCGCCTGGGGACGGACCGCCGGCGCGCGGGGCCCGGCGTCGAAGCCGTCCTGCATCCGCTGGGAGACGGCGGCCTTCACCGCGTTGGGACGCGGCGCGGCGGCGGGCGTCTTCACCGGCTCCGACTTCACGGGGGACGACGGACGCGAACCGGGCTTGCCAATCGAAGTCATGGGCTTCTCCCAGGTGACGGGGACACCTGGAGTGGGTCCGGCGGACGGCCGCCGGGCGTCGGACGAAGGCCGACTCCCGGATTGTCGCGGTGGCGGGCCCCCGGGTTGCGTCCCTCCTCCCGAATGTCACGGTTGCGTGACACGCATCGGGCTGTCGTGTGACACGGCCGGGGCTCCTGTAACGGTGCGGCAACAACGCAGGGGGGTGTGTTGTCGGGCTCGAACCCGTCCGGTAACGGAAGCGCAACTTCGGGTCAGGAAGCGCCTCCGCTTCCCCCGACTTGCCCGACGCCTTCATGACCGTCACCACTCGCTACCGCACCGTCCTCCAGGCCCTGCTGTCCGGCACGTCGCTCCTGCTGGCCCCTGTCGTCCACGCGCAGTCGGAGGCCCCGCCTCCGGCGACCGCGTCCGAGCCGGCCCCGGAGACCCCGATCTCCGCCGAGCCCGCCGCGCCCACCACCCC
>NZ_RAWI01000609.1 GCF_003612125.1 Corallococcus praedator
ACCCCCGCCGAGCGCGCCCTGCGCTGCCCCGTCACCGCCTATTCCACCGGCGGCCCCGGCACCATCAGCATCCAGCGCCTGGACCGCGTGCAGGGCAAGGTGATGGGCACGTACCTGCTGGAGGCCCTGGGCCACCACATCCTCAAGGCCGGCGCGGACATCGAGCGCATGAGCTTCTACAACAACCGCGCGCGCACCGGCCTCACCCCCTGGCAGGAGTGCACCGACGGAAGCTGCTTCTTCAGCATCAACCAGTACGGCTACCTGGAGGCGCCCGACCAGCCGGTGTTCCTGGCCAGCAAGGAAGGCACCTCCACGTCCACCACCGTGGGCGGCTTCATCCAGGACAGCTGGTCCATCCTGGACAAGGTCACCGTCAACGCGGGCCTGCGCTACGACGTGCAGACGCTCTACGGCCTGGACGGGGAAGTGGGCCTGCACCTGCCCAACCAGTGGTCCCCGCGCCTGGGCGTCATCTACGACCCGACGCAGGCGGGCCGCGCGAAGCTCTTCGCCAACTACGCGCGCTTCTTCGAGAACGTCCCCCTGGACATGGCGGACCTGTCCTTCCCCCAGCAGCAGCTCCTGTCCGCCACCTACAACGCGGCCGCGTGCAACCCGTCGCAGGAGGAGTCGCTGCGCACCGGGTGCACCCTGAACGCCAACCGCAGGCCCCTTGGCAACCGCGAAAACCCCAACCAGCTCTGGGACGCGCAGGGTGGAGACCGCGTGCCGGTGGATCCGCAGATCCGCGCCCAGTCCGCGGACGAGTTCGTCCTGGGCGGTGAGTACGAGCTGCTGGCGTCAAGCCGCGTGGGCGCCACGTACACCAAGCGCTACCTCAACGACGTCATCGAGGACATGAGCCGCGACGACGGCAGCACCTTCTTCCTGGGCAACCCGGGCAAGGGCTACTCGACGGACTTCCCGCTGGCCAAGCGCAAGTACGACGCGGTGAACCTCTACTTCCAGCGCGCCTTCACCAACGGGTGGCTGGCCCAGGCCAGCTACACCTGGTCCACGCTGCGCGGGAACTACTCCGGCCTGTTCCGCGCGGACACCGGGCAGCTGTCCCCCAACCTCACGCGCGACTTCGACCTGGTGACGCTCACCATCAACCGCGACGGCCCGCTGCCCGGGGACCGCACGCACGCGTTCAAGGTGTTCGGCGCGAAGGAGTTCTTCATCACCCCGCGCACCAGCATCAACGTGGGCGGCAACTACCGGGCGCGCTCGGGCACGCCGCTCAACTACCTGGGCGCCAACCCGCGCCGCAGCGGTTCGGAGACCTTCATCCTGCCGCGCGGCAGCGCCGGCCGGCTGCCCTGGGTGCACGGCGTGGACGGCCACGTGGGCCTCAGCCAGCGGCTGGTGAAGGACTCCGTGCTCACCGTGTCGCTGGACGTCTTCAACCTCTTCAACTTCCAGCAGTACACGGACGTGGACCAGACCTTCACCACCGCGCGCGTGTACGCCATCGAGCAGGGCGGAACGCCGGACAACCTCACCGCCTGCCTCGACAAGACGCCCAACGAGAACTGCCAGGTCTTCACCGCGACGGCGACAAGCGTTCGCATCACCGAAGCGGACGTCAACCCCAACTTCAAGCGGCCCACCGCCTACCAGGCACCGCGCTCCATCCGCCTGGGCGCCAAGCTGAGCTTCTAGGCCCCGCGCCCGACAGAAAGGACACCCGCGATGAAGCTTCGATGGATGGCAATCAGTGGAGGCCTGGCGGCCGCGGTCGTCACCGCCGGCGCCTGTGGCAGTGAACCGGTGGCCCCCTGCGTGGTGGGGCGCGCCGTGTTCGAGAGTTCCACCGGCTCGTTCGCCACGACGTATGAGCTCAAGGCCGGGCAGAACCCGGACCTCGTCTGCGCCCGGCTCAAGCCGGAGCCCCTGGGCCTGCAGAAGTTCTTCAACCCGGACCCGAAGGCCCCCGACACCGTGGGGGTGCGCAGCGCCCGGCTGGGAAACCTCCTGCGGGACTTCGCCTCGCGTCTATCGGATGCGTCCAAGGCCAGCGCCACGGCGGTGGGGCCCTTCGCCTCCGAGACGCCGGGGGAGGACCGCTTCTGCACGGTGCCCCAGCTCACCCCCACGCGACTGGACGTGACCGAGGCCCAGGCGCCCGACGGGGGCATCCTGCCCGCGCAGGAGTTCGGCTACACGTGGAGCAACCTGCGCATCTACAACACGCCGGAGATTCCGGGCACGCAGTTCACCTCGGACCTCGTCTACACGGAGAACGGCTGCACCGCCGAGTACACCGTGAAGGGCATCTGGCCGGTGGTGTCGTGTCAGGGCGCGGATGGCGGACCGGACGAGGCGAAGTGCGACCCGTACGCGGACTACGACGCGGGGCGGCTGCGCGGCTCCGGCATCAACCCGCTGTTCCCCGTGAAGTGCGACCCGGACGTGCGCATCTGCGTGCTCACGGGTGAGGTGCCATCAGCTCCCTGAAGGCGCCGGCGCTTCCGGGACGCAGGGGCGCGGGCAGGTCCCGGAAGTCCTTCACCAGGAAGTCCGGCTGCTCGCGCACCAGGATGTCGCGCGGGAACGACGTGGCGACGGCGACACACGCCGCGCCCGCGGCCCGCGCGGCCCTGAGGCCCGCCACCGCGTCCTCGAACACCACGCACCCGCCAGGCGCGACCCCCAGCGCGGAGGCCGCCTTCAGGTACACCTCCGGATGCGGCTTGCCCCGGGTGACGTCCGTGGACGTGACGCGCACCGGGAACAGGTGCTGCAGCCCCACGCGCTCCAGGGCCAGCTCCGCGTTGTCCGCCAGCGCGCTCGTGCCCAGCGCCCAGGGCACGCCCGCCTGCCCCAGCGAGCGCAGGTAGGCCCCCACGCCGGGGACGGCGAACACCGGCTCGTGCTCCAGCAACCGGTGGAAGGCCATCTCCCGGTCGTACGTCAGCGCCTCCACCTCTTCGTCGCTCAGCGCCGCGCCGAACCACGCGCGCAGCGTCTCCCCCGCCCGCCGTCCGTTGGTGGCGAGCAGCTCCTCCCGCGTGGGCGTGTAGCCCCGCTCCCGGGCGAAGTCCTCCCAGACGCGGTAGTGCAGCTCGGTCGTGTCGATGACGACTCCGTCCAGGTCGAAGAGGACGGCGTCGAAGGGAGCGATGTTCGAGGTCGATGGAGACATGGAGGCTCGGGCTTTCTCGAAGATCCACACGGCAGGCCCTTCAACCCTATTCACGGGGTGGACCCGGGGCGCGGCATTCGCCCCTCACGGCGGTGCCTACCGTGCGGGTAGGCGGGGGGCCGGCCGCCGGCCCGTCCCATCGAAAAGCACCGTTCCCAGTGAAGGAAGGGGCGCACAGGGCTCGCCTGGTCGCTCCAGGCCCAGCCTGCCCGTTGTAGGCTTCACCGGAGGTCCATGTCGCCCCCCAAGAACCCCGCTGAATTCTCGACGACCGCCGTCCGCACGCAGGGCACGCCCACGCAGGCGGCCCATGCCGTGCCCGCGCTGACCATCATCGGTCACGCGCAGCCGCAGCGCATTGGCGAGCGGCTGCTGCTCGAAGGGCTCCTGTCCGACGAGCGCGCCGTGGCGCTGTCGCGCAACGCGCCGGACTTCAGCCGCCCGGGCGGCGTGCTGTCGCTGCCCCTGGGGGATCCGTTCCTGAGCCGCACCCCGGTGCGCTTCGAGCCCGGCCTGCGCGGCGGCGTCCGGCTGCGGGTGCCGGAGGACGGGACGCCGGTGCTGGTGGGCGGGGAGCCGGTGAAGGG
>NZ_RAWI01000060.1 GCF_003612125.1 Corallococcus praedator
GACCATCGCCGGCGCCATTGGGACGGGTACGCACGGCTCCTCCCTGACCTTCGGGGCCATGCAGGACTTCGTGGCCGGCCTCCACCTCGTGGTCTCACCGGAGCGGCACGTGTGGCTGGAGCGCGCCCTCCGTCTGCTCCGCGGGAAGCGCCGGCAGCCGGATGACGAACGTGGTGCCTTCGCCCACCCTGCTCTGCACGCTGATGCTGCCGCCGTGGTTCTTCACGATGCGCTGGCAGATGGCGAGCCCCAGCCCCGTGCCCTTCTGCTTCGTCGTGAAGAAGGGCACGAAGATGTGCGGCTGTTGATCCACCGGGATGCCCGGGCCGTTGTCGGTGACGCGCACCTCCACGAACTCGCCGGCCGCGCTGCGGAAGTCCCCGAAGCGCTCCGGCTTCTCCGTGCGCACCGTGATGCAGCCCTTCTGCGAGCCCATTGCCTGCACCGCGTTCTGCACCAGGTTGATGAGCACCTGCTTGAGCTGCTCCGCGTCGCCGTCCGCGCGCGGCAGCCGCAGGTCCAGCTCCACCGCCAGCTCCGCCGAGGCCGGCATGTCGTTCTGGATGAGCCGCATCGTGCGCGTCACCACCTCGTTGAGGTCGGTGGGCCCGAAGCTCTGCTTGAGCGGCCGCGAGTAGTCCAGGAAGGCCGTCACCACGCCGTTGAGCCGGTTGACCTCCTCGACAATCACGTCCAGGAACTCGCCGTCCTCGCCCGGCAGCTTCTTGGGGTCCAGGCACTGCGCCGCGCCCTTGATGGCGCCCAGCGGGTTGCGGATTTCATGCGCCAGGCCCGCCGCCATCTCACCCAGCGCCGCCAGACGGTCGCGCTCGCGGATCTTCTCGTACAGCTTGGAGTTCTCCAGCACCGTCGCCATCCGCTCGGAGACCTCCAGGATGAGGGCGATCTCATCGGACGCGTACGCCTCCGGCACCCGCTCATCCCAGAGGTTCAGGAACCCGATGACCCGATCGTTGCTCATCAGGGGCACGCTGATGCCCGCGCGCATCTGGAGCAGCGCCGCGCGCGTGTCGTTGAGCCGCTTCAGCTCATCGCGGAAGCGCTTGCCCTCCACCGCCTGCACCCGCATCACGGAGATGCGGCGCTCCACGTTCTCCAGCAGCACCGCCTTCTGCCCGCTGGCCACCGCGAACAGCACGCCGCGAGCGGCCGCCGTGTCCAGGAGCGGCACTGGCAGGGGGCCGCGCGAGTCCAGCAGCCGGTAGCCGGGCCGGTCCTCCGCCATCAGGTACACCGACGCGTGCGTCACGCGCCCCGTCTCGTGCAGCGCGTCCAGCACCACGCGGGCCAGTTCGGAGATTTCAATGACCGCCGTCATCCGCACGCGCAGGGCGCCCAGCGTGCCCAGCAGGGCGAAGCGTTCGCGGAAGAAGATGCGCACCACCATCTCCTCCACCTTGGCGCGCAGCGGATCCAACAGGATGAGGATGACGAACGCGGCCACCACCGTGTTGAAGACGAACAGGGACGTGTTCTCGTCCACCCACGCGGTGAGCACCGTGAAGACCGCGGCCAGGATGATGGCCAGCACCGTCTGCGAGGCGATCTTCCCCAGGAGCTCGTGCAGGTCCATCAGCCGCAGCCGCAACAGCGTCTGCGCGAGGAAGAACAGGTAGAGCGTCGCGAAGACGGGGCCCAGCGTGGGGAAGGGGATGTCGTAGCGGGAGAGGTAGTCCAGGCCGGAGAACAGCACCGCCGCGCCCGCGCCGATGGCCAGGTACGCCAGCCGGAACTGCTCGATGCGCGACTCCGTCGTCCGCACCCGGTGCACCAGCAGCGACACGGAGGTGAACAGGGCCCCCAGCACCCAGGTCCCCATCGCCACCCGCGCCCATGCTTTGTCCGCCAACGGCGTGACGGCGACGGTGAGCCCCAGCACGGCGGACAGGAGGGCGAGCCGCCGACCGACCAGATGGGTGCCTTTGCTGACGCCCAGGAACTCGAGGAAGAAGGAGACCGCCGCCCCGGGCACCAGGGAGACGACGAGCACCGTGGACCCGAGTGCGATGCGTGACACCCAGGGGTAGTCCTGGGCAGGAAAGATGCTGTGGAAGAAGAGGCTGAGGTAGTACCCGGCGACCGTCAGCGTGAAGACGGAGTAGAGGGTGAGCACCCGTGGACGGCCGGGGCGCAACAACATGGACACGCCCAGCGCCAGGCCGATGATGGAAGCAAGCAGTGCGCTCTGTGTGCGGATATCCATGTGCAGGCGGACAGTCTAACCTCTGACGGGGGCTGGAAATTTTCCATGTGCCCCCAGTTGTCCTCGGGCGTGCCCGAGCGCATCACCCAGGGTCCCCGAGGCCCCCGCGAATGAAAGTCTCCCTCCAGCATCTCGCCCTTCTCGCCTCCGCGGCCCTCCTGTCCGCGCAGGCTCCCGCCCCCACCGTCTCCACCGCGCCCCCGGCCGCTGCGACGCAGGCCGCCACGCCGCCGGTCGTGACGCCGGCACCGGCGCAGGCTCCGGCCACGGCCCCGACAGGGCTCGCGGGCGCGGCGTCCACGGACGACACGGATCAGGCGCCCACGACGCGCACGGACAGCGCGCCGTCGGAGGCGCAGCTCTCGCCGCCGCCTGACGCGGACAAGGCCCCGCTGCCGGGGGGCTACGTGCAGGTGCTCAACCCGGCGTTCCCCGGCCTCGCGCCGCCCACGCCGGTGGTGCACCGGGGCCGCCGCTACGGGCTGGAGGACCTGACGCCGTACTTCGGCGAGGGCAAGAAGAAGGACGCGAAGGACGCGTTCGACAAGGGCCAGTACACCAAGGCGCGCACGCTGCTGGAGGGCGAGGGCGACAGCCCTCCGGTGCGCTACCTGCGCGCGCTGTCGGCGGTGCGTGCCGGGGATGACAAGGCCGCGGCGACGGAGATGGCGGCGCTGGCCAACGACTACCCGGCGCTGAAGGACCGCTGCCTCACGCACGCGGGCGTGGCGCTGGAGTCCCAGGGCCGGCTGGACGACGCGGCGGCCAGCTTCAAGCAGGTGCCGGCGGACTCGCGGATGTACGTGGACGCGCGCCTGGGGCTGGCCCGCGTGCTGCGCAAGAAGAAGGACTACGACGGCGCCATGGAGGCGCTGACGCCGCTGACCCTGCGCGCGATGACGGGCTGGGGCCGCAACGTGGGCGCCGAGGCGCTCATCGCCACGGCGGACCTCGCGGTGGAGAAGAAGGACCGCAACGCGGAGCGCGCCGCGCTCTGGCGCCTGTGGGCAAGCCAGCCTTTGTCGCCCATCGTCAAGCAGGTGGAGAAGCGCCTCAAGGGGCAGACGCCGCCGCTGGACGCGAAGGTGGGCCGCGCGGAGGCGCTCATCGAAGCGCACCGCAACAAGCAGGGCCTGGCCATCCTGGAGCCGCTCTTGCCGTCGCTGAAGCTGCCGGACGCGCTGGCGTGCAAGGCGCACTTCGCCTTCGGCAAGGGCCAGCGCAAGGAGCGCCAGCACACGCGGGCCATCCAGGTGCTGACGCCCGTGGTGGAGCAGTGCAAGGACCGCGACCTGCTGGCGCGCGCGCTGTACGTGCTAGGCTCGTCGCGCTCCATCGTGGATCAGGCGCGCGGCACGGAGACGTACGAGCGGCTGGCGCGCGAGTTCCCGGACCACTCGTTCGCGGACGACGCGCTCTTCTACGCGGCGGACCTGTACGTGAAGACGTCCCGGCCCAAGGAGGCGATGGCGCGGCTGGACGAGCTGGCGCGGCTGTACCCCAAGGGCGACTTCCTGGGTGAAGCGCTGTTCAAGGCGTTCTGGGTGGCGCGCACGTCGAAGGCGGAGGACGGGGGCTTCTCCTTCCTGGACCGCATCGAGGCGCAGTTCGCCACCGCGGACGAGTCCTACGACGTGGAGCGCGCGCGGTACTGGCGGGCCCGCACGCTGGAGGAGCGCGGCAACATCCAGGGCGCCGCGGAGCTGATGGAGCAGCTCGCGGTGGAGCACCCGGCCACCTACTACGGGCTGATGGCGCGCTCGAAGCTGGGGGAGCTGGACAAGCCCCGGCTGGAGCGCGTGTCGGCGTCCATCTTCGAGGTGCCGGAGTCCGCCAGCCCCTGGCCGATGTTCGCCGGGCCCATGGGGGAGGATCCGCACTTCCGCGCGGGCGTGGAGCTGCTGCGCCTGGGCTTCCCGGACTCGGTGTCCTCGGAGCTGATGCTGGTCAACCGCTCCAGCCAGCCGCCGGAGTCCATGCGCCTGTTGGTGATGGTGCTGTCGCAGTCCGGGGATGCGCGCTCGGCGCACGCCATCGCGCGGCTCGCGCTGCGCAAGGACCTGAGCGGCCGCATCACCGCGCAGACGCGGCCGGTGTGGGAGGTGGCCTATCCCAATGCCTTCCGCGACCTCATCGAGAAGCACACCGTGCCCGCGGGCGTGGAGCCGGACCTGCTTCAGGCGCTGATGCGCGAGGAGAGCGCGTTGGACCCCAAGGCCCTCTCCTGGGCCGGCGCCATGGGCCTCACGCAGCTGATGCCGGCGACGGCGAAGGGCGTGGCGCGCGACCTGAAGGTGAAGAAGTTCACCGTGGAATCGCTGCTCCAGCCGGAGCTCAACATCCGCTTCGGCGCGCACTACCTGGGCGGGCTTATCAAACAGTTCAAAGGCCACACGCCCTACGCGGTGGGCAGCTACAACGCGGGCTCCGGCGCGGTGAACCGGTGGCGCTCGGCCAACCCCGACCTGGCGCTGGACGCGTGGGTGGAGGAGATCCCCATCGCGGAGACGCGCGGCTACATCAAGCGCGTGCTGCGCTCCTACAACACGTACCAGCTTCTCTACGGTCGCGTGCCCAAGGTGCCGGTGATGCCCAGCGCATCGCGTTAAAGTGCGGAATCCAGGCTGAAGCCTGAATTCGAGCATTCTTCATGGAGGGGGATGGGCGGGCCGTGATTTCCTCGGCCGCCCATGAACCCACTTCCGAAGAGAGTCGGTCCCTTCGTCGTCCTGGCGGTGATGCTGACGGGCCTGTGCTGGCCCGCGGTGGCCGCGGCGCAGAGCTGGTCGCTGACGAAGGAGCAGCGCCAGGCGTTCCTGCGCTACTACGCGCCGCTCATCTTCAAGCGCGCGAACGCGAACGACGGCCGGCACGGCTACGACTGGCTGACGAACTTCGACTTCGACCAGGACGGGGACTTCTCCAACAACAAGCTGCACTGGAAGCAGATCCCGCAGTACGTGGACGCGTCGCGTGCGGGGCCGAGCGCTTTCGACAGGTGGCGCATCCGGCCCACGCTCTACACGTCGCTCATCGAATACATGGACGGGGGGAAGAACCTCATCCTTGTGTATCACCTGTATCACGCGCTGGATAAGAACGCGGCGGGCGACTACCAGCTCCACGACTGGGAGCGGGTGGAGCTGCAGGTGAAGAACGTGGTGGGCAACCCGGGCAGCGGGGAGTCCGTGGCGTACGCGGTGGTGACGCAGCACAAGCGCAACGTGGTGCGCCGGAAGGGCAGCACGGACCTCCAGTTCATGCAGACGGGCACGGGCAGCCACCTGCTCATCTGGCAGGCGGAGTGGTCCGACAAGCTCTTGGCGGCGCACGGTCAGGAGCTGCGCTTCGTCACCGAGCCGTACTCCTTCTTCGCGGGCCGGATGGCGACGGGCGGGAAGGCGGAGGCGGATGTGAACAACGACGACGGCCGCAAGAAGCTGCACATCGCGTTCGTGCCGGAGGACGACGCGGCGGCGGTGGCGGCGTTCAACGCGCAGCCGGTGCGGTACGCGACGGCGGACGCGCTGGCCACCCGCTACGACAACGGGAGCACGGCCAACTGGCCCGCGGTGAAGCGGGTGACGTACGAGCTGCAGGACATCGCGGACATCCTGCCCACGCACTGGGAGCAGGGCGGCTACGCGACGCACTGGCTGCCCTCCGCGTCGGAGACCTTCCTGCTGGAGAGCCCCATCGTGAACGAGGCGGGACTGGCGGAGGTGAGCCCGGGGCTGCAGCGCTTCTTCACGAAGACGCGCGACATCGAGAACGAGGACGACCGCGAGGGCTACCCGTCGAAGAAGTGGTTCTTCGGCACGTTCGAGCTCAACGACAAGGCGTCGGACACGGGCGGCGGCGGGTCCAGTGTCTTCCACGACAGGTCCTGGTCCAGCACGGTGGTGGACTCGCGGGGCCAGACGCGTGCGAG
The DNA here is from genome assembly GCF_003612125.1 of Corallococcus praedator. Taxonomy (GTDB): domain Bacteria; phylum Myxococcota; class Myxococcia; order Myxococcales; family Myxococcaceae; genus Corallococcus; species Corallococcus praedator. The sequence goes on from NZ_RAWI01000060.1 coordinate 6,156, forward strand.
CGCCAGCGGGTACGCGGCTTCGACGAATGCGTACTGGTGGCAGCACGACTACTTCGTGCACACGGGCGTGACGGACTCGTCGGACGGCGTGGAGCAGGGCTTCTGGCTGCCCGGCGCGTGGTACCTGCCGGCCAACGGCGGGTTCGATGGCCGCTGGGTGCAGTTGTTCGACGACCGTCCGGGCGTGGAATCCGGCGTCCGCTGAAGCCGGGGGCGTGACATGGGCCTCCATGACGGGCTGGGAACGGCTACGGTCCTGCACTTCTTGTCGTGGAGGAACACCCCTTGACGAATCCCTTGCTGGGGACGCACCTGTTCGCGGTCCCCGTGACGGCGCTCTACGCCGCCTTCAATGTCTTTCTCACGATGGGGCTCAGCATCAACGTCAGCCGGGTGCGCGGCAGGTACAACCTGTGGCGGGGTGACGGAGGACACGCCGACCTCATCGCCGCCATCCGCGCGCACGGCAACAACGTGGAGAACGTGCCCCTGGCACTCCTGCTGCTGCTGGTGACGGAGCTGTGCGGCGGCAACTCGATGGCGCTCCATGCGTTTGGCGGCGCGCTGCTCGTCGCACGGGGAGCGCATGCGTTCGGGCTGATCGCCGCCAGCCGCGTCCAGATGGTGGGATCGCTGATGACGCTCGGGGTCCAGCTGGGACTCGCCGGGTACATGCTCTGGCTGCGGCCCTGGGGTTGAGTCCTTCCTGACACGACGGTCCCATGCGCCGCGCTCGCGGCGCCGTGGGACCGGCGTGAAGCGGACCGTTGTGCCAGGTCGTGGTGTCCGGCGTCGTGTCATGGAACCCTGATTGCTGGTCCCGGACGTCACGCGTGGACTGGAGGCAGGGCGACATGAATCAAAGACAGAGGGCGGCGCTCCATCAATTCCTCGCGGGGCTGGGGAGGACGCTGGACCCGAACACGCCCTTGTCCAAGCAGCAACTGGTCAGCCAGTTCAACGTCGCCCAGGCGAGCGCGAACCAGCCGCTCATCAGCGAACGTGACGCGGACATCGACATGTTGTTCCGCAAGACGGTCCAGGACGTGGTCCGGGGCCGGAGCGCCCTGATGGGGCCCGGCGCGGAGAGCCACCACGACGTGATGATGAACTCGTGCTGGAAGGTGGCCTTCGAGAGCGCGCTCGCGGCCGTCCTGTTCCGCAACAAGGCGTTCTTCAAGGAGAACGTCCTGAGGGCGCTCGCCACCCTCAAGCCCATCGTCCTGGGAAGCCTTCGCGCGAAGGCTTCCGATACGGACAAGGCGCTCTTCCAGTGCTTCCAGGGCGATGCGAACGCCGTGCAGGCGTACAACACCCGGAAGCTGAACAATGGGCCCATCGCGTATCCCATCGTGACGGACACGAACGTCAAGGTCATCCCGGATGCCCAGGTGGTGCCGTACTACGAGCGGGTGTTCCTGCCGGAGAACTACGAGAACTTCTTCGAGGAACAGCTCACCGCCATCTACAACTTTGGCGACTTCGTGACGCGTCCGCACAAGTTCGCGCCCAAGCCGTCCGCCTCCGCTGTTGCCCCGGTCGCGAAGCTCACGCCGGAGGGCCTCCGGTTCACGGGCAGCGATACGACCTGGCTCATCAGCCACATGATGGAGGACTGGGCGAAGTACAAGCTGGCGGGCAAGCCGGGCTGGTTCGATCCCGTCAAGGAGGGCAACCCCTCGGTTTCGCGGCAGGAGCGGCAGCACACCGGGCCTGGCCACTCGCTGACCGTGCACACCAACTACAGCGGAAAGTACGGCGGCGTCTGGGCGGTCCAGGGCAACCGCACCATCGACGTCTCCAATCCCTACCTCGGGTATGTGGAGGACATGTTGATTCCTCCCTTCTTCAACACCACGGGTGTGGGGTTGTGGCGCCCCATGGACAGCACCGGGAATGCCCTGGATGAGGCGTCGGTGGCGATGCACCGGCTGGACATGCCGATGATTGGCGGCATTTCCGGAGGCATGGGCACCTACCTCATCACCCTGAAGTGGGCGGGGCACAATGCGAAGCGGGAGGACCTGCTCAAGTGCTTCTACGCCGCGTACTCCGTCATGATCACCAAGGGCTATCACTCCTTCCACGAGGTCGCCGTCGTCGGGGAGAGCGTGAACCTCTGGTACAACGGCGGTGACTACCTGAGCCTGCTTCCGGATGCGTGGGTCCATGAGCTGCCCGACCTGAAGGAGCTGGTCGGCCGCTTCCAGGAGTTGCTGGGCGCGAACCAGGGCCGGAGCGAGCGGAACACCCTGGTTTTCACGAAGTATCACGACTCCGCGGAGCCCGTTCCCTTCCCGAAGCGCCACATCGGCATCTCGAAGGAAGCCCCTTGAGGGCGGTCTCCGGATTGGGGACTCGTCTGGTCCTCATTGACTGAGGGGAGGGCAGCGAGAAGCGAGGCTCATGTCGCTGTCCGCTGCGCCTGGATTCAGGCAGTCGGGGTGGACGCGGGCTGATAGGCTCTGGGGGCAGTCCTCCCCCCTCTCGTTTGCGTGAAGGACAACACGCCATGAGCCACAGCGACGTTCCCGCCCCGAATCCACCTTCCGACCTCAACCGCACCGCCGTGGAAATCGCCCCCGAGACCTTCTGGGTCGGGAAGCGCGAGCCCGGCGGCATCTTCTTCGCCAACCCGTACCTGCGGCGCTTTCGCGGCACGGACGTGCGCACGAAGAAACCCTCCGAGTTCAACCTCCTCATCGACCCCGGGTCGAGCAGCGACTTCTCCACCATCCACACCAAGGTGGTGTCGCTGATTGGGGGCATGGACCGGCTGTCCGCGCTCTTCGTGAACCACCAGGATCCGGACGTGGGTTCGTCGGCGGCGATCATCTCCGCGCGCTATTCGCCGCGCGCGAGCATCCTGTGCTCGGAGGACACGTGGCGGCTCATCGTCCACTTCAACCTGCCGCGCAACCGCTTCATCCCCACGGAGAAGTTCTCCAACGGGTTGAGCGTGCCCACGGGGCACAAGCTGCTGCCGGTGCCGTCGCCCTTCTGCCACTTCCGGGGCGCGGTGATGCTCTATGACCCGCACACGCGCGTGCTCTTCACCGGGGACCTGTTCGGTGGGCTCACGGACTCCAAGGCGCAGGGCCTGTGGGCGGAGGAGTCCGACTGGACGGGCATCCGGGCGTTCCATCAGATCTACATGCCGGTGAACTCGGCGCTGGTGCGCGCGGTGGCGGCCATTCGCAAGCTCACGCCCGCGGTGGAGATGATCGCCCCGCAGCACGGCCGCGTCATCCGGGGCAAGCTGGTGCAGCAGTTCCTGGAGCGCATGGAGCGGCTCCAGGTGGGCCTGGACATCATCGATGAGGCGCAGGACCGCTCGTTCCTCCAGGCCTGGAACACGGTGGTGGACCGGGTGCTGGCGGTGGCACGCGGCTACCTGGGGGACTCCGTGGAGGCCAAGCTCAACGCGAGCGACCAGCTGTCGGACACGGCCCGGTTCAATGGCAAGCGGCTGGAAGTGCACCGGATGGGCAAGTGGACCCTGGAGCACGTGGTGGATGTCCTCTGCCAGGGCGAGCCGCAGGAGATTTCAGGCCCCATCCTGGTGGAGGCCACCATCGCCGCCGCTGAATACAACCTGCCCACGCCGCACCTGGACATCGAGGGCACCGGCGCGCCGGCCCCCGTCTCCCTGCTGGAATCCTGAGAGGGGAGCGGGACTTGGTGCGTTTGAAGGATGAGGACTCCGGGGGTGTGACGTACCTGAGCGCGGAGAAGCTGGACGCGCAGGGGTATCCACGGCCCGAGAGGACGCCGGTGTCGGACGGGACGGAGGCGACGTTCCATCAGGTGACGCCGCCGATGTCCCCGATGGGCACGTTGATTCAAGGCGCGGTGACGCCGCCTGGGCCCGCGGCCCTGGGACTGGTTCCAGGGCAGGTGGTGGCGGAGCGCTACCGGGTGGAGAAGTGGCTGGGCGTGGGAGGCACGTCGACGGTGTACCAGGCGCTGGACCTGAAGAAGGGGCAGCGTGTGGCGCTGAAGGTGCTGGCGGTGCCCCACGCGGACGAGGCGATGGTGACGCGCTTCCGGCAGGAGGTGGAGCACGCCCGGGCGCTGGAGCACGTCAACATCCTGCATGTCTTCGACGTGGGCTGGGACGGGGAGCGGCACTACCTGACGGTGGAGTTATTGGAGGGCAGGGACCTGCGGCAGATGCTGCTCGAAGGGCGTCCCACGTTGGCCAGTGCCCTGCGGTGGCTGACGCACGCCACCGTGGCGCTGGAGCATGCGCATGCGCACGGGGTGCTGCACCGGGATGTGAAGCCCGGGAACCTCTTCATCACGCGCACCGGGGTGCTGAAGCTGATGGACTTCGGGCTCGCGAAGAGCACGCATGTGGTGGGCGCCACGGCGCAGGGCGCGACGCTGGGCACGCCGGAGTACATGGCGCCGGAGCAGGTGATGGGCACGGGGGTGTCACCGGCCACGGACCTGTATGCGCTGGGCGTGGTGGCGTATGAGCTGTTCACGGGGCAGTTGCCGTTCCGCCACGCGCAGCCCGTGCCGCTGATGTTCCTGCACGTCCAGGAGGCACCGGCGCCGCTCCGGAAGCTGCGTCCGGACCTGCCGGAGTCCTTCGAACAGCTCGTGCTGCGATTGATGCAGAAGCGGCCCGAGGACCGTTTCCCCAGTGCGACGGGCCTGCGCGCCGCGTTGGCGGAGCTGTGGCCGCAGGCGCTCAAGCAGACAGGGTGAGTGCCCGCACTCTGGGCATCCCTTGAGATGCGATGGTATGGATGGGGGCTCTTTGGGGGCTCCATCCATGACCGTCCGTTTCAATCACACCGTTGTTGCCGCGAAGGACAAGGTGCGCTCCGCGAACTTCCTCGCGGAGCTGCTGGGGCTTCCGGAGCCTCAGCCCTTCGGGCACTTCCTGGCGGTCAAGCTGGGCGACGGAGTGGCGCTCGACTACATGCAGACCGACGGCGACATTCCGGGCCAGCACTATGCCTTCCTTGTGTCGGACGATGTGTTCGATTCGTTGATCGCCAAGATCCGTGAGCGCGGCATCCAGCACTGGGCCGACCCGCGTGGTCAGCGCTCCGGCGAAATCAACACCCACGATGGCGGCCGAGGGGTCTATTTCCAGGATCCTTCGGGCCACTTCATGGAGGCCATCACCGTGCCCTATGGGGGGTGGTGATGGACGCCGAAAGGGCGTCTGTCTGGCGATGACGGTTTTGTGATGTGATTGCTGGGAAGGGGGCTCAGACGGACGGCTGAAGGTCACGTGTCGGGCCGTGCTCCGGTTAGACTCCGGGACCATGGGCGCTGCGTCGAAACCCCCCGAAGGGAAGAACGCGCTTCTGCGCAACCTTCCCTCCATCGAACAACTCCTGCGGCGGCCGTCGCTGGAGCCCCGGCTCGCGAACCTTCCTCATGCGCGCGCGGTGGCGGCCCTGCGGCTCGCCGTCGAACGCGTGCGTGCGCGCCTGTTGGACGGTGACGCGCGGCCCTTCGAGGACGCGGACGTGGAGGCCGCGCTCGCGTCCCTGGCCACGCCGAACCTTCGGCCGGTTCGCAATGCCACCGGCGTCGTGCTGCACACGAACCTGGGCCGCGCGCCGCTCGCTCCCGAAGCCGTGGAGCGCGTCGTCGCCGTCGCGCGGGGCTACTCCAACCTGGAATACGACCTGGACGAAGGAGAGCGCGGCAGCCGGTACGCGCCCCTCGTGGGCCTCCTGCGCACGCTCACGGGCGCGGAGGATGCGCTCGTGGTCAACAACTGCGCGGGCGCCGTGCTGCTCGTCCTCGCCGCGCTCGCCTCCGGCCGTGAGTGTGTCGTGTCACGCGGCGAGCTTGTCGAAATCGGCGGTGGGTTCCGCGTGCCGGACGTCATGCGCCAGTCCGGCGCGAAGCTCGTGGAGGTGGGCACCACCAACCGCACCCGCCGCGCGGACTATGCCAATGCCCTGAGCCCTGACACCGGCCTCATCGTGAAGGTGCACCGCTCCAACTTCGCCCTCGTCGGCTTCACGGAAGAGGCTTCCCTCGCGGAACTCACCGAGTTGGGCCGGGCCCGCGGCGTGCCCGTGTTCCAGGACCTGGGCTCTGGAGCGCTCGTGCCCCTGGTCGGGCCGGGGCTCACACCGGAGCCCACGGTGGGGCACGCCATCAGCGCCGGCGCGGATGTGGTAGCGTTCTCTGGCGACAAGCTTCTGGGTGGACCGCAGGCCGGCGTCATCGTGGGCCGGAAGGACCTGCTCCAGCGCATCAAATCCCACCCGCTCACACGCGCATTGCGTGTCGACAAGATGACGGTCGCCGCGCTGGAAGCGACGCTCGAGCTGTACCGGGATGGCCGCCCCGAAGCGGTTCCCACGCAAAGCCTGCTCGTCCAGCAGCCAGAGGTGTTGAGCGCCCGGGCTGACCGCTTGTTGAGTTTGCTCAAAGCGCACGGTGTCACAGCACGGGCGGTGTCCGTGGATGGACAGGTGGGAGGGGGGGCCATGCCGTTGGCCCGGTTGCCTTCCTACGCTTGCAGCCTCACCGTTGGAGCGCCGGAAGTATTCCTGGAACGTCTGCGCAGCGGCGAGGTGCCGGTTATTGGCAGGATCGCGGATGGCGAGGTGGTTCTCGACGTCCGGTGTCTCTCAGAGGAGGACCTGGGTGTGGTCGCGCAATCCGTGGCGGCCGCCCGTTCGGGAAGCCAGCCATGATCAACAGCGCCGTGCTCGTGCTCAACCGGTACTATCAACCGGTTCATGTGACGTCGGTAAAACGGGCGTTCTCACTGCTGTATCAGGGCGTCGCGAAGGCCATTGACGCGCAGTACCGCTTGTACGAGTTCGAAGATTGGGCCGCCCTGAGCGCCACGCAGGACAGCATCACCACCATCGACCGCACCATCCGCGTGCCCCGCGTGCTCGTGCTCGGCGCGTATGACCACCTGCCCCGCGCGAAGGTGCGCTTCTCGCGCCTCAACATCTACGCGCGTGACAACGACACCTGCCAGTACTGCTCCAAGCAGCTTCCTCGCAGCGAGCTGAACCTGGACCACGTGAACCCGCGCACCCAAGGCGGAAAGACCACCTGGGAGAACGTGGTGTGCTCCTGTGTCCCCTGCAACCTGAAGAAGGGCGGTCGAACACCGGAACAGGCCGGGATGCGGTTGCTCAAGAAGCCCGTGCGCCCGCGCTGGACGCCGCTGTTCCGTGGCGCCATCCGCAAGGTCACGTACCGGGAGTGGCTGCCGTTCCTGCACCTGGCGGACATCTCGTACTGGAACGTCGAACTGCTCGACGAGTGACACCGACCGGCCCTCCGGTCGCCTGCCCCCCGACCCTCCGGGCGTCGGGGCGCGGGCGGAGTACCGTGCTGAGAGAGGTCGCGAAATGGCGGGGTGTCGACTCGGGCGGTAGGACGGGTTTTGATGCGAGCCTCCGTGAAGCCCGCCCCCTTGTCGCCCCCCGGATCCGCTCCCGCCTCGCTGGCCAGCGCGCCGGCGCGTCCCTTGAGTGCCGTGGAGCCTGACACCGTGGCTTCATCGGGCCCCGCCGGCTTGGCGCGTCGGGCCCGCTCCCGCCGGATCATCGCGGTGGGCGGCGGCAAGGGCGGCATCGGCAAGTCGATGGTGTCCGCGAACCTGGGCGTCGCGCTCGCGCAGGCCGGCCACAAGGTGCTGCTGGTGGACGCGGACCTGGGCGGGGCCAACCTGCACACGTGCCTGGGCGTCGGGCCTCCGGAGTCCACGCTGTCGGACTTCCTGCGGCGCGGGAAGGGGAACCTGGAAGAGGTGATGGTCTCCACCGGCGTGCCGGGGCTGTCGCTCATCGCTGGCGCGCAGGACTCGCTGGACGCGGCGAACCTCAAGTACGCGCAGAAGCAGAAGCTGTTGCGCACGCTGCTCGCGCAGACGGCGGACTACCTCATCCTGGACCTGGGCGCGGGCACCAGCTTCAACACGCTGGATTTCTTCCTGCTCGCGGACCACGGCCTGCTGGTGGTGCTGCCGGAGCCCACGTCGGTGGAGAACGCGTACCGCTTCGTCAAGGCGGCCTTCTTCCGCAAGCTCCAGCAGGTGGAGGCGCAGTACGGCATCCAGGACCTGGTGGAGGGCGCGCTGTCTACCCGTGAGGGTGGGTTGCGGACGCTGCACGACGTGGTCGCGCAGGTGCGCAAGAAGGCGCCTTCGGACGCGGAGCGGCTGGAGCGGGAGCTGGCGTCGTTCCGGGTGCGGCTGGTGGTGAACCAGGCGCGCACCGACGCGGATGCCAACGTGGGCGCCGCGATGGTGGCCGCCTGGAAGAAGTTCTTTGGCATCGACATGGATGATCTGGGCGCGCTGCGATACGACGACGAAGCGTGGCGTGCGGTGCGCAAGCGCAAGCCGGTGCTCATCGAGCGTCCCGACTCGCCCGTGTCCCTGGGTCTCCAGCGCATCGCCACGCGTCTGCTGTCGCTCGACGGCCTTTCCTCCGAGTCCGCAATCCCATGAAGCCCTTCGCGCAGCAGACCTACTACGAGCTCCTGGAGGTCCCGCCCTCGGCGTCCGACGACGACATCCGCGCGGCCCATCAGCGCCTGATGGAGCTGTATTCGCCGGACTCCATCGCGGTGTACGCGCTGGGCGACCCGGAGCAGGTGGATGCGCTGCGCGAGAAGATGACCGAAGCGATGGAGATGCTCACGGACGCGGACCTGCGCGTCGAGTATGACCGTTCGCTGGGGCTGTCGACGGAGCGGCTCGCGAAGGCGACCGTGGCGTCGGGGGCCGTGGAGAAGGCGGACTCGGCCGCTCGGGTCGCGGAGGCCCTGGCGACGGCCGCTGCCGCGCTGGCGAAGGCCGCGGGCGCCGTGGATGCCGAAAGGGTGGAGGCGGAGTCGCGACTGAAGGCCGTGGCATCCGTGAATGAAGAGGAGGCCCCGCGCGCGAGCGGGACGCCCGGAAAGAGCGAGGAGCGGATGCGGGGTGAGGAGTCGAAGCGGCAGGAGGCCCCAGGGGAGGACGCGTCCGGCGTGACCCCCGAGCCGGTGATGGTGGGTGGCGTGGCGGTGGTGGATGCGTTCCGCGCGTCGTTCACCCGGAGCCTGTCGTTCGTCTACGTCCCCGCCGGTCCGCTGCGCGGGCAGGGCAGGGGGGCTTCGGCTCCGGTGCCCGTGGAGACGAGCCCCCGGGCTTCGTCACAAGCCGATGCGGTACTGGCCTCGGAAGCCCCGGCCGCGAACGCTGTCGAAGCCGCGCCCGCCGTCGCGAGCATTGAAGCGGGCAGCGCCGCCGCCTCGAAGCCTGATGATTCCGGTTCGGACCGTACGGACGCCGCTGCCTCGACGCCCGGTGCTTCCGGCTCTGAGCGCGCGGGCGCCGCTGCCTCGACTCCGGCTGCTCCTGAGCCGCTCCGCGAGCACGCGCCAGCGGCCCCCACGTCGGAGCAGGCGGACGGGGCTGTCTCTTCGGCCGCCGGTTCCACGGCGGATCATCCGGAGGCTGCCGTCCCAGTGACGACCGCTTCCGCTTCGGACCCTGCGGTGGCCTCCGCCACTCCGGTGTCGGACCGCCCGGAAGCCCCGGCCACGGCGGACGCGTCGTCGGTCGCCCCGGTGACGCCTCCGAACTCCGGCACGCCCACCGAAGCCAGCGCCACGCCCGCTTCGACTGATTCCACCCAGCCGGAAACCCCGGCCGGCGACAGTGCGCCCATCGCCGCCTCGGCCCCGGGGGAGTCGGATCCGAACCCCGTCCCGGACGCCCGCGCCCCGAGCACCCCCGACGCGACCCCGGAGGTCTCCTCCACCGCCCTGTCGCGGACGCCGGCCACCGGGGCCTCGCGTGCCGCCGTGCGCCCCCTCACGGCGCGCCCCATCGACGCGCGTCCCTCCGCGAACACCCGTCCCGTCCCGGGGGCGAAGATCCCCGTCCCCCGGAAGCTGGGGGAGGCCCAGGTGCTGGCCCAGGACGCGGCCATCGCGACCGCGGAGTCCGCGCTGGCGCAGGTGGCCGCCCGGGTCAAGGAGGCCCGCCCCCGGGGTGTGGACATCCCGGCGGACGCCGAGTTCAACGGCGAACTGCTGCGCCGCGTGCGCGAGGCCCGGAGCCTGTCCATCCAGCAGCTCGCCGACCGCACCCGCATCTCCGTGCGTCACCTGGAGAACGTGGAGGCGGACCGCTACACCGCGCTGCCCCCGCCCGTGTACCTGCGCGGCATCCTGATGAACCTCGCCCGCGAGCTGGGCCTGGACCCCCTGCGCGTGTCCAAGAGCTACCTGGCGCTGTTCTCCGAGAAACCCCCCAAGTCGGGCCGCTGACCTGGAGGGCGGCCCTCCGTCACGCCGCGCATCAGGAAAGTTGACTCGCAGGGGGTGGGTGCCTAAGTAATGGCACGATGACGGAAGAGGAAAAGGTCAAGGCGATGCGTCTGGCCCGCGCGATCGCCTCGGATATCTCGCTCTACAACGAGCAGAAGATCATCAAGGGCATCGAGCAGGACAACCTCTTCGAGGTCCTCAAGGAGGAGCTGGAGGAGGGGCGTGCGCTCTACAAGAGCCGCGTCAGCCAGGAGATCAGCACCCAGGCGAACTTCTTCGAGCGCGCCGTCAACGACATCGTCCTGCGCTCCAAGGCGCACGTGAAGTCGAAGATCTGGTAGTCACCCGCTCCGTGGCCTCACCCGACACGCGCGAGCACCTCGCCCTCCCCGAAGCCCGGGGAGAGCGCCTGGATCAGTACCTGGCCCGCGCGTTCCCGGACCTCACCCGCTCCCGCCTCCAGGGCCTCATCGCCGACGGCCACGTGCTGTCCGACGGCAAGCCCGGCAAGGTGGCGCAGCGCCTGCGCGGAGGGGAACGGCTCTCCGTCCACATCCCCGCGCCCGTCGCCGCCATCCCCCAGGCCGAAGCGCTGCCCCTGTCCGTGCTGCACGAGGACCGCGACCTCGTCGTCGTGGACAAGGCCGCCGGCATGGTGGTGCACCCCGGCGCGGGCCACGCCTCCGGCACGCTGGTCAACGCGCTCCTGCACCGCGTGAAGGACCTGGCCGGCGTGGGCGGGGAGCTGCGCCCGGGCATCGTGCACCGGCTGGACAAGGACACCACCGGCTGCCTCGTCGTCGCCAAGCACGAGCAGGCCCTGGTGGCCCTCCAGAAGTCCTTCAAGACGCGCGAGGTCCAGAAGACGTACCTGGCGCTGGTGCACGGCGTGCCCCAGGCGGAAGGCCGCATCGAGACGCTCTACGGCCGCCACCCCATCCACCGCCAGCGCTTCACCGGCAAGGTGAAGGAGGGCAAGCCCGCCATCACCCTGTACCGCGTGATCGAGGCCTTCGAGGGCGCCGCCCTGGTGGAGGTGGACCTGCTCACCGGCCGCACGCATCAGATCCGCGTGCACCTGGCCGAAGCCGGTCACCCGCTGCTCTGTGACGCGCTCTACGGTGCGGGCCGCAAGGCCAAGGGCGCGGTGGCGGAGGCGCAGGAGCTGCTGGGCCGTCAGGCGCTGCACGCCTGGCGCCTGGCCTTCGAGCACCCGCGCACCCACAAGCCCCTGTCGCTGGAGGCCCCCCTGCCGGAGGACTTCACCAAGGCGCTGGCGCTGCTGCGGGAGGCGGGCGTTCCCGCCGGGCCCCCCACAGCGAAGAAGGCCCCGGCGAAGGCGACTAGATCCCGGAAACGCTGATCTGCTGCTGGCGGCGGGAGAGCACCTTGATGGGCTGGATGGCCATCACCCGCATGAAGACGGACAAGAGCTCCGGGTCGAACTTCTGGCGCATCTCCGTCCACATCAGCATCAGCGCGACCTCCGGGCCGTAGGCATCCCGGTACGGCCGGCGCGAGGTGAGCGCGTCGTAGGCGTCGCAGATGGCGATGAGCTTCGCGTACACCCCCAGGTTCGTCTTGGGGATGATCATCTGGATGTTGCCGCGCGCGTCGCGCACCGCGGTGCCGTAGTCCGTCTTGTGCTCGAACGTCGTCACCACGCGCAACAGCGTGGAGCGGCTGAAGCCCTTCTCCATCAGGATGTTGCGCACGCTGATGAGGGGCGCGCGCGCCACGGTGACCTTCTCATCCGCGGTGAGCGCGCCGCGCTTGGTGGACAGCTCCTCCGGCAGCGTCGTCATGCCCGCGTCGTGGAAGAGCGCGATGTAGCCCAGGTCGCGCAGCTGCGGCTTCGTCAGGCCCAGCTCCGCGCCGAACACGATGCACATCAGCGCGACGTTGACCTGGTGGTAGACGAGGTAGTCGTCCTCGCGCTTCTGCGTCGTCATGCCCAGGAAGTGGGTGCGCTGGTCGTAGGAGATGTCCACGAAGTCCTGCACCAGCCGCAGCGCGCGCGATGAGCCAATGGGCTTTCCCGCGCGCACCGACTCCAGGTACTTCTGCAGGAAGAACACCGCGCGGGCGTACACGGTCATGGCGTACTTCTTCCGGTCGACCTTCTGGTCGCCCGGGTTGTCCATGTCCTTGTTCAGCTTCTCCTTGAGCTTGGAGAACTTCGCCACACGCATGTTGAGCAGCTTGCGCCCCTGGAGGCCGTCCTCCTCCGCGGCGGTGGACTGCTCCTTGCTGAAGATCCAGACGAAGTTCTTCAGCTCCTGCACCGTGACGGGCTTGGTCAGCGTGATGCCGCCCACGTCCTTGGCGCGCATCTCCGACAAGAGGTAGCGCTGGTTCTCGATGGAGTTCAGGTCCACCTTCACCAGCATGCCGTTGAGGTAGAAGGAGTCCTTGACGCCCGCCAGCTCCAGCCGGCCTTCCTTGCCGATGATCTGGTTGATGATGTCCTGGAGCTGGTGCAGCGGCTTTTCGAAGACCGCGTTCTCCGGGTCATACATCTTCACGGAGCGCACGAGCATGTAGAGGCCCGCGAGCATGGAGCGCGAGAGGCCCTGGAGCTTCTCATTGTGCTCGCGGCCGTACTCGTTGACGTTCTCTTCCTGGTTGTGACTGATCTTCAGGTTGTCGGCCATGGCGTCACGTCGTCTCTTCCGGAAGCGCCGAGTCCCCGAAGAGGGCCTTGCGCGTCTGATACATCGCCTTGCGGGCGGCGGTGAGGACGTCCAGCGGCTGGGACTTGTCCTCCACCACGGCCTGCAACAACTTGTAGGACTGGATGGAGCCCGCGCCGCCCAGGCCGTGGATGGCCAGGAACTTGTCCTCCATCACCCGGCGCTTGTTGAGCAGCGACGGCTTCACCGCCAGCAGCTGCTGCATCATGGACAGCGCGGCGGGCAGGTTGGTGGCCCCGATGGCCGCGTACACCGCCGCCTTCTCATCCGACGTCTTCTTGTCCCAGCCCGGGTCCCTCACCAGCTTCACCAGGTCCGGGAAGGCCTTGTCACGGTCGAACTCCGGCAGCAGCTTCGCGGCCAGCATGCGCACCTGGGAGACGCTGTCGTTGAGCGCGTCGTAGATGATGCGCCGTGCCTCCGCCGTGCGCCCGCGCCCGATGATCTGCAGCACCTCCAGCTTGACGACGAGGTTGGGGCTCTTGAGCACCTGGGCGAACATCTTCACCCGATCCGGGTGGTTGCTCTTCTCCAGGATGTAGACCATGTCGCGCACCGTCTGCGGCCGGTCCGACAGCAGGCGCGCCACGAAGGGCTCCGGCAGGTCGCGAGCGAAGCCGCCCAGCACGTCGCACAGGAGCGCGCGGTTCTCCGGCAGCTCAATCGTCTCCAGCACGTTGAGCAGCGGCAGCACCGAGTCCACGCCCAGCGCCTGGAGGTAGCGCGTCACGTCCTGGGGCTGCTTCGCGCGCGTCGTCTTGAGCGATTCACCCACCCGGCTCAGGCGCTGCTCCTCGCCCATCTTGTGGAGGAACGACGACAGCAGGCGCGCCAGGTCGTCGCCTCCGTCGGCGCGCTGGGACAGCGCGCGCAGCTTGAGGACGATCTGGTTCACCGTGCCGAAGTCGTCCTGGAGCAGCAGCATGTCCAACAGCTGCAGGAAGATCTCCTCCAGCAGGACCGCGTCGTCCACGCCGCCTTCCACCACCTGGAACACCGCGCCCACCAGCTTGGGGAACAGCCGCGCGTTCTCCTCCTCGGTGATGTCCTTCTGCAGCCGGGCCTTCAGGTCGTCCGTCGCGTGCCGGCCGCCCACGACGAGGCCGCGGATCTGCTCCACGCCGTCCAGCTTCGCGTCCAGGTCCTCCGCGGACACGCGCGCGAAGCGCAGGAAGTCATCCGAGTTCGTCTGGAGGCGGGAGTAGAGGTAGCCCACCACCTTGTCCACCTCCACCTGGACCTCGTCCTCGGAGGCGCCCTCCATGGAGAAGCCCTCCACCACCACGTACTCCACCTGCTGCATGCCCGCGCGCCACAGCTGCGCGAGCACGTCCTCCGCGCCGCGCTCCGGCTCCGACAGCGCGATGAGCGTGAGCGTGACCAACTCTTCCAGCGGCAGCCCCGGCCGGAAGATGAGCTGGCGGATGCCGTCGCGGAAGAACTTGTAGGGGAGCGACGACTCCTCGGTGAAGAGCGCCTCGTTGTGGAGCGTGAAGTTCTGCTGCTCCACCTTCAACGACAGCGGGCCGAACTTCTCCGTGTACGCGGAGATGGCCTCCTGCGCCTTGGCGAGGAACTCCGGGAAGCGCGCCTCGTTGTGGCGGTACATGCCGATCTGCTTGATGCCCTTGAGCAGGTGGAACGCGAACGTGCGCGCAAGCTCCACCTTCTCGCGGACTTCGGGGGACTGCTCCGCCTCGGCGCTCGCGTTCGCGTCCGTGACTTTCTGGGGCTGGGCCATGAGAGACGTCCATCCTACTCCCGTCCCAGGCCCCGTCCCAATCCCAGAACCGTCCAGAATCCAGGGGTTTGGCGTGACACCTGGGCAACAGATGGCGGACTGGCGGGGAATCCCCGGTGTGTTACGCAAGGGCCCCCGTTTTCGCTGGAGGTGCCGCCCATGAAGCGACTGGCCCTGTCCGCCCTCGTCCTGACGTCCCTGACGGGGTGCTTCCGCATGAGCGTGCGAAGCCCGGCGCCGCGCGACGGCGCCCCCGAGGGCCGCATGGGGGCGAGCTTCGTGGCGGGCCTGACGACGTCCGACGTGGCCGCGGGCGAGTGCCGGCACGGCCTGTCGCGGGTGGACGTGTACTGGCCGTGGTGGAGCCCCATCGTGTACGTCTTCACCTTCGGCATCGTGGCCCCGCTGCGCGCCGAGTACGTCTGCGCGCAGGGGCCGGATGCGGTGGGAGACGGGGCGGAGGTTCCTCCCTCGGTGCCCGGGCTGTAGCGGCCCTCCCGCGCGCTTTGGCGGGGGAGGGCACTCAGTTCCGCGCCTGCCTCAGTGCGACGGGGGCGGGGCTTCCGCGCCGCTCTTGCCCTTGAGGGCGGAGCGGAACAGCACGGCGGTGAGGGCGGCGAAGAACACCAGGCCCCAGACGTTGGACCAGGTGGGGTGCGCCAGCTCGCTTTCGCCCACGGCGTTGAGGAAGGCGCCAATGGCGTTCTCGTGGCCGAAGAGGGCGGGCAGGTTGATGGCGCGCGTCCAGGTGCCGTCGCTGGCGATTTCCAGGAAGGCGATGAGCACGCCCGCGATGGAGCCGCCCGCGATGTAGCCGGAGGACATCAGCGTGCCGGGGGAGAACTCCGACTCCGCCGCGCTGCCGCCGCGCAGCTTGTCCACGAAGTGGCGCACCATGCCGCCCACGAAGATGGGCGCGCTGCTGCTGATGGGCAGGTACACGCCCACCGCGAAGGGCAGGGACGACACGCCGCACAGCTCCAGCATCAGCGCGATGAAGACGCCCAGCAGCACCAGGTCCCAAGGCAGCCGCTGCGTGAGGATGCCGTCGATGATGAGCGCGAACAGCTGCGCCTTGGGCGCCGAGTAGCGCGTGAGCGTCTGGCCCTCGTACTCGCTGATGCGCCCGCCGATGCCCGGGTCCACCACGTACTGGATGCTGCCCGTGTCATCCACGAGGTAACGGCCGGCGGGCACCGGCGTGTCCGCGCCGCGCACGAAGCCTTCCTTGTAGATGCGGTCCGGTCCCGCGGTGACGAGCCCCGCGTCCGACAGCCTCAGCGACGGCCCGGTGGCCGACGACAGCGTCATCCCCGCCAGCTCCGTGGCCGGGATGGGGCGCCAGCTGCGCAGCTCCAGCGCGCCCTCCGCGGGCACCGCGTCCAGGCGCTCCGCCCACAGCGAGCGCTTGAGCAGCGCGGGCGTCATGCCGCGCTGGGTGAGCGCGTCCTGGGACACGGCCCAGCGGTACGTGTGCTGGGTGCGCGTCTCCGTGGACATCTCCGTCACCTGCACGCCGGGGTGCGACTCCGGGATGACCGCGGTGGCGCCCTGGTTGAGCAGGACCAGCACCAGGCCGATGAACATCGCGCTGGTGAGCACGCCGACGAAGAGGGCGATCTGCTGCTTCTTGGGTGTGCCGCCGACGAGGAAGGCCGTCTTCAGGTCCTGCGCGGTGGTGCCGCCGTTGGACGCCGCGATGCCCACGATGGCCGCCGTGGTGAGGGCCATGAAGCGGTCCGGCGACGACGTCCAGCCGAACAGCAGGTACACGAGGCAGGTGACGAGCAGCGTCGCGACCACCATGCCGGAGATGGGGTTGGAGGAGCTGCCAATCTCACCCGTGATGCGCGCGCTCACCGTCACGAAGAAGAAGCCGAAGATGACGATGAGGATGGCGGAGATGAAGTTCACGTGCAGCGGGGGCGCAAGCCAGATGGCCAGGATGAGCAGCGCGCTGCCCACCAGCACCACGGTGATGGGCAGGTCCTGATCCGTGCGCAGCACCGTGGGCAGGGGCCCCTGGGTGCGCGAGGCGCGCAGGGTCTCCACGCTGCGCTTGAAGGCGCCCACGATGGTGGGCAGGGAGCGGATGAGGCTGATGAGGCCGCCCGTCGCCACCGCGCCCGCGCCGATGTAGAGCACGTACGCGTTGCGGATCTGATCCGGCGACATGTCCCGGATGAGCATTCCGTTGTGCACGAGCAGCGGCGTGTCCATGCCGCTGCCGAAGAAGGACACCATCGGGATGAGGATGAGGTAGCTGAGCACGCCGCCCGCGAAGGTGATGGACGCGACGCGCGGCCCGATGATGTAGCCCACGCCCAGCAGCTCCGGGGACACCTCCGTGGAGAGCGTCGCCGCCTTGAGCCCCTTGATGGGCATGCCGATGGCCTCCTTGAAGAGCTTCATCCCGGAGTAGGCGAACTTGTAGACGCCACCGATGATGAAACCCAGGATGACCGTGCGCGCGTTGGTGCCGCCCTGCTCGCCGACGATGAGCACGTCCGCGCTCGCGGTACCCTCCGGATACGTGAGCTTTCCGTGCTCCTGGACGATGAGGCCCTGGCGCAGGGGAATCATCATCAGGACGCCCAGCACGCCGCCCAGGGCCGCGGTGAGGAACGCGTGCGTGAGGCTGATGTCGTAGCCCAGGATGAGCAGGGCGGGCAGCGCCGCCGCCACGCCGAACGCGAGCGACTCACCCGCGGAGCCCGTCGTCTGGACGATGGTGTTCTCCAGGATGCTGGAGCGCCCCAGGGCCCGGAAGATGGCGATGGAGAGCACCGCCACCGGGATGGACGCGGACACCGTGAGGCCCACCTTGATGGCCAGGTACACGGACGACGCGGCGAACACGATGCCCAGCACCGACCCGAGCACCAGCCCGCGGATCGTCAGCTCGGCGGGCGACTGCTCTGGCGACACATAGGGCTTGTGCGTGGCGGGGCCGTGGGCCTCCGCGAGGGGAACGCGATCATCGACGACCGGCTTTGAAGCGTGGGACAAGCAGGCACTCCTGACAGGGAACCAGGGGGCCTTTCTAGCAGGCTCCCCGGCCGGGCGCGAAAACACCCGTGTCCCTGAAACACGCGCACCCCACACGCCCGGAGTGGGGCGGCGGGGTGGCGTGGGCACTGCCGGGATGCGTCAGCCCTGCGCGGCGAGGGTCTCCGGATCCACTTCCGCCATCAGCGCGGCCAGCTCCGACTTGAGCTTGTCCTTCGCGCGGATCTCCAGCTGGCGCGCGCGCTCGCGGGAGAAGCCGAAGTGCTCGCCCAGCTCCTTGAGCGTCATGGGGCGCTCGTTCATCACGCGCTGCTCGATGATGAAGCGCTCGCGCGGATCCAGGCGCATGAGCGCGGTGCGCACGCGGTTGTTGATGAGGCCCGCCTCCTCCTTGTCCGCGAACTCGTCGTCCTGGGGCGCCGCGGCGCTCACCACGAAGTCCACGTGGCTGTTGCCGCCGTCCTCGCCCATGGGCGCGTCCAGGGACAAATCCCGGCCGCCCATGCGCTGCTCCATCTCCCGCACCTCGCCCGGCTTCACGTGCAGCTTGCGGGCGATCTCATCCACGTTCACCACCGCGTCGCCGCTGCCCAGCTTCTCCAGCTCCCGGCGCGTGCGGGCCAGACTGAAGAACAGCTTGCGCTGCGCCTGCGTGGTTCCAAGCTTCACCAGGGACCAGCTCTTCAGGATGTAGTTCTGGATGTACGCGCGGATCCACCACACCGCGTAGGAGATGAGGCGGATACCCTTGTCCGGATCGAACTTCTGCACCGCCTTCATCAGGCCGATATTCCCCTCCTGGATGAGGTCGGACATCTTGATGCCGTAGGAGCGGTACTCGTAGGAAACCTTCACCACGAAGCGCAGGTTGGCCGTCACCAGGCGGTGACCCGCGGCCAGGTCGCCCTTGATGAAGCGGCGCGCCAGCTCCTGCTCCTCCTCCACCTTCAGGAGGTTGTACTGGTTGATCTCCGAGAGATACATCGCCAGGGAGCCGGAATTGGACGACTGCTCGGTCGAGGCCTGCATGGATGGATTCTCCGAATTGGGGCCTCCTCGCGTGGGGAGGCGTTTGAAAGGTGCTCTGGGTTCAAGCCCTACAACTTGACGTGCATTGCCTTGAGCAACCGGGATGCCAACCGCGGTCGGATGTATTCGCGTGTGTCTCCAAGGGGTTAACGGACGCAGGGAGGGGCCGGGGTAGGTCGGTCTGTAACCGTTACCCGGCCACCGGAGGAAATCCGCGGGCCTGAGTGGGTAGAAAGTGCACGTCTCTTTCGCCCCCGGGCACGCGTCGCGATGGCGCTCACGGATGAGGTTCGCAGTAACGCTTAATGGTCGCGCAAGGCGCGGGCGTTGGCATTTCGGCTTCGCCCGGACGTCCCTGAGGTGGGCGGGCGACTGGGAGCGGAAGGCCGCTTCCTTCCGGAGGGCACTTCCTTTCCGCTCAGGAGGCGCGGGCGGTAGGGCCTGCCTGCCCGGTAGGTTCCGCGGTGCGGCGGGCGGCCTCGGCCTCCAGCGCGCGGCGGAGCGTCCCCAGCAGGTGCTCGGCCTCTCCCTCGCGCAGGGCACGGCCCCCGAAGCGCGCTTCCAGGTAACGGCGCGTCAGGGGCGTGAGCGCCAGGGCCAGGGGGTGGCCCTCGCGCGCCAGCCGCGGGGTGAGGTCCTCCAGCGACTCGCCTTCAAGGCGCTGCACCTGGGCGCGGGCCAGCTGCGCGTCCACCCGGTCCAGGAAGCGCGTGGCCTCCAGGCGCAGGGCGCGGCGCGGCCAGCGGGCGACGATGCGGCCCAGGCGCCAGACGAGGAAGGCCACCACGGCGGCCGTTACCCACGCGCGCGCCGGAGGCAGGCGGCTGGAGGTGGAGGTTGCCTCCGCGGGGCGTCGGGGCGGGCGCACCAGCTTGCTCGCCAGCTCGAACTGATCGCGGAACGAGTAGTCGACGACCGACTGTCGCCAGCGCCCCTCCACGGCTTCGTAGAGGGCGAGCAGCTTCTCCAGCAGGACGGAGCCCTGGCTGGTGCGGTGCGAGGGCGGGGTGGCGTCCACCGTGACGAAGCCGCGCCCCGGCACGAACACGTGCGTCCACGCGTGGGCGTCACCGGCGCGCACCAGGTAGCCGCCGTCCATGCGCGCCCCGCCGAAGAAGCCGGTGGCCAGCCGCGCGGAGATGCCCTGCGTGCGCAGCAGCACCGTGAGCGCGGTGGCGAAGTGTTCGCAGTGCCCCGCCTTGCGCACGAAGAGGAAGTCCGCGAGCGGATCCTCCTGGGGGCCTCCCTGCTCCAGCGTGTACGCGTAATCGCGTTGCAGGTGGCTGACGAGCTTGCGCGCCGCGGCCAGCGGTTCCTTCTCTCCGTTGAGCACCTGGGCCGCCATTTGGGCCACGCGCGGATCCAGGTGTTCGGGCAGGGCCAGGAGCTGATCCCGCTCCTCGGAGCGCAGGCCGGAGGCGGTGACCGCCTTCGCGTCCGGGGGCAGGCTGTAGGCCTCGTACGTGTACGCGGGCGCGGTGATGGTGAAGCGCACCTCGCCGCCGCCGTGCAGTTGGACGGTGCTGGCGCGCGTTCCGGTGGGCGTGAGGGCCACGGCGTTTCCCAGCCGCGACGGCGACTCCAGCGCGACCAGCGTGCGGCCTCCGTAGGCGGGCAGCAGCTCCACCCGCTGGTGGAGCAGGGTGTCGCTGGCGGGGCGCAGGGTGATCTGCCGCTCGGTGCGCAGGGCCCCGACGACGTTCGTCCACTCCTGGCCGTCGAAGGTGTCGTAGGTGCGGCCCACCCAATAGGCGTCCAGCTCTTCGCGGCCCGGGTCGGGGGTGAGCGTGGCGCGCAGCACCACGCGCGGGTTGCTCTTGATGGTGCCCGCGCCGCCCAGCCGCACGGTGTCGGAGAAGCCCGCGCTGCTGACCGCGCCGAACCCCGGCGCCGAACGCGGGCCCACCATGGCCCAGTTGAGGCGGGGGAAGAGGATGAAGAAGGCCATCGCGCCGGCCACCGCGAACGTCAGGCCCCCGGACAGGGGCAGCAGCACCGAGCGCACCGGCACGGGCTCGCCGTCCGGCACCGCCGCCTCCACCACGCCCAGCGCCAGCGACAGGCTGGCCAGCACCCCGAAGGCGATGAGGCACAGCGCGTACGTCATGTCGCCGGACAGCGCCGCGCCGCCGGCCACCATCAAGAGGCCCGTCAGGTGCGTCTGGCCGTCCGCGGGGGCGTCCGGCGTGGACAGCATCCGCTGCGCGGAGATGAGGCCCGCGAAGGCACACGCGGCCACCACCGCGTTCATCGCGCCGGACGTCAGCCGCAGGCCCAGCAGGACGGCCGCGATCACCAGCAGCAGCGCGGACAGGCGTGAGTGCCGTGCCACGAGCCGCACGTCGCACAGCGCCAGCACCAGCGACAGCAGGAACACCCCCAGGACCCACAGGGGGAGCTGTCCGGAGACGGCCATGGCGCCAAACGCGGCGCCCGCCCCCAGGTCTCGCAGCACCAGTCGCAGCCGCAGGGGACGCTTCACGCGGCCTCCTGCTTCGTGATGGCGTCCACGTCCTCGAAGCCCACCCACGCGAGCGCCTGGAGGATCCTCCGCTCCTGCCCCGCCCCCGCCGCCGGACGCAGCATGTGGTCCGGAAGCTGGAGACCGACTTCGTGCCCCGCTCCGAGGAGCTGGTGCGCCTGGGCGGCGACCTCCTCGCACTGGCGCTCCAGCGCGTCGCCCGTGAGCCCGGGGGCCAGCGCGAGCTTCCAGATGCGGCGCTCCTCGCGCTCGCGCTCCACCTTGAGCAGGCGCCCCGCCGCGGCGCTCTTCTTCCAGTGGATGCGGCGCGCATCCTCGCCCGGGGCCAGCTCCTTCAGGCCCGCCACGTCACCGGTGCCGTCCTGATGGCGCGGACTGCCCGACTCACCCCGGGGGCCCGTCTCGGCCTGTCCCGGCTCCCGGCAGGCGTAGCCCCGGCGCGGGTACACGAGCAGCGTGCCCTCCAGCGAGAACACCCGCGTCTTGGCGAACAGGCCCAGCGGCCACGTCGTGGTGACGCGCACGCCGGACAGCCGCACCGGGCCCCGGTGCGGCGCGGCCAGGTCCGCCCGGACAACCAGCTCCTTGCCCGCCGGCAGGTAGCCCAGCCGGCCGGTGCCGACGAGCGGCGACAGGTCCTCCGACAGCGTCAGCGCGAAGCCGTGCCCCGCCTTGCGCGACACCGCCCAGCGGTAGGCGAAGGGCTCGCGCGCGAAGGCCGCGTCGGCGCCCACACGGCGCACCGTCAGGTCGCGCAGGCAGCGCTCCGACAGCACGCCGGACACCACCACCATGCTGAGCAGCAGGCCCAACAGCAGGTACAGCAGGTTGTTGCCGGTGTTGAGCGCGCCCAGCCCCACGCCGAGCGTCACCACCAGATAGGTGCGGCCCGTCTTCGTCACCGACAGCGTGCGCGGCGGCCGCAAGAGGGCGCGAAGCCGCGCCCGGAAGGGAGGGCGGGCGGCGGCCTTCACCGGGGGGCCGCCACCTTGCGGGACAGCTCCTCCACCAGGTGCGCCGCCTCGTCGCGCGCGGACACGCCCTGCACCGCGCTTCGCAGCAGCACCCGGTGCGCCCAGCAGGGCACGAGCATCGTGCGCACGTCGCCGGGGGTGACGAAGTCGCGCCCCTCCCACAGGGCCTGGGCCCTCGCGGCGGACCCCAGCGCCAGCACCGCTCGCGTGGAGGCGCCGCGCTCCAGGTCGCCATGCTCGCGCGTGGCCCGGGCCAGCCGCACCACGTACTCCGCCACCGACGCGTCCAGCTTCACCTCCGCGGCGAAGTCGCGCAGCGACGCCAGCTCCTCCGGCCCCGTCACCGCCTCCACCGACGCCAGGGGCGACGCCGCGCCGCGCGTGGTGAGCAGGCGCGCCTCCACGTCCGGCGCCGGGTGGCCCAGCGACAGGCGCACGAGGAAGCGATCCAACTGGGAGTCCGGCAGGGGATAGGTGCCGGAGAAGTCCACCGGGTTCTGGGTGGCCACCACGGTGAAGGGCGAGGGCAGCGGGTGCGTCTCACCGTCCAGCGACACCTGCCCCTGGGCCATGCCCTCCAGCAGCGCGGACTGGGTGCGCGGCGGGGCGCGGTTGAGCTCGTCCGCCAGCACCAGCTGCCGGAACAGCGGTCCGGGGCGGAAGGAGAAGGTGGCCGTCTGCGAGTGGAACACCTGTGCGCCCAGGATGTCGGCCGGCAACAGGTCCGCGGTGAACTGGATGCGGGAGAAGGACAGGGCGCACGCGCGGGCCAGGGCCTCGGCCAGCGTCGTCTTGCCCACACCCGGCATGTCCTCCAGCAGCAGGTGCCCGCCCGCCACCACACAGGTGACGACGCGCTGCACCTCCACGGGTTTGCCCTGCACGGCGCGGCCAAGCTGGGCGGCGAGCCGCTCCATGACCGCGCGCGCGGAAGCAGGGGTGGGAACTGGACCGAGGACGCGGGCGGGCTGGGTCATCCTGGGCGGACTCTAACCCAGGCGACCGCGAGCCGGCACACCCTCCAGGGCGGCACCTTCGCATTCGGAGCCCGCCTGCTTGCGCGGGGGCTTCCAGGGATGCTCGGGGACCGCCCGGGGCACTGCCGCTGCTAGACGGAGAGGACGTCCTCGGGCGTGTACCAGGCCCGGTTCGTCGCCGGCGAGGACAGCACGCCGAAGTAGCGGAACATCCGCTCGTGGTGCGTGGCCAGGCCGCGCATCTCCACCGCGCCTTCCTTCAGGCCGTGCGTGAGCACCCCCACCGCGCTGTCCTTGAACTCGCGCAGGTGCGCGAAGTCCAGGACGACTTCGCTCTTGGCCAGGGACTGGAGCGACAGGCTCAGCTCCTGCGCCGTACGGCCGTCCAACGTTCCTTCCAGGCGCAGGGTGACCCGTCCCGCCGCCTCTTCCCGAAGAATCTGAAGCCCCGTCATGTTCCGTGCTCCCGCTGAGGTGTGCACCTGTGTGCCGCCTGCGAAGGTGATGGCGGCTGAAACACATCCCGGACCCCGTGTGGGGTCCGGCTTTCCCAAGGTGACCCGTGGGGGTGCACAGCCGGAGACGAACACTGCACCCTTGCGGCGTTTTCGGTCAGTGGCAGGCATGCAACTTCCGCCCGAGTGTTGGCGATCAGGCGGAAGCCGTGTCACGCAGCGGTCAACCCTTGCGACCTTCCGTCGGCTGGGCAGCACGCAAGCTCACCGCGCGCTCCTGCTGGGCCTTCAGCTTCTGGAACTCCTTCACGACCTTGGCGGGATAGCCGGCCATGAACTTCACCCGGTTCTCCTTCTTCGCCAGGATCTTCCGGGCGGTGGTGGGGCCCGCGTTGTAGGCCACGAGCGCGCTCTCCACGGAGCCGAACCGGCCGATCAGCTCCGCGAGGTAGGCGGTGCCCAGGTTCACGTTGGTCTCGAAGTCGAACAGGTTGGTGTGCCGGCCCAGCTGGTAGCCCGCCTTGCCCGCCAGGTACTTGCCCGTGTCCGGCATCACCTGCATGAGGCCCATGGCGCCCACCCCGGACACCGCGTAGTTGTTGAAGGAGGACTCGCAGCGGATCAGCGCCACCACCAGCATCGGATCCAGGTTGTTGCGCTCCGCCTCGCGAACGATGGAGACGGCCAGCCGGCGCTGCTGCCGCTCGGGAAGGCCGGAGGCGCGCACGGCCTCGACGACGCCCATCTGTTCCGCGCGGTGGAAGTCCGCCTCGTCCTCGTACATCTGGAGCTTGGCCAGCGCCGCCTTGAGCTGCGCGTCCTTCTCCGCCAGTTCCGCCCTCAGGGCCGCCATGTCCGGCGCTTCACCCTGCGCACCCACCGGCACCTGCACCGGGAAAGCCCCTGCGCCCGTCCCCACCAGCACCACCACCGCCGCCATCGCCACCGTCCAACCCCGCATCTCGCCCTCCCCTGGCGCCCGACTGCTCGCGCCCGCTGACTCGCCCACACCCTGCGACTAAGCAGGCAACGTGCCAGCGTACGATGCGTGTGTATGCCTCCTTGGAGGATCCTTATAGAGCGCGTCCGGAACGGCCCCGCGGGCCCATGGCCGGTCTGAAAAAATGCCCGGGGAGGGAAGTTTGTTTCCCAACCTGAGGCTGCAGAAACCTCCCCCTGTTGCCGCGAGGGGGCCGCGTTCCTAGCTTGCGCCTCGTTCTATTCGTGGGCCCTGTGTGGCGGGAGGCGTGGCGTGTACTGGACCATGGGCATCATTCTGATGGTGTTGTGGGTGATGGGGCTGATCACCGGTTCGACGGAGGGGCAGTGGGTGCACCTCCTCCTGGTGTTCTCCATCATCGCGTTCGTGCTGGCCGTTGCTTCGCTGGGTCGCCGGCGGGGGCTGGCGTGAACGTGCCGGAGCTGGACATGGCGTGGCTGGAGCTGCCGCGCGACAAGGCGGGCTTCGTACGGCGCGAATGTCCCCGCTGCCAGCGCAACTTCAAGACGCGTCCGAACCGGCATGATCCGGGGATGCTGCAGCGGCTGCTGGCCGGCTACTTCCCCTTCGAGAACGTCCACGAGGCGTACACGGCGGAGGAACTGCCCGCGTGGCACTGCCTGTACTGCGGCCACCGCGCGCTGCCGGATGCGTGGCTCACGCCGGAGCAGTCCGCCCACGTGGAGCACATGGCGCGCTCGTGGGCGAACCACGTGCGCTACGAACAGCTCGCGTACGTGCAGCGCACGCTGTCGCAGAACCCGCACCCCACCTTCGTGTCGGTGGCGCCGGAGCCGCTGCCCCGGCCGCTGCCGCCGGATGAAGAGGTGCTGCGCACGCTGCCCATGCTCTGCTGCGGCGACGAGGTGCAGGCGTCGTGGGACTGGGACGCGCCCCTCGTCTGTCCCCGCTGCGGCGCGCACCACGGCGGGCTGAGCGGACGCCGGCAGGTGACCCTGGAGTTCGTGCCCGAATAGTGACGGCGGCGGTCGCGGCGCTTCGCCCCGTGCGGCATCCGGCAGTGGACGGCCGGGCCGCGCGGAGGGCAGGCTCGCGGTCGCGATGAAGCCCGTCCCCGCCGTCCGGGTGGCGCTGATGGCCCTGGCCCTGCTGGGGTCCGGCGTCGCCCACGCCCACGAAGCGGATCTGATCTCCGTGCGGGCCGTCCGCGACGACGCGTCCCCGGCGCTCGTGCGCGAGACGCTCACGCTGTCCCCGGAAGCGCTCCGCCTGCTGCTGCCCGCATTCGATGCGGACGCGTCCGAGGCCCGGCGCGCGGAGCTGGAGGCGCGCGTCTGGAGCCGCGTGCCCCTGTTCGCGGACGGCGCTGCCTGCATCCTCCAAGCCTCGAGCGCGGCCAGGGATCCGGAAGGGGGCGTGGCGTTGCGCGCGGACTTCCGCTGTCCTCCGGGCGCGCTCCACCAGACGTTCGGCGTGCTGGACGCGCTGCCAGCGGGCTACCGGGTGATCCGCGCGGGATCCGCGGAAGGCGGCGCTCCGGCGGGCACGGACTTCGCGGATCAGGAACACCCCTCGCTGGCGCTGGAGGGAACGGCCGGGGCGGTGGAGGGCTTCGCCAGCTGGGTGGGCCTGGGCGTGCGGCACATCCTGGAGGGCGCGGATCATCTGCTGTTCCTGGTCGCCGTGCTGCTGGTGGGC
>NZ_RAWI01000610.1 GCF_003612125.1 Corallococcus praedator
GGCGGGTGGTGCTGGTGGACCAGGACCGCGAGGCGCAGGGGCTGTGCCGCCTGAACACCGACGCCCTGGGCTTCGCCTCCCAGGTGGCCATCCTGGCGCAGCCGGTGGCGCGGGCGTTGGAGACGCTGGGCAAGAAGGGCGAGAAATTCGAGCTCGTCTTCGCGGATCCACCCTATGCGGCGCGCGTCGTCCCCACGGTCCTGGAGGCCCTGGCCGCGTCGGCGGTGGTGTCCCCCGGCGGCACGGTGGTGGTGGAGCACGACAAGCGCGAGGAGGCCCCGGAGGCCCATGCGGGCTTCACCCGGGAGGACCAGCGGAAATTCGGGGACACCCTGGTGAGCTTCTACCGGGCCCCGTGACGTGTGCTTGACCGGCCCCGTGGGGCCGCCGAGACTTCCGGGCACCCATGCCGGTTGCCATCTATCCTGGTTCGTTTGATCCGCTCACCAACGGGCACCTGAGCCTCATCCAGCGCAGCCTGAAGATGTTTGATCGGCTCATCGTCGCCATCGCGGTGAATCCGAAGAAGACCCCCCTCTTCAGCCAGGAGGAGCGCATCGAGCTCATCCGCGACGCGGTCCAGGACAGCCGCGTGGAGGTGGACGCCTTCCACGGGCTGCTCGTGGACTACGTGCACCAGCGTCAGGTGGGCGTCGTCATCCGCGGGCTCCGGGCGGTGTCGGACTTCGAATACGAATTCCAGCTCGCCAACATGAACCGCAAGCTGGCCCCGGACATCGACACCGTCTTCATGATGACGGGCGAGGACTACTTCTACATCTCCTCGCAGCTCGTCCGGGAGGTCGCCTCCTTCGGGGGGAACGTGGAAGGGCTCGTTCCCCCGAACGTGTACGCGGGCCTGAAGAAGAAGTTCGGCACCAAGGGCTGAGCCGGGCTCCGGCCGGGAGCGTGGTGGCAGCCGGGCGACGCAGCGCGCCGCAAGGGCCTTGTCCGTCGCGGGAGTTCCGCGCTAGGGATTGGCGACATGAAACTCGCCCGCCGGCTGCAAGCCATCAAGCCCTCCGCCACCCTGGCCCTCAACGCGCGGGCCAAGGCGCTCGCCGCCAAGGGCGAGGACGTCGTCGTGCTCGCCGCCGGTGAGCCGGACTACGACACGCCGGAGTTCGTGAAGCAGGCGGCCGTCGATGCCATCCGCACGGGCTTCACCAAGTACACCGCCACCGCGGGCATGCCGGAGCTGCGCGAGGCCATCTGCCGCAAGCTGGAGAAGGACAACGGCCTGAAGTACGCGCCGGATCAGGTGGTGGTGACGGCCGGTGGCAAGCAGTCGCTCTACAACTGCTTCCAGGCCCTGCTGGATGAAGGCGACGAGGTCATCATCTTCGCGCCGTACTGGGTGAGCTATCCGGACATGGTGCACCTGGCGGGCGGCACGCCGGTGCTGGTGCAGACTCGCGAGGAGGACGGCTACGCGCCGGACCCCGAGTCCATCCGCCGCGCGCTCACCCCGCGCACGCGCGCCATCGTGCTCAACAGCCCGGCCAACCCCACGGGCGCGGTGTATTCGCGCGCCACGCTGGAGGGCATCGCGGACGCGGTGCGCGGCCATGACTGTCTGATCATCACCGACGACATGTACGAGAAGCTCCTCTACACGGGGGAGTTCCTCAACCTGGGCAACGTGGCGCCGGACCTGGTGCCCCGGCTCGTGGTGTCCAACGGCCTGTCCAAGTCCTACGCGATGACGGGCTGGCGGCTGGGCTACGCGGCGGGGCCCAAGGCGCTCATCGCCGCCATGCAGATGGTGCAGGACCAGTCCACGTCCAACGCGTCCTCCATCACGCAGAAGGCGGCGCTGGCGGCGCTCAACGGCCCGTCCGACACCATCACCGCGATGGTGAACGAGTACCGCGAGCGCCGAGACCTGTTCGTCAACGGGCTCAACGCCATTGAAGGCATCCGCTGCCGGATGCCCGAGGGCGCCTTCTACGCGATGGCGGACGTGCGGGGCCTGCTGGGCCGCACGTACAAGGGCACGACGCTCACCACCAGCCTCCAGCTCTCCGAGGCCCTGCTCAACGACTTCCTCGTGGCCGCGGTGCCGGGGGATCCGTTCGGCGCGCCCGGCTACATCCGGATGAGCTTCGTCACCTCGCGCGAGGTGCTCCAGAAGGGCCTGAAGCGCCTGCGCGAATTCGTTGCCGCGCTGAGCTGAAAAGTCGCGTGGGAGTGTGAATTTCCCGTGGAGCCTCGCGTCATGGGGCTCGCCCGCCGCGCTCGCGAGACAGGTTGCACTCGCAGGCGGCGGCATCCGTGCGCAGGCCCGGTGCGCATTCAACAGGGAAGAACACTCACATGCAGACGAATCGAAGAGGAGCGCTGAGCGCGCTCGTGGTGGCGATGGCATTGGCGATCCTTCCGGCGTGCGACCCGGACGCGGAGAAGGAGCCGGACCCTGCCCCCGAGAACCGCAAGGGACGGATCACCGGAACGGTCCAGATGGCGGACGGCGCGTCCCCCGCGGGCGTCGAACTCCACCTCTACGAAACCGACGTCCGCGCCACGACGAACGCGCAGGGGACGTTCGCGTTCGAGGGACTGAACGCCGGCACCTACACGCTCGCGATCTCGAAGACGGGCTATCAGTCGCAGCAGGACTCGGTGGAGGTGGAGGAGAAGCTGACCACCAGCCTTGCCATCGTGATGGAGCCTGGCGCGGCCACGAGCCGGATCTCCGGCACCCTCACGCTGGAAGGCGCGACCTCCCACGAGGGTGTCACGGTCTCCCTCAAGGACACGATGTTCACCACCACCACGAACGCCCAGGGCGCCTTCGTCCTGGAAGGGGTGCCGTCCGGGGCCTTCTTCCTCGTGGCCTCGAAGGAGGGCTACGCGACCGAGGAGAAGCTCGTCATCGTGATGGGAGAGCCGGAGACGGTGACGTTCACGCTGGGGCGCCCCAAGGGCTCCATCGGGGGCAGCGTCACGCTGGAAGGCGCGGCTTCGGGCGAGGGCGTCACCGTCACGCTGACGGGCACGTCGTTCAGCGCGCAGTCGGACTCCGACGGCATCTTCGTGATGCTCCAGGTGCCGCCCGGCACCTACAGCGCGGTGGCCTCCAAGGCCGGCTACACCTCCGTCACGCAGGAAGTGACGGTGACGGCGGGCGAGACCGCCTTCGTGTCCTTCACGCTGAAGGCGGGCGAGGGCTTCGTCAGCCTGGAGTCCGCGACCGCGCACTGAGTCGGTAACGCCAGCGTTTCAACGGGGGCGCCGGGCGCGGTAGGCCCGGTGCCCCTTTTCACGTCAGTCCGTATAGGCGAAGGCGTGCCAGTTCAGGTCGGAGCCGCCACGGAAGAGGAAGATGGCCGCGTGGCCGGAGAGGTTGCCCACGGCGGCCCACGTGTCCTTGAGCGCGCGCGGATCCAACCCCAGGCGCGCGGGCGGCTTGCCGTACTTCTTCTCCATCTCCGCCAGGGGCAGCACCTCGATGTCGTAGAGCGTGATGAGGTCGGTGCGGCGGGCGCGCAGCTGCTTGACCCACGTCTGCACCAGTTCCTCCGGCGTGTTGAAGCGCTTGTCCTCCAACTGGAACGGGTACGTCAGCTCGGCGGACGCGGACCGCACGTCGCCCGTCAGCAGGCTCTGGAAGAGGAAGCGTGCCTCGTCGTGGATGACCGAGCGGGTGAGCCCTTCGGGCGACAGGTCGTCGCCGGCGGGGCGCGCGGTGTCGCGGGCAGGGACGGCCGCGCTGGGCGGCGG
>NZ_RAWI01000611.1 GCF_003612125.1 Corallococcus praedator
GGGGCGGAGGGCTCGTCGGGGGCGGAGGCGTTCACGGGACGGCGCGACTCTTTCTGGACCGGACGTGCGAAGCAAGGCGCGCGGCGTTTGGCGGGGAGGCCCGGGCTCGGGTAGGAACGACCTTTTCCCCAAGCGTTTCCCAAGGAGGAAGACCATGCCAGACGTCATCGTGGTGGGTGCGGGCCACAACGGACTTGTCACGGCGGCGATGCTCGCGCGCCGGGGCCTGTCCGTCACCGTGCTGGAAGAGAAGGCCATGGTGGGCGGCGCGTGCAAGACGGAGTACCCGTTCCGCACCGCGCCGAAGCTGGGGGTCTCCACCGGCGCGTACCTGCTGGGCCTGATGCCGCCGGAGCTGCTCCAGGAGCTGCAGCTGGACATGCCCCTCAAGCGCAGGGATCCGCACTACTTCCTGCCGACGATGGACAAGCGCTACCTGCTCTTCGGTTCGGACGAGCGGGAGCTGGAGCGGCAGTTCCGCGAGTTCTTCTCCGAGGCGGACTGGAACGCCCACGTGGCGATGAACACGGAGCTGGCCGCGCTGCGCGAGGACCTGGCCCCCGCGTGGCTCCTGCCACCCCTGTCCCTGGAGGCGACGGCGGAGCGCTACGTGCGCCCTGCCCTGCGCCAGCACTTCGTGCGGCTGTGTCGCGGCACGGCGCGCGAGTACCTGGAGCGCTTCGGCTACAAGTCCGACTTCGTGAAGGCGATGTACGCCGTCACCGACGCGTTCTCCGGCCTGGACGGCGGCTATGACACGCCGGGCACGGGCATGAACCTGCTGGTGCACAACCTCTGCCGGCTGCCGGGCAGCGGCGGCACGTGGATGATCGTCGAAGGCGGCATGGGCACCGTCACCCAGCGCATCGCGCAGCTGGCGCGCAAGCACGGCGCGGACATCCGCACCAACGCGAAGGTGGCGTCCGTGCGCGTGGACGCGGGCGTGGTGAAGGGCGTGGTGCTGGAGAATGGCGAAGAGGTCTCCGCGAAGGTGGTCATCTCCAACGCGGACCCCTTCCGCACACTGAAGTGGGTGGACCCGGCCGCGCTGCCCGCCGACTACCGCCGCAAGGTGGACGGCATGTCCTCGCCGGGCACCACGCTGAAGGTGAACCTGTGCCTCAAGGGCCTGCCCACCTTCACCTGCCTGCCGGAGGACCGGGGCCAGTTCGGGCCCACCATCCACCTGCTGCCCCAGGTGGACGACGTGCTGGGGGCGCTCGCGCATGGGTACAAGGAGTCCAAGGCGGGCCGGCTCGCGGAGTTCCCCTCCATCGAGTGGTACGTGCACACCACGGTGGACCCGTCGCTGAAGGACGAAGAAGGCCACCACAACTCCGCCCTCTTCGTGGAGTGGGTGCCGGAGAAGCTGGAAGGCACGACGTGGGAGAAGGAGGAGGCGAAGTACGTGAAGCACCTCCTGTCCATCTGCGACCGCTTCGCTCCGGGCACCAGCGACCTGGTGCAGGAGTACTTCGCGCTGACGCCGCCGAAGATTGAATCCCACTTCGGCATCACGCGCGGGCACATCCACCACGTGGACAACAAGCTGGGGTTCACGGACCGGCTTCCCTATGAGACGCCCGTGCAGGGGCTCTACTTCTGCAGCGCGGGCTGCCACCCGGCGGGCAGCGTCATCGGCGCGGCGGGCCACAACGCGGCCAACGTGGTGCTACAGGCGCTCGGACGCTGAGGCGGAGTGCGTCTCACACGGCGGGAGGAATGGACGTTCCATGGATCATTCGTCCCGCCGTGTTTAGATGACATCCCCCATGAGCTACCTCGTCCTCGCCCGGAAATGGCGCCCGCAGACGTTCGATGACATGACCGGACAGGAGCACGTCGTCCGGACCATCGGGAATGCCATCAAGATGGACCGGGTCGCTCACGCGTACCTGTTCTGTGGGCCTCGAGGGGTGGGCAAGACGACGGCCGCCCGCCTGCTCGCCAAGGCCCTCAACTGCGAGCAGGGGCCCACGGCGAATCCCTGTGGCACCTGCCGGGCGTGCACGGAGATCACCGCCGGCACCAGCGTGGACGTGGCGGAGATCGACGGCGCGTCGAACAACGGCGTCGAGAACGTGCGCGAGATTCGCGAGAACGCGAAGTACCTGCCGCAGCGCGACCGCCACAAGATCTACATCATCGACGAGGTGCACATGCTCTCGGGGGCGGCGTTCAACGCGCTCCTGAAGACGCTGGAGGAGCCGCCCGGTCACGTGAAGTTCATCTTCGCGACGACGGAGGCGCACAAGCTCCCGGACACCATCCTGTCGCGCTGCCAGCGCCACAACTTCCGGCGCATCTCCGCGGCGCGGATGCTCCAGCGGCTCAAGGAGATCTGCCTGGCGGAGAAGGCGGGCATCTCCGAGCAGTCGCTGTCGCTGGTGGTGCGTCAGTCCGAAGGCGGCATGCGCGACGCGCTGAGCCTGTTGGATCAGATCCTCGCGTCGTGCGGGCCCGACCCCACGGACGAAGCCGTCGCGGAGGCGATGGGCGCCATCGACCGCACGGTGGTGCAGGACTTCGCGGAGGCGCTGGTCCGCAAGGACGCGAAGCGCGTGCTGGGCCGCGTGGACGAGGTGTTCAACCGGGGCCTGGACCTGAAGCGGCTGGCGGAGGAGCTGGCGCTGCAGTTGCGGCACCTGTTCGTCACGAAGTCGCTGGGTGAGGCGCCGCAGGAGCTGGCCGAGTCCGAGCAGAAGGCGCTGCTGGCGCTCGCGAAGGAAGCGGACACGGCGCAGCTGTCGCGCCTGTTCGACATCGTGCACGGCTGCATCTGGGACGTGTCGCGTGCGGCCCAGCCCCGGCTGGCGCTGGAGATGGCGCTGCTCAAGGCCATCCAGCTGTCCCCCGCCGGTTCGATTCCCGACCTGCTGGCCCGCGTGGAGCGTCTGTCGGCGGGGCTTGGCGCGGAAGGCGCCACGAAGAGCACCTCCGGAGCGCCAGGAGGTCGCTCCGGTCCCTCGAACTTTCGCGCCTGAGGCCCCGTCCGAGCCTCCCCCGTCCCGTTCGTCCGACGTGCGCGCGGCTTCCGCGCCCGTGGCGGCCCCTCCGCGTCCGATGGATGCGCAGGGTCCCGCCGCCTACGCGGGAGCCACCGCGCGTCCGCTCGAAGGACAAGGCGCTCCCGCGCGTTCGTTCGAGCCCCAGCGCCCTGCCGCCTATGCAGGCGCCACGCCGCATCCGTTCGACGCGCAGGGTCCTACCGCCCATGCGGGAGCGGCACCGCGTCCGGTCGATGCCTCTGGAACCTCGTTGCCCGCGAACGGCGCGGCTCGCACGGGGGATGCGCTGGGCTTCGCCCATGCCGAGCCATCCTCGCGCTCGCCGGTAGTTCCCGGGTCCTTCGCGATGGCCGAAGGGGCGACAGTAGCGCCCGCATCCACGGGTGCATCTCCAGGGGCCGCGCGGATGCCTCCGGCCGCGCTCATGGAGGGGCTGTCTCCTGCGGCGGCCCGCCCCCTCTCCTTCCTGCGCAATGGCGGCTCCGGGCCGTCTCCCGCCAGCGTGCCTCCCGCGCCCGTGGTGATGGACGACCTGCCCCCGTCCGCCGCGCGACCGCTTGCGTTCCTCCGCAACGGCGGTGGTGCCGCGCCCGCGATGGAGGGCCCACCGGCTCCGGGCATCGTCATGGACGACCTGCCCCCGTCGGCGGCGCGTCCCCTGTCCTTCCTTCGCAACGGCGGCGCGCAGCCCCTCCC
>NZ_RAWI01000612.1 GCF_003612125.1 Corallococcus praedator
TCGCCACCGCGCCCAGCCCCGCCACCCACGCCCACTGCTTCGCCAGCAAGCCCAGCGCCGCCCCCGTCGCGTGCGCCCCCGTCATCAGCTCCACCGGCAGCCCCATCTGGTAGCGGAACGGCAGCACGTCGATGAACGTGCGCACCCCGGCCGGGAAGAACTCCACCGGGAACATGTAGCCGGAGCACACGAAGAACAGCACCATGTAGACGTCCATCAGCTTCTGGCTGCTCTCCAGATAGAGGCTCAGCGTGCCCAACAGCACGTTCAGATAGAACGTGATGAGCCACCCGCCCGCCAGCGACAGGATGAACAGCCCCCAGCCGAGCGGCGAGGAAGGCACGGCCCGCGCGCCCACCACGTAGAGGCTCACGGCCAGCACGGGCGCGACCACCAGGAGCCGCAGCGGGATGCCCGCCAGCACGTCCGTCGCGTACGCGAGCAGCGGGGAGATGGGCCGCAAGAGGCGCATCGCCAGCGTGCCCTGCTTCACCTCGTAGCTGAGCATCCACGCCACCCAGCAACTGGTGATCTGCCGCACGCAGAAGGCCGCGAGGAAGTAGCCGACGAACTCCGCCTGCCCGAAGCGGCCCACCGGCGCCGTGCGCGCCACCGCCGACCACAGCGCCAGCATGATGAGCGGCATCGTGGTGGCGAACACCCAGACGATCATCTCCGCGCGGAAGGCCACCGCCTCCGCGAACCCGATGCGCAGGAGCGTGGGCAGCGCCTTCAGCGACGTGCGCAGGCTCATGCGGACACCGTCTCCCGGGCGGCCTCCGCCCGGCGGGCCTTGCCCTCCTGGAACAGCTCGCTCATCACCTCTTCCAGCGGCGCGTTCTCCACCGTCAGGTCCGTCACCGGCAGCGTGGACAGCGCCCGCCCCACGGTGGCGTTCACCGCGTCCTGCTGCACCTGGAGCACCGCCGCGCCCGGCTCGTGCGACACCACCCGCCCCAGCGAGGCCAGCAGGTCCGCGGCCACGGGCTGGGCCAGCCGCAGCACCACGCGCTTCTCCGGACGCACGCGCTGCACCAGCGCGTCCAGGGTGCCGTCGTAGGACAGCTGCCCCTTGTCGATGACGATGACACGCGGGCACAGCGCCGCGACGTCGTCCATGTAGTGGCTGGTCAGGATGAGGGTGGCGCCCGTGGTTTCGTTGTAGGCCTTGATGAAGGTGCGCATCGTCACCTGCATGGACACATCCAGGCCGATGGTGGGCTCGTCCAGGAACAGCACCCGGGGGCGGTGGATGAGGGCCGCGGCCAGCTCGCACTTCATGCGCTCGCCCAGGCTGAGCTGGCGGACGGGCTTCTGGATGAGGTCCTCCAGCTCCAGCAGCGACACCAGCTCCTCCAGCGTCTGCTTGTACTGGAGGCGGGGCACGTCGTAGATGGCCCGGTTGAGTTCGAACGTCTCCGCGGCGGGCAGGTCCCAGAGCAGCTGCTGCTTCTGCCCCATCACCAGCATGATCTTCTTGAGGAACGCCTCCTCGCGCATCTTCGGGACGTGGCCGTCCACGGTGACTTCACCCTCGGAGGGGTGGAGCAGGCCCGCCAGCACCTTGAGCGTCGTCGTCTTGCCCGCGCCGTTCGGGCCCAGGAAGCCCACCCGCTCGCCGGGTTTGATATCGAAGGAGATGCCGTCCACGGCCTTGACGGACGTGTAGCTGCGGTGGACGAGCGAGCGCAGGGCCGCCTTCAGGCCGGGCGGGCGCTTGTGAACCTGATAGTGCTTGCGCAATCCGCGGACGGAAATCATGGCGGAATGGGTTTAACGCGGTCGCCTCCAGGTGGCGACCCCAGAAGTGAAGGCACGGATGAGCAACGCATACAGCAAGGACTTGGAGCGGTGGCTGCCGCGGCTCATCGCCGTGTGGCGCGCGTCGCGAGGCAAGGGCGACGGCCCGGAGGGGCGCCTCACGCCGCAGGAGGTCAAGGAGGTGGGCGCGGGGGTGAAGCAGTTGTCGCTCGGCCTCACCCGCGACCGGCAGCTCGCCGGCGCCCGGTACATGGATGATCCGCGCCTGCTGGGCGCCTACCTGCTCTTCTACTGGCCGGTCTCCTACGCCCAGGCGCGGCAGGTGCTGGGGGAATTGCCCAACCGCCCCCGCCATGTGCTGGACCTGGGCAGCGGCCCGGGTCCGGTCGCCTTCGCGGCGATGGACGGGGGGGCCAGTGAGGTCACCGCGGCGGACCGCAGCAAGCCGGCGCTGGCGCTGGCGCTCAAGCTGGCCACCGAGGCAGGCGAGGCGCTGGCCACGCGCGAGTGGGATCCGCTGAAGAAGAACGCCACGCTGCCCGACGGTCAGTTCGACCTCGTGACGATGGGCCACGTGGTCAACGAGCTGTATGGCGCCAACGACGATGCGCTCAAGCCGCGCGCGGCGCTGCTGGAGGCGGTGCTCGCGAAGGTGAAGAAGGGCGGCAGCCTGCTGGTGATGGAGCCCGCGCTGCGCGAGACGAGCCGCAACCTGCTCAAGGTGCGCGACCTGCTGGTGGAGCGCGGCTACGGCATCCGCGCGCCGTGCATGTACCGGGGCCCCTGCCCCGCGCTGGTGAAGGAGACGGACTGGTGCCACGCCGAGCGCGCGTGGCCCATGCCGCGCGTGGTGGAGGAGCTGGCGCGCACGGCGGGGTTCCACAAGGAATCGCTGAAGATGAGCTACCTCGTGGTGGCGCCCAAGGGCGAGGCGTGGCCGGAGCCGCCGCCGGGCCGGGTGTTCCGCATCGTCAGCGAGTCGCTGGAGGGCAAGGGACGCCAGCGCTACATCGGCTGCGGACCGGAGGGGCGCGTGGGCCTTGCGATGCAGGAGCGCCACCGCGCGGAGAAGAACGAGCGCTTCTTCCACCTCCAGCGCGGCGACGTCATCGACGTCACCGACCTGGAGACCAAGGGCGACGGCTTCGCGCTCGGGGAGAACGCCGAGGTGCGCATGGTGGCCCAGGCCGGACGCGGCGTGCCGCCCGGTCCGCCCAAGGCGCCGGAAGCTCCCGCCGCGCCCAAGGCGCCTGAAGCGCCCGCCGCGCCGGTTCCGCCCACGAAGCCCTGAGCAGGAACGCGTCCTCCGGGCGGCGACGCCCGGGGCAGACGCGGGAATGACCCGGGAGGGACCTCCACTCCGTAGGAAGTCGTGCGGATGCCGAAACATCCGCCTCTTCCTTCCGAGGTCCTCCCATGCGGTCACCTCCCCCGCTGTTGCCCGCGGCGACCCTCCTCGCCTCCTCCGCTCGAGCAGAACAGGAGGCTCCGGAGCCGCATGGTCCCTGGTTGGGCGTGACGCTGTCGGGCAGTTCCGGCTTCGACATCCGGACCCGGGAGCCGGGGCTGGACGTGACGGGGCCATACGACAGCAGTGCGGGCCCTACTTCACCACCGGGCTCCTGGCGGAGGTCCGGCCCTGGCGGCACGTGGGCATCGGCGTGGAGCTGGACAAGGCCTGGCCCCTGAAGCACGAGGTCGTCCGGTTGCAGGAAGGGTCGAAGCCCCAACGGACCGTCACGTTGGACAACGGGCCGTTGCGCTTCGTGCTCGGGGCGACGTGGTACTTCTGAGCGGAGTACCACCGTGGAAGGTGGGCCCTGGGGCTCCGTCCTCGGGGTGACGGGGGGCTGCTGAGCGGATCCGCACCGGCGGATCAAACTGCTAGGGTCCGCCCCACTCCACTCCCACGGAAGGAACAC
>NZ_RAWI01000613.1 GCF_003612125.1 Corallococcus praedator
CCGCCGCCCCCTCCACCGCGGCCAGCACCGGCTTGGCCATGCCAGCCAGGGCGCGCAGGTAGCGGAACACCGCGCTGTCCTCGCCCGCGGGCGGGTGCTCCACGAAGTCGCCAATGTCGTTGCCCGCGGTGAACGCGCCGCCCGCGCCGGACAGGAGCACCACGCGGACATCGTCCCGGCGGTCCGCGTCCAGCAGGGCGGCCGTGGCGGCCTCGTACATGGCGTGGGTGAAGGCGTTCTTCTTCTCCGGCCGGTTGAAGGTGACGGAGAGGACCCCCGCGTCGAGCTGCGTCAGGACAGTGTCGGACATGGCTGGGCAGACTAACGCGCGTCGGGCGAGAGTGCGCGCAAGAGCAGCGGGGCCAGCGTCACCACCTGGTGGGGAAAGGGCAGGCCCTGTCGGGGCTCCACACTGTCCGTGCTCACCAGCCGCTTGACGGGCACGCCGTGCAGGCGCTCCAGCGCGGGGCCCACCAGCAGGGCGTGCGTGGTGGCCAGGGTGAAGTCGTCCACGCACCCCTCGCCCTTCAGCTCCTTCGCCGCCGCCGCCAGCGTGCCGCCGGTGGAGATCATGTCGTCCACCAGGATGGGGCGCATGCCGCGCACCTGGCCCAGCAGGCCCAGCGTCTCCACGTCGTTGCCGCTCAGCCGCGCCTTGTGCACCACCGCCCACGGCCGGCCCAGAAGCTTCGCCAGGGCCTCCGCGCGCTTCACCGCGCCCAGGTCCGGGGCCACCACCACGGAGGTGTCGGACACGTGGGGGCGCAGCGCTTCAGCCAGCAGGGGCAGCGCGGACAGGTGCTCCAGCGGGGCGCCGAAGCAGCCCTCCAGCGCCGGGTTGTGCAGGTCCACCGTGAACACGCGCTCGAAGCGGCCGTGGGACAGCAGGTCGGCCACCAGCCTGCCCCCCAGGGGTTCGCCCGCCCGGGCCCTGCGGTCCTGGCGTGCGTAGCCCACGTAGGGAATCACCGCCTGCAGCGAGGCCGCGCCCGCGCGCCAGCACGCGTCCGCGAGGAGGAGCAATTCCAGCAGGTGCTCGCCCACGGGGGGCGTGGAGGTCTGAAGGACGACGACGCGGCGGCCCCGGATGGCCTCCGGGGGCACCTCGATGTGCAGTTCTCCATCCGGGAAGCGCTCCAGCTTCGTGGCCACGGGCGAGATGCCGAACGCCTGGGCGAGCGCACGGCCGAGGTGGGGACTGGCACTGCCGACGACGAGGGCGGGTGGCGTCATGGGGAGCCACCCTAGCGCGCCTTCTGCTCGCGGTGCCCTGGCCTCCCGGGCATCCCACCAGGAGAGCTGTTGACTGTGTCTTCGCCGCCACGTTCCAGGGGAACGCGCACCTTCCGTGAGGAGGCGGGTGGATGGCGTTCAAGGATCGGTCAGATGCCGGGCAGAAGCTCGCGGGGGTGCTGGCGCCCTACCGCTCCGGGGACGTGCGCGTGCTGGGCCTGACGCGCGGTGGGCTGAGCGTGGCGCTGGAGGTGGCCCGGGCGCTGGCGGCCCCGCTGGACCTGTGGGTGGCGCGCAAGGTGCGCGGGCCGGGCCGCAACAAGCTCGTCCTGGGCTCGGTGACGGAGGGCGGAGGGGTGTTCCTGGATGCCCAGGCCGCGCCCCAGTCCCCCCTGTCCGGGGCGGCGCTCCAGGACTTCCTGCGCGGGGAGCTGGAGGACGTGGAGAAGCAGGCCCGGCAGCTGCGGGGCGGGCCGACGCCGGATGTCCGCGGCCGCGTGGTGCTCCTGGTGGACGACGGGATGGTGACGGGGGCCACGATGGCCGCGGCGCTCCTGGCGCTCCAGCAGCGCGGGGCGCGTCAGCGCATCGTGGCGGTGGGCGTGACGACCCCGGTCGCGCTGGAGCTCATCCGGGGCCGGGCGGACGCGGTGCACTCGCTGATGCTCAAGGCCGGGCTGCGCCAGGTGGCGGAGGTCTACGACACGTTCCCTTCGCTGAGCGAGGACGAGCTGCGGCGGTGGCTCACGCGCGCCCGGGACTCCTCCCCGGCGCGGGCCTCCGGGGTGGCGCCGGACGTGGGCGGCGGGTGGTGGTTCTGACAGGCCGCCGTCCGGGCGGGCCTGGAAGGGAAGCGGAGCAGGCGACAGCAACCGGGGAACTGGAACAGGAGGCCGTATGGATGTCGAAGCGGTGCATTCGGAGGAAGGCAGGCCCCATGCCCACTGGGAACACTTCACGCGTGACGAGCAGCTCGGGGTGCGGGGGGTGGGCCACTCCATGGAGCAGGCCTTCGAGCTGACGGCGCAGGCGCTCTGCGCGCTGGTGACGGACCCGAAGCGCGTGGAGGCGCACGAGGAACTGGAGGTGTCGTGCCATTCCGCGGACCATGACCAGCTCCTCGCGGACTGGCTGAGCGCGGTGGTGGGCGCGATGGCGGCACGGCGCCTGCGCTTCCAGTGCTTCGCGGTGCGCCTGGACGGGTTGAACCTGTTCGGCCACGGCTTTGGCGAGCGCGCGGGGGTCGAGCGCCACGGCGCCAACGTGGCGGTGACGGGCGCCACGTTCACGGGGGTGTCCGTGCGGCAGGGACCCGGCGGGGTGTGGACGGCCGAGGCGCTGGTGGACTTCTAGATGCCGGGCAAGGCCATCTCCTTTCCGGGAGGTGGAGGGAGTCTGGAGCTGCCCTCCGGAGCGCCCGTGGCGAGCGCCGTGCTGGTGTCGTGCTTCGCGTGCCTGGGCCATTCGCCCGGGCCGGCGCGGCTGGCGCGCTCGCTGGTGTCGCGGGGCTTCGCGGTGCTGCGGCTGGACTTCACGGAGGGTCCGGCCCAGGGAGGGGACGGGGGCCCGGACACCGTGCCGAGCGTGGACGCGGTGGTGGCCGCCTCGGTGTGGCTCGCCGCGCACGCGCGGGTGCCCCGGCTGCTGGTGGGCCACAGCCTGGGGGGCACGGCGGTGGTGGCGTCGCTGCCCCGGCTGCCGGACGTGGCGGCGGTGGCGCTGGTGAACGCGCCCGCGGGGGCGAACGAGGTGCGCGCGTTGCTGCCTCCCGGCGAGCGCGACGCGGCGGAGAGTTCCTTCATGCTGGGGCCCGGCCGGCTGCGCCTGGGGCGCGACTTCCTCACCGCGATTGACGAGGCGGCGGTGGCGAAGGCGCTGGGGGCCTTTCCGGGCGCGCTGCTGGTGCTGCACGCGCCGGAGGACCGGTACGTGGCCCTGGACAGCGCGCGC
The DNA here is from genome assembly GCF_003612125.1 of Corallococcus praedator. Taxonomy (GTDB): domain Bacteria; phylum Myxococcota; class Myxococcia; order Myxococcales; family Myxococcaceae; genus Corallococcus; species Corallococcus praedator. The sequence goes on from NZ_RAWI01000613.1 coordinate 3,184, forward strand.
CGGTGGGTGACGGGCGCGCGCCGGCCCGCGAGCCTCGTGATGCTGGACGGGGCGGATCACTTCCTCTCTCGCCCGGAGGACGCGGCCTACGCGGCGGACGTGCTGGGGCCGTGGGCCGCGCGGCACGTGGCGCCGGTGCGTGAGCGCGAGGCGCCGCTGCCGGAGGGACAGGTGGAGGTGCGCGAGGCGTCCGAAGGGGGGCTGGCCCAGGACATCCGCGTGGGCACGCACCGGCTGCGCGCGGACGAGCCGCTGACGCTGGGCGGGCAGGACTCGGGGCCCACGCCGTACGGACTGCTGGCGGCGGCGCTGGGGGCGTGCACGTCCATGACGGTGCGGATGTACGCGGATCGGCATGGCTGGCCGCTTGAGCGGGTGCGGGTGCGGTTGGACCACGACAGGGTGCATGCGAAGGATTGCGCGGAGTGCGAGTCGCGGGTGGGGCGGGTGGATGGGCT
>NZ_RAWI01000614.1 GCF_003612125.1 Corallococcus praedator
GAAGTGGGCGGGGGCGCTCGATGGGCGCGACGTGTGGGCGCTGGCGCTCGTGGGGCTGGTGCTGGTGAGCCTGGGGGTGGAGGTGGCCTATGCGGCGCTGTTCCACCGGGCCGTCGAGGGACGCACCACCGGCGAGGACGGGGTGTGGTTCGCGGACGCGGAGCAGGAGCGCTTCCGGCGCATCAACCGGCTCACGCTCGCGCTCAACGTGCCGCTGTATGTGGGGCTCGCCGTGCTGCTCGCGATGGGAATCGGCGGGTGAGGCGTCACACCACGGGCTGACGCCAGGCGCGGGACAGGTGGCTGGAGCCTCGCTCGTTGAAGCGGCGGATGAGTTCTTCACAGCCGTGTTTGCCGTGCTCCAGCAGGTACTCGAGCTCCGCGGGCATCAGGGTCTTCACGGTGACGAGGCGGACTTCTCCGTCGGGCATCGTGAAGTGATTGGGGAGGCTGGGGGTGTCCATGCCCAGCAGCACGCCCACCCGGCCGTCCTTTGTCAGGAGGGTTTCAGGCATCCGCTGCCCGTCCACTTCCATGGACAGGAAACCCGTCCTCACCGTCTCGCGCACCCTCTCGTGCTCCGCGAGTTCGTTGCCGATGTGCTCGAGGATCAGTTGCTGCCAGCAGCTCGACACGTCCGCGACGGGCTCGTCCGTTTCCAGCGCGAGCTCCACGCCGAAGCCCACGGAGGGCTCCACGCGGGCCACGTAGAAGTCGGACAGCCCGTCCGTCACGAAGAGGGTGCGGCCTTCCGGTCGGCGGATGACGCGCCAGACCTGGCGTCGTGCCGGCCAGCCTCCCCCGACGACCGGGGGAATGATGAACCGTTCTTCGAGCGTGCCCAGCGTGGCCCAGAAGGCGTCGCGGGCTGTTTCCGTCCGATCGTAGAGCTTCCTGAGCTTGAGCCGTCGTTCGCGCTCCTCAGGGGTAACGGAGCTGGGGCCGGTGACTTCTTCGAACTGCACCCCCGTGACACCCGCACGCTCCAAGGCGTCCTTGATGTCCTCGGAGACAATGATCGCACCCGTCCATCCCCTGGTGCGAAACACCTTCGCATCCCCCACCTTCGTCGTGTCGATGCGCATGTCATAGACCGACCGGTAGGATCCGGTCTTCTCTGGGCGCCCATCCTCCGGCTTCCAGTACGACACCTCCGCGGACTGTTGATCATCAATGCATTGGATCAGCTTCGTGACAACGAGGATGCAGTACGGCTCGGCTTGTCCGTCGACATCGACTGGAATCACCTGCACGGCGTCAGGCGCCAGCTTCGTGAAGATGTTCGCCACCCGCTGATGCACGATGGGCGCTGCTCCAACGCTTGTCTGGGAGAACTCGAGTGGTGTGCCAGGATGATGGACAGGGATTCGGAGCCGCTCCTCGACTCGAACGGCACAGCCATCCGCGAACTGCCAGATGTCATCGATTTCCTGCCCCTGTGAGTTCGTGGCCTCGTCTAGAAACCAGCGTTCCTGAATGCTCATGTCATCGGACAGTTCGAAGTATCGCGTCGTCATGGCCAAGGTCCGTCAGTCCCGAACAATCCATTGATTGAGCTGGCTGCCCGTTTCAAGCAGTTCTCTCGCCAGGGATTGGAGTGCCTTCTCCAGTTCGCCTCGACACTGCTCGATACTCCGACATCTTCCTAGCGCATCCTTCAGGCGTTTATAGACGACGGCATGGTACTGCTGAGGGTGGGGACCTTTGTGGCCCGGGATGCGGACTCGGTTCGCCTGGTCGTCCAGCGACATGCCTGCTCGGTCAAAGAGTTTCTGAAACTTGGGCGACCACGGGCCCCCATTGTGCGTCGCCTCCCACCACTTGTTCGTGGCGATGTGGTGCTCGTGGCCCTCGACTGCAGCGGCGTTCGGCCCCTGGGCCGCCATCGCCACAGCGCCCGGTGCCAGCTCAAGCGTCACCACGCCGCTCGACGCCACCGCCACCGCGCGCACCTGCCCGGCCGCCGCGAGGCTGAAGCCTCCCTGCTCCGCGCCCACCACCGCCGCCTGCGCCGCCCCCGGCAGCGTCGCCATCCTCGCCGCCAGCGTCTGCGCCGTGCCCCCCAGCGCCGCCATCGTCAGCATCACGAAGGCCCTCGCCGCCTGCTTCCCCATCACCTTCCCGTACTGCTCCCCCGCGTCCCGGATGCCGTCGAAGTCCCTCGCCTCCTTCACCCGCTCCGCCAGCAGCCTCCATCCCTGGATGAGGCTCCACACCGTGTCCCAGCCCAGGTACCCAATCAGCCCCACCGTCAGCACCGCCGCGATGCCCTTCGACAACAGTGGCTCCGGCGCCAGCCACAGCCCCAGGTACACCGCCCCCGTCGTCGCCAGCATCACCACCATCGCTTCGGGGTCCACCATCCCCTCCAGCGCGCTGGCCGTCTCCTCCCACACCGAGTCCAAGGCGATGCGGAAGGCCAGCGTGCGCTTGCCCTCCTCCTCCAGCCTTGGCCCCTCCTCCAGCAGGTGCAGGCAGTCTCCCGTCAGCTTCTTGCGCACGCACCAGCGCCCGTAGGCCGCCTCCAGCGCCGTGCCTTCCTCCGGCGCTTGCGTCACGCGCACGCGGCCCCGCCTGGGGTCCTCCAGCGCGACGAGTCCCAGGGATGCACGCGGACGCCGGGCCTCCAGCCCCAACAACCGCAGCGCCTCCGTCCTGGGATGCACCGTCACCCGCGCATCGGGGGCCAGACTCCGGACCGCCTCTCCGAAGGCCCTGCCCTCCAGCGCCACCGGCGCCGTCCGCGTGCGCGGCGTGTACTCACGGGGCGCTCCCTCCCCCGTGTCCAGCCTCCACGTCCGCGACGTCGCACACCCCGTCGCGAACACCACCCATACGAACACGGCTGCCCAGCGCGGCATCATTCAAGTCCCGAGCTCAGCGCCCCCTGTCTTCAAAGAGCGGAGCCCGGGAGTATGAAGACGCTCAGCCCTGGAGCGCCACGCCCAGCTCCGCGTCTCCATGCAACAGCCACGTCCTCGCGGCGGACTCCTGCCAGAAGCGACGGAGGATCTTGTCCGTCCCACTCCCCGACGCCACCCGGTTGAGCTGCAGCGCGACGATCTGGTTCTGCACCAGCTCCGCCACCCGCGTCACCCCGGAGCGCAGGCCGTACTCCTGCACCCGACGGATGAGGTCCGCGGCCTCCGGCGACGCGGGCCGGAACGTGCGCAGGTCGGCTTCAATCTTGATGGCCTGCCCCGCCACCGTGTCCGTCGCGGCCTTCAACTCCACCACGAAGCGTTGCATCTCCTCCAACCGGATGTAGCCCTCCAGGGCGAAACTCACGATGGACTCAGCTGGATTCACGTCGATTCGATACATCGGACGCCCCCCTTCGTGAAGACTTCATCACCCATCCGGCCCGCGACCGCCAACGGTCCACGGGACGAGCCATCCATTCAGGACTCCACGGCAAGCTCCTCCAGAAGGAGGGCCAACCCCCTCGCTGCCGCGGCCTGACGGACCGCCCTCCGGTCTCCCGTGAACAGATGGCGCTCCACCACCGCCGGCTTCCCCCGCCGCTGCACCGCCACGAACACCAGGCCCACGGGCTTCTGCTCCGTCCCGCCCCCAGGCCCCGCGATGCCGGTCTCCGCCACGCCCCAGTCCGCCCA
>NZ_RAWI01000615.1 GCF_003612125.1 Corallococcus praedator
CCAGCGACCCTCTCTGGACGCGCGACTACACCGACGCAGGCACCGGCCTCGTGCCGAAGCGGCGCTACCTGCTGGTGTCCGCGCCCGCGACCAACACCAACGGGGCCGTGGAGTTCGCCATCACCGGCCGCGTCGGCACCGGCCCCCGGCCGCGCGTCGTGCCGCCGCCCGCCTTCGGGGCGCTCACGCTGGTGGACGAGGTGAACTGCGGCGACGCCAGTGATCCGCACGCATTCCAGCAGTTCCCCGCCAATGGCAGCCGCATCGAGACCGTGCTCGGGCGCGCCGTCCGCGTGCTGCCCAATGACACCCCGGGCCGCAAGTACTTCGCCTACCGCCTGGGCGTGGGCAAGAACCTGGTCGCGGGCAGGGCCTACGTGCTCTCCGTCGAGTACCCGGACGACGTGCCGCGCACCGTCATCATCTCCAACAACGGCGCGGAGTACACACGCGCCTTCCACACGGGCAACACCGTGGGTGACGCGCTCCAGCCGCCCTACGTCAATCCCAACCCCGAATCGCTGGAGCTGCCGCAGACGGGTGAATTCCAGACGTGGCAGACGCTGTTTCACCTGCACGACCGCTACCCCGGCATCCAGCGCCCCCGGGGCACCGAACATCCGCGCGACCTGACGCCCTCCCAGGGCTTCTGGGTCACCGTCGCGCACTTCCGCCCGGAGGACGCGCCCCTGTCCCGGGGCGCCGCCGTCGCGAGGATCCGCCTCTACGAAGCCCCGGCCGCGCCGGCCTACTACGCCCCCGTCACCCTGCCCCCCACGGGCCTGCCCAAGCGCCACCTCTTCGTCCGCGAGGAGATGTCCGACGGGGTCATCAACCAGGACCCGGGCCCGTTCCTCGGCGTGACGAACCGGGTGGACTGGTACGAGTACAAGGCCCGGCTGCTGAAGTTCCTGGGGATGAACACCTTCTCCAATGACCTGCTGGAGTTCGGCCACAACCAGGGCTGGGACTCGGGCCCCTATGGTGGCAACACCTGGGTGTATCAGAGCCGCTACCCGTCCCTCTGGGCCGACACGCTCACCATGCTGGGCCGGTACGACCTGGAGGTCCTGCCCTACTACGAGTACTCCGGCAGCCGTGGCGGCAACAGCCTGGGCTACCAGCGGCGCGCGAAGCCCCTCACGCGCACCGACGACGCCTATACCCATATCAGCTGGACCGAGGACGCCCGCGCCGACCTCACCGACCCGGACACGCTGACGGACTTCAAGAAGATGCTGGACCTCACGGTCATCCAGCACACGGCGAAGAAGAAGTTCGTCGGCGTGTGGCTGCGGCCCCGCTCCAGCGCGCTGCCCATCGGCTTCGCGGACGCGACGCTCGCGCGCTTCGCCTCCGAGGCGAACGGCGGCGTCACCATCACCCGGCCGCAGCTCCAGGCGGACAGCGCGCTGCTCCAGCGCTACTACGAATGGTGGCTGATCAAGCGCCGTGCCTTCATCGACAGCGTGACGGATTACCTGCGCTCCCAGGGCGTGGGCAGCGACGCCGTGACGCTCTACACCTCCGACGCCACCGAGGCCGGCCGCTCCCACCCCACCACCGGCGGCGCCATGGTCGCGGAGAACCCCGCGCCCTGGCTCTCCCTGGGCAGGAGCGTGATGGCCCTGGACCAGGCCCTGAGCGAGAACCGCCAGCTCAACGCCCTCCTCTCGCCGCTCAGCACCTGGGGCGGCTGGGAATGGCAGCACGCCGACCCCTGGAGCGATCCCCAGCACTACACGTCCGACAGCAAGGGCGCGCTCACGTACACCTTCAACCACGCCTACACCGTGGGCCGGCCGGATGCGCTCAATGCCTTTCGGAGCGGCGCGGGCCTGGCGATGGTGCGGCACTTCGCGCTCAACGAGGACACGATGACGGAGGGCGCCACCCCGCTGCTCGGCTACTTCGTCACCGACGTGGAGCACGCCGGGCCATACTCGAAGCTCGCCGAGGCTCGGGCCGTGGCGAATGGTGACCCGCGCTTCCTGGGCTCCCTGTCGAGCGCGAGCTTCAACCAGGGCTTCCCGGAGTACGCGCGCGCCTTCAACCAGGCGTTCCTGTCGCTTCCGGCGCTGCCTGGCCAGCTCGTGCCGAACGCCGCGTCCAACCCCGCCGTGGTGGTGCGCGCCATCAACGCGGCTGCGCAGGGCACCTGGCTCGCGGTCGTGAACACGGGCGTGCGGCAGGTGGACGATGTCGTCATCACCCTGCCCGTCGCGGGCACCGTGAGGGACGCGGTGACGGGCGCGACGGTGCCGACGGTCAACGGCGGGCTGACCCTGTCCATGCATCCCGCGCAGCTTCGGTCCTTCCGCATCACCCCCTAGTCACCGGGGAGCGTCAGGAGCTGCACGAGAGCGCGGAGCAGCCGGGCTTCGAACGCGCCCAGTCAGGCCGCCGGGCCGCGTAGGATTCGCGGCCCGGTTGTTCGTCGAAGGGGTGTCGCATCACGTCCAGCAGCAGGTGCACCTTCGAGTCGTCGCCCGCGTGCGCCGCGTCGATGGCTTCCTGCGCCAGGTAGTTGCGCAGCACGTACTTCGGGTTCACCGCGTCCATCCGGCGCGCCAGCTCCACGGGGTCCGCGCCCTCACGCCGCGTGCGCTGCCACCACGCCGTGAGCCATTGGAGGCCCCGGGCCAGGTGGGGCTCCGACACGGGTTTGTAGAAGGCCTCGCGCAGCACGTCCGGGAACACGGTGGGCGCCGTGGGAGAAAGCACCACGCGGGACAGGCCCCGGAAGAAGAGGGTCAGGTCCGTCTCCTCCTCGGCCAGCCACGCCAGACACGCGTTCACCCGTTCAACGTCCGCGTCATCCTCCAAGGTGGAAAGGCCCAGCTTCGCCGCGTACCGCGCCAGCATCTGCGCGTTCAGCGCGCGCTGGTATTCGAGCAGCCCCGCCTGGAGCAGGCCCTCGTCACCGTCGAAGAGCGGCATCAGCGCGACGCCCAGCCGCTCGATGTTCCACATCCCGATGGCGGGCTGGTTGCCGAAGCGATAGCGGCCGTTTTCAGCGTCGGTGGTGTTGGGCGTCCAGTCAGGGTTGAAGTCATCCACCCAGCCATAGGGGCCGTAGTCGATGGTGAGCCCGAGGATGGACATGTTGTCGGTGTTCATCACGCCGTGCACGAAGCCCACCGCCTGCCAGTGCGCGATGAGTTTCGCGGTGCGGCGCGCCACCTCCTGGAAGAAGGCGGCGTAGGTGTCCCTGGACGGCGCGCCCAGCTCCGGAAAGAACTGCGTCAGCGTGTAGTCCGCCAGTTGCTTGAGCAGCGCCACGTCCCCCCGGCTCGTGCACAGCTCGAAGTTGCCGAAGCGCAGGAAGCTGGGGGCGACGCGGCAGACGATGGCGCCGGGCTCCTCCTGGGGGTGCCCGTCATAGAACATGTCCCGGACGACCGCGTCCCCCGTAGCGACGAGCGACAGCGCGCGGGTGGTGGGCACGCCCAGGTGGTGCATGGCCTCGCTGCACAGGAACTCGCGGATGGAGGAGCGCAGCACCGCGCGCCCATCCGCCCGGCGCGAGTACGGCGTCCGGCCCGCCCCCTTGAGCTGCAATTCGTAGTGCGTCCCATCGGGAGCGCGCAGCTCCCCCAACC
>NZ_RAWI01000616.1 GCF_003612125.1 Corallococcus praedator
CTCTACGGGGACCCGCGTCATTCTCCCGCCCCTGCTCCCGCGCCCTCACAGCGCCGGGGTCACGCGGAAGCGGCGCCCGCCGCCGCTGCTGGCGCGCCCCTCAACGAGCTGTTCTCCGACCTGGATCTGCCCGGCAACCGGGGCGACGCCGAGGACGACGAGGACGCCCGTCAGGCCGAGGCGCAGGACGACCGCCGCGACGAGGAAGAGGACGAGGAGCAGGTGCAGGACTCGAAGGCCGCCCGCAAGCGTCCCGTCGTGGCCCCGCGCCGCAGCCCGCTGAAGATGGTGGCGCTGGTGCTGCTGCTGCTCGTCGTCCTTCCGGTGGTGGCGGTGTTCGCGCTTTCGGCGGCGAACATGCTGCCGCCTCCCCTGGCGCAGATGGTCAACAAGGTGACGGGCAAGCCCGAGCCCCGCGTGGCCCCGACCCCCGCGCCGGCGCCTCCCGCGCGCGAGGGTGCCGCGCCCACGGCGCCTCCGCGGGGCACCGCGACCGGCGGCGAGCCCGCGGCCCCGGCGGAAGGCACCGCGCCGTAGCCGACCTCATGGGTGGGCCTGCTCCTCGCCTCGTCAGGAGCAGGTCCTTCCCACGGCATCCTGCTCCGCTCGGGCGACCCGACACGTCGAGCAGTCCGTCCCGGGCGGTGGCCCGGCGCTTCCTACAGGTCGAAGTTCCCACCCGGCGGCGGCTTCTTGCCGCGCATGGCGCGCTCCCTCGCGGTGCGGACCCCGGCGCGCAGGGCCTCGGTGGCCTCGGCGTCCACCGTGCCCGTCTCCAGATCCACGACATCCCCTTCGCGCACGCCGGGCGGCAGCGTGTCCAGGGCGCGCGTCAGCTGGCGGCCGTCCAAGACGAGCACGGCGACGTCCTCTTCGATGCGATCCACCGTGGCCTTGGGCATGGTGCGGGCTCCCCTTCGCGTCAGGGCTTGCAGTCGGGCGCGGGTTCGAAGTTCGACTTCAACGCCTCGTCGCGGGTCCTGAAAACGACGAGGTTCTTGTCCTTGATCATCGCCGCGCTCTGGCAGTCGACCTTGTGGAAGATGCGCCTGTTGCGGCTCGCCACGTAGCCGCCGGTGGGCGCGCGCTGCGCGGCGCGGCGGATGTCCTCCTTCCGTACCGCCTTCGTCGCGGCCGGCAGTGGGTCCACGTCGATGCCCTCGCTGCCCCATCGCGGGGTGGTGCCTCGGGGTGTGTCGACGGTGCGCGTCGGCTCCACCTTCGCCACGACGGGCGGCTCGGGCTGCGGCTTCACCACCACCGGTGGCGGGGGTGGGGGCTTCGCCGTCTTCACGAGGGCCGGACGCGTGTCCACACCCGGCAGGACGATGCGCCGCGCGGAGGCGGGCTCTCCCGGAGTGGGGCGCTGGAGGGTGAGCTCGAACTGCTTGCCGTCGCTCACCGCGTGCATCTCGCCGTTCACGTCCGTGCGGAACGTCTTCGCCCCCACGCCCTTGAGGCGCGTCATCACGTCCCGGACCTTCGCGTCCCGGCCCAGGCCTTCATCCATGCTGAACACGGCGCCCTGCGGACGCACCTCCTCCAGGAACCCCTGCGAGTTGGCGCCGGCCACCCCGGGCGAGGCGACCTTCAGCAGCGTGGCGTGTCCCAGCAATCCGTTCGCCAGGAGGACCTCCTCCGTCTCCGCGCGCGCCGCGCCCGCGAACAGGACCGACGTGTTCCGGTACGTCAGGCGCAGCACGATGGAGTTCGCCGCGTTCCGGCCCTCCGCGTCCGTCGCGCCCTTCAGCAGCGGCGTCGCGGGCGCACGGGGCCAGAGCACCGTGAGGTTCACCTCATCCTCCAACTGCAGCCGGACCGACTCCTGGGGCAGGTTCGCGGAGGACGCGGGTGAGAAGACCTGCACCCCGCGCGAGCCCACCGCGCCCAAGAGCGTGTCGTAGGCGGACGACGTGTCGGGCAGCTGCGGCTCCAGCAGCCGGCGCGCGCCCACGCGCTTGAGCACCGCGTCCAGCGCGCCGTGGTGCTTCGGATCCGGATGCGTGAGGACGACCAGGTCCAGCTCCCGGCGCAGCAGCTCCGGCAGCCGGTTCACCAGGTGCGACTCGGCCGTGGCCGGGCCCGAATCCACCAGCACCGTGTTGCCGCTCGGCGAGATGATGAGCGCGGCCTCTCCCGCCCCCACGTCGAAGAAATAGACGTGGAGCTTTCCATCCGGCGCGCCACCGAAGTAGCGCGACTTCTCCGGGCTCGGAGCCTTCTTCGGCGGCTCGGGCGTCGGCTGACACGCCAGCGAGGCGAGCAGCAGGCCCACTCCGAGGGCGATGCGGGGACTCATGGGTGACAATCCTCGGCGGGGCGCCGCTCGCGCAGGGCGTCGGCACGGCGGGTATAGACGGTGCGCTCGTTCTTCGAGCGCTTCAAGGTCGAGCAGCTCTCGCGGTGGAACACCTTGCTGCCCTTGAGGGACACGAAGTTCTGCCCCGCGGTGTCGGACGTGTTCTGAGGCGCGGGGGCGGACGGCGCTGCCTTCGGCTTCTTCGTGGAACTGGCCGGCTCAGGCGCCTTCTCCACCGCGCGGCCGGGGCGGCGGTCCGGCGTGGGCTCGATGGGCCCGAGCGCCACGGAGCTGCCCGCCGGCTGCGTGCCGGAGACGCTCGCGGTGGAGTCCCCGCCCTTCGCCGAGCGCAGGGTGACGGTTGTTCCGTCGCTCACCGCCATCACCTCGCCGTCCTGGTCGGTGCGGAAGGTGCGCGCGTGCACGTCGCGCAGGCGGCCCAGCACCTCCGGGCTCGGGTGGCCGTAGTCGTTGCCCACGCCGCAGGAGATGACGGCGGCCTGGGGGGCCACCCGCTCCAGGAAGGCCGCGGTGGAGGAGTGCTTGCCGCCGTGGTGCGCCACCTTCAGCACGGTGGCGGTGAGGTCCACGGGCTTCTGGAGCAGCACCTCCTCCGTGGGCGGCTCCGAGTCCCCGGTGAAGAGGAACGCCGTCCTGCCGTAGGTGAGCTTGGTGACGATGGAGTTCGCGTTCGCGTCCGAGCGCGTGTTGGCGAGGAAGGGCTCCTGGGGCATGCGCGGCCAGAGCACGGTGAGCGACACGCCCTCGCCCAGGCCCACCGTGAGCAGCGTCTGGGGCGCGGACGCGTTGGGCTCCGGCGTCATCACCTGGCCCACCTCCCGGCCCACGAAGTCCAGCAGGTCGCGGTACGCCTCGCTCGGGTGGTCGAAGCCGGGGTCCATGAAGCGCTTCGCGCCCACCGCCTTCAGCGCCGCGGGCAGTCCCCCCAGGTGGTCCAGGTGCGGGTGGGTGAGGATGACCAGGTCCAGGGGCTGCTTCACCAACTCGCGCAGCCGCGCCGCCAGCCGCGTCCCGGCCTCTGGGGGCCCACCGTCGATGAGCACCGTCTTGCCCGCGGGCGACACGATGAGCGCCGCGTCCCCCTGGCCCACGTCGAGGAAGTAGACCGTGAGCCTGCCAGGCGCGGGGGCGGGGAGGGCCGAAGGGGCCTGGGCGGCCCGCGTGGCCGCGTGGCCCGGCGGCGCCGTGAACAGGAAGAAGAGGACACCGAACAGCCACGCGAAGACCTTCACGGCCGGAACTCTACCGCCCCGCTCCCATTCGGGG
>NZ_RAWI01000617.1 GCF_003612125.1 Corallococcus praedator
ACCTTCGTTCTCACCGTCGCCATGTTCCTGGCGTCGCTCACCTACTGGGACCAGTACAACGCGCACCTCGCCGCGTCGGAGGCCGTGCTCGCGGGTCTGGGCGCCTCCGTGCTCCAGACCTTCAGCCTGCGCTGGGGTCGCGTCGCCTCCAGGGCCGTGGCCGGACTCGCCCTGGTCGCCGCGTCGCTGCCGGGGGCGTGGCACGGCTTCCAGAGTTCACGCTCGCAGGCCCCTGACGTCATGGCGCTCGCCCGCTACCTGCGGACCGACGTGCCCGCCAACGCGTGCCTGTTCTCGTTCGAGCCCGCCTGGGCGCTCGCGGCCGGCCGGCTCCCCATGGGGGCCACGCCCGTCGTGGACGTCTACGCCACGATGATCCAGGACGCCATGAGCACCGGCGACCGCTTCACCGACCTCGACGAGGCCTTCTCCGCCCCCGAAGCCCAGCAGGCCCTGCGCGCCATGCTGGAGTCCTGCCGCTTCGTCATCCTCGGCCTGCGAGGCACCTGGCAGCTCACCCCGGAGAGCCGCCCCTGGTTCAAGCAGCGCTTCGTCCGGCGCTTCCCCACCGGCGACGCCAGCGGCGTGGACCTGTGGGAGCGGCGCCCCCCAACGCCACCGCGCCCCTAACCCGCGCCTTCCACGCCGGGCGCTTCGGGCTCCGTGTCCGCCTTCACCGGGACGGCCACCGGCAGCACCTCCGCCTGCCCCACCCAGTCGCGACCCAGTTGCTGTTGTATCTCAGGTTGCGACAGCTCGTGCGGCCCGCGCAGCACCACCGGATTGGGCCCCGCGTCCGTCCACTCCAGCGTGCCCACGCGCCACGGGTTGGGCTCCGCGGCGCGGCCCCAGCCGAGCGTGCGCACCAGGTTCACCACGAACAACAACTGCGCCGCGCCCAGGAGGAACGCGGCCCAGCTGGTCCACCGGTTCAGCGTGAGCAGGTGCGCCAGGAACGTGTACTGGTACGGGTCATAGAGCCGCCGCAGCTGCCCCGCGTACCCCGCCACCAGCTGGCCTCCGAAGACGGCGATGAACAGCACCGCGCTCGACAGGACATGCGCCTTCGCGAGCCCCTCGTGCAGCGAGCGCCCGTACATCCGGGGGAACCAGAAGTAGAGCCCCGCGAACACCGCGAGGAAGCTGGCCGCGCCCATGGTCAGGTGGAAGTGGCCCACCACCCACATCGTCCCGTGCAGGGGCACGTCCGTCGCCACCGCGCCCAGCGCGAGTCCGGTGATGCCGCCCAGGCCGAAGACGATCATCGTCGCCAGCGCCGCGAGCATCGGGGACGTGAGCCGCACGCTGCCCTTCCACAGCGTCATCAGCCAGTTGAGGAACATCACCTCCGCGGGCAGGGAGATGAGCAGCGTCAGCACCATGAACGTGCGCCCCAGCACCGGGGCCATGCCGCTGGTGAACAGGTGGTGCGCGTACACCGCGCCGCTCAGCGCCGTCACCGCGCCCATGGCCCCCGCCGTCAGCCGGTAGCCGTGCGCGGGCTTGCGGCTGAAGTAGGCCACGAAGTCCCCCACCATCCCCCACGCGGGCAGGATGAGGATGTAGACCTCCGGGTGGCCGAACAGCCAGAACAGGTGCTGGTACACCACCGGGTCGCCGCCAGCACCGGCACGAACAGCACGTTGAGCACCGCGCCGTAGAACAGCCCCCACACCACCAGCGGCAGCCGTCCCCACGTCATCCCCGGCGCGCGGCAGCGCACCACCGTGACGACGAAGTTGAGCCCGTACAGGAACGCGGACACGCCCACGCACAGCACCGCCACCGTCACCAGCGTCTGCCCCAGGCCCGGCGTGAACGCGGGCGTGGACAGGGGCGGATAGGACGTCCACCCCGCGCTCGCCGCGCCCAGCCGCACGCCGAACGACGCGAGCATCAGCGCGCCGCCCACCGCGTAGGCCCAGAACCCGAACGCCGACAGCCGGGGGAACGCCATCTGCCGCGAGCCGATGGCCAGCGGCAGCACGAAGTGTCCCAGCGCGCCGAAGAGCAGCGGCGTCACCGCGAAGAAGATCATCAGCAGGCCGTGCATCGTGAACACGGCCGTGTACGCAGGGGGCGTCAGCGCGCCCTTCGATTCGGGCAGCGCCCACGCGAGCCCCGGCACCGGCTGTCCCGGCCACGCCCACTGGAAGCGGATGAGCATGGCCAGCAGTCCGCCCACGAGCAGGAACAGGAACCCGCCCCACAGGTACTGCCGGGCCACGCGCTGGGGGTCCGTCGTCCACAGCGACTTGAGGAACGCGCCGGGTTTCATGGCGTCCTCCAGGCCCAGCCCCAGTGGGCCGCCGCGTCGTCCGCGTCGTAGGCCTGCACCGCCTGCCGGCCCGCTTCGCGCATCCAGGCTGCGTACGCCTCAGGAGAGAGCGCCGTCAGCATCCCGCGCATGCGGTAGTGGCTGGTGCCGCAGTGCTGGTAGCAGGCGGCTTCCCAGGCGCCTTCGCGCGCGGCCTGGAACCAGGTCTGGTTCACGCGGCCGGGAATCGCGTCCAGTTTCACGCGGAAGGCCGGCAGCGAGAAGCCGTGCACCACGTCCGTGGACACGAGTTGCACCCAGACGGGCACGCCCGCCGGCACGCGCAGGTCGTTCCACGTCACCACGTCGTCCTTCGTGCCGAACGTGCCGTCCTGGCCGGCATAGCGCGCCTCCCACGACCACTGGTGCGCGTTGATCTCGATGCGCACCGTGCGCGGGTCCTCGGAAGGGACGCGGAAGTTCCAGAGCACGTCGCGCAGGTAGCCCTCGGAGCCCAGGAACAGCGTCCCGTCCACCACGCCGAACACGCCCAGCGCCAGCCCCAGCACCCACGCCCGCGAGCGGCGCGTGCCCCCGTTCGGGGTCACCGTCCGGGCGCCCCGGAAGCGGACCACCGCCACCAGCAACCACCCGAGCATCACCGCCGCCAGCGCGAACTCGAAGCGGTGGCTCGACGCCAGCAACGCGTCGATGCGGCCACCGTGGGCGCTCGCATTCTCCGGTGGCGACAGGGTCCACGCCCCTCGCGCGGGAGCCACCGCCAGGGGGGCCTGAGCATCCGGCGGCGCGGCAGTGGCTTCGTCCCGCGCGGGACCGGACGCGAGCAACACGGGCCACGGAAGGCCGGACACGGGCTTCACGGGTGCTCCTGTTCCACGGGGGCGGACGCCCGCTCCTCACGCATCACCCGCCGGGCCGCCCAGATGCCCACGCCCACCAGGACGAAGGGCACCAGCATCAGCGCCAGCAGCAACCCACCTGCCCCACCGGGAGACTCGGGCGCCCGGGCCGTGCACGAGGGACAGGCCAGCACCTCCACCGGCACGAGCAGCGCCAGGCCTCCGAAAAGCCGGCCCGGGAGCGAACGGACGTCCCCCCGCCAACCCCGCGGAAGGCATCCACCATCCAGCGTCGACGAGGCGGGGCGCATGGAGTTCCCGGGTAGCACGCACCCGGGGTCCCCTCAAGGCACACCCCGTCGCGGAACCGTCCCCTCCAGAGCGGCCACTCTCCCTCATGCCTCACATGCGGCCAGCCCCTACCCCCTGTCTCTTATACACC
>NZ_RAWI01000618.1 GCF_003612125.1 Corallococcus praedator
CCCCCCTCGGACGCCCCGGCGCGGCCCGTGGCCCTCCAGCCACGGGGGCGTGGCCCCAGGGTGACACCTGACCCGTACCCTGGTGCCCACGGGCCCCGGGGCGCGATGAGGGCCATTGAACGTCCTGTGGAAATCACCGCGCTGGCTGAACGAAAAACTCGACAGAACGAGGAATGACCCTGAAGGGCTGAAAAAAGGTGGGCCGTCCTACCCCACGGAAACCCCCTATTCGACAGGGAAACCCCTGGATTCTAGGACCCGCCGGGGAGGCCGAGCCCTGGCACCCCGCCTGCATGATGTCAGACCCAAGGTGTACTCACCCGCGCAGTGGGAAGTGGCGGGAGGAACCATGGCGAAGCGGACCGCAGGCAAGACGAGTGGTGGCACGACGGTGCGGCGGCAGGGTCGGCGGGTGATGCCGGCGCTGCGGCGGACGGCGAAGCGGGCGCGCGTCGTGGCCCAGAAGGCCCAGCTCACGCTGGGAGAGGTCATCGCCGCGGCGTTCGACACCGCCGGCGGTGAGATGAGCGGCGTGCTGGAGCTGGTGACGTCCCCGCAGATGACCCGCGCGCTGGGTCGCCGCATCGTCGTCGAAGGCTGACGAAGCCGTCCGGTCCTCCCTCGGGCCGCGCTCCCGGACACAGGGCGCGCGAGGAAGGGCTGTCGCGACACGGCTGTCAGCCTCGAACCACCAGGTGCCGCTTCCGCTGGCGCGGGTGGAGTGCCCGTCTCCCTTCAACGTTGTGAAGCCGTTCCAGGCCCGTCACGGCGACCCGTTCCGGGTTCCGACGGTGCCCCGGCTCCAACGTCTCCGCCTTCACTTCGAACCCGTCGCGGAACCGCTGCGGTGGACGCTTCCTGCGTGCTTCCGGACGCGCTTTGCGTCCCGGCGCGTGGACCGCCCTGGACGCATCCTGGAGCCACGCGAGCGGGTTCAGCGCGACACCGACTGACCGCGTTCGTCACTTCGCACCGGTGGGCTCACCGCTTCGCACCCGCCCCCAAAGACAACGGCCCGCGCTCTCCCGCTGAAACGGGGAACGCGGGCCGGGAAGCCCCGGTTGCCGGGGCTTTCAACTCCGAGCAGGACTACCGGGGCTGCCAGCGCGGGCGGTGGTCGTCGCCTTCGCTCGTCAGCACCGTGTACGTGTCCTTCGGGTGGGTGATGGCGGCGCCGACCTTCGTGCCCGCGACCGGATCCAGCTGCTGCACCGTGAGCTGACCGCCCTTCACGTAGGCCAGGTACTGACCGTCCGGAGAGAACGACGGCAGCGTGGCCTCGTTCTCGAAGGACACCGCCGCGCCCTCCGGCGCGCCCGTGGTGGTGTTCACGCGCTGGAGGAAGAGGACGTTGCCCGGGGTGGTCCCGCACTCCGTCGCGGTCACGTTGCCGCAGAGCGTGGCCGCGGTGCCAATGAGCTGGTAGTAGGCGCGCACGTACGCCACCCAGCTGCCGTCCGGCGCCCAGTTCGGGTTCGCGATGTAGGACTCCAGGGTGCCACCGGTGACGGGCGCGGAGGTGGCGTCCGCCAGCGTCTGCGGGGCGCCGCCGCCCGTCACGGGCAGCGAGTACAGCTTGAGGACCGGGGTGACCTCCGCGCCGAAGTTCACCGTCTTTCCGTCCGGGTTGGCCAGGAACAGCAGCTGCGAGGTGACGCGGTTGTAGTGCGGCTGTTCCCCGGACGTGGGCGACCCCGCCAGCGGAGACGGCGCGGCGCCGCCGGTGGAGACCTGGATGCCCGCGCCGGAAGCGCTGTACGCGTAGTCGACGCCGTTGGGCCCGAAGTCCGGGAACGTGCCGGTCGCGGTGGCCTGCGTCGCCGTGCCGCCCGTCGCGGGGATGGTGGAGATGCCGGACGAGCCACGCACCCAGGCAATCACGTTGCCCGGCTCCCACTCCATGTAGCGGATGCGCGTGCCAGCGCCCGTCGTCAGCACGGTGGGCGAACCGGCCGCGAGCGGCACGGCGCGCACCGCGAGCTCACCCGTGGCGCCGGTGACATCCCCCTGCACGAAGGCCACCTGCGTGCCGCCCGGGCCGAAGCGCGGGTAGGCGCTGGCCACGGCGTCATCGCTGAGGGACGTCATCCCCGGCGTGTCGAAGCGGGCCACGATGGCCCGGGTGCCGCCGTCCGTGCCCGTCACGGCGATGTGCAGCGCCTGGCAGGTCGCGGCCTCGCAGAACAGGCCGGCCATGCACTCGGTCGTCGCGGTGCACGCGCCGCCCTTGGCCACCGTCATGCCCGCACCCGCGTCCGTCCCGGCGTCGACCTCCGTGCCCGCGTCGGTGCCCGCGTCAACGTCCGTGCCCGCGTCCGTCCCGGTGCCCGCGTCCGTCCCGGTGCCCGCGTCCGTCTCCGTGCCTGCGTCCTCTTCCGGGGCGGGCGTCAGCGTGCGCAGCTCGCACTTGTTGTCCTCGTTGCAGGACCAGGTCTGGCCCTCGGGGGCCGTCCCCTTGTCGCGGCAGTCGAACTGGTCGACGCACTCGTCTCCACAGCCCGTCGCGAACACCGTCAGCGCTCCGAAAAGCGCACCCCACACCACTCGCTTGGTCATGCTCATGCCTCCTCAGTCAGGGGCGCGCGTCATAGCTTCCCGTTCGCGGGGGACGGCTCGCCTTGAAGGGCACGTCATCCGGGCCTGTCCGTGATTGAACTGGGTTTGGGAAAAGGGTGCTCAATGATCGACACGCACTGCCATCTGGACGCCTCTCGCTTCGAGCCGGACCGCCCGGAAGTCGTCGCGCGCGCCTGGGCCGCGGGCCTGCACGGCATCCTCATTCCCGCCGTGGGACCGGAGACGTGGGAGCCCCTGCTCGAACTTCCCCGCCAGGACGCGCGCATCCAGGTGGGCCTGGGCATTCATCCCCAGTTCCTGCCAGACCTGCCGCCCGAGGATGACGGCCTGCACCTGGAGCGGCTGGACGCGCTGCTCGCGAAGGGCGGCGCGGCGGCGGTGGGTGAGTGCGGCCTGGACGGCCCCTCCGTCACCGGCGCGCCCCTGGAGCGACAGGTGGCCGTGCTGCGCGGACACCTGGCCCTGGCGCGCAAGCACGGGCTGCCGGTGCTGATGCACTGCCACCGGCTGCACCCGGCGCTCATCGACCTGCTGAAGACGGAGGCTTGGCCCGACGCCGGCATCCTCATGCACAGCTACAGCGGCGGCGCGGAGCTGGCGCGCTTCTACATCCAGAAGGGCTGCCACTTCTCCTTCGCCGGCCCCGTCACCTGGGCGGAGGCGCGCAAGCCGCTGGACGCCCTGCGCGTGATTCCCCCGGAGCGGCTGGTGGCGGAGACGGACTCGCCGGACCAGGCCCCCACGCCCTTTCGCGGCCAGCGCTCCGAGCCGGGCTACCTGCCCCACATCCTCGCGGGCATGGCCCAGGCCCTGGGGGAGCCGGTGGACGTGCTCGCCCAGCGGACGACCGAGAACGCCCGGCGCCTGTTCCGGGAAGCTTTCCCGCCCCCTTCGCTGTAGGCGAGCGTCGCGTGATAGAGGAGCCTTCATGAACCCGCAGCCCGTCCCCACCGCCACCGCCACCGCCGAAGCC
>NZ_RAWI01000619.1 GCF_003612125.1 Corallococcus praedator
GGCAGGGCCCCCGCCCCCGTCCCTGCGCCCGTGGAGGACGAGGACGACGTCCTGGACGTGCCCACGGACGTCGGCAAGCGGTCCGAACCCGCGAAGGTCGCCAAGGCGCCCCCGAAGCTGGAGCTGTTCGTCCGCCTGTCACCGGACGGTCCCGCCACGAGGGTGGACGTGGAGCGCTTCACGCTCGGACGCGGCCCGACGTGCAGCCTGGTGGTGAAGTCCGGCAGGGTCTCCCGCGAGCACGCGGCCATCGTGCGCGTGGGCAACGACTTCTTCATCGAGGACCTGGGCTCGTCGAACGGGACCTGGATCAACCATCAGCGCATCAAGCGCCAGAAGATCGCGGACGGGGACACCTTCAACCTGGGGACCGAGGCCGTGTACTTCTCCATGGGTCCCCGCGAGGACTGACGCCGCCGCCGTTCATGCCTTCCGCGGCGGATTGCGGATGCCCAGGGCGGAGATGATTCCGCCCAGGATGAGCAGGACGGCGGTGGTGAGCATCACCCGGTGGAAGCCCGCGACGTCCAATCGCGGGCCCACGATGAGCCCCGTGAGCGCGATGGCGATGAGCCCCGCGACCCGGGAGACAGCGTTGTTGATGGCCGAGCCGATGCCGGCCTGCTCGCTGCGGATGGAGCCCAGCACCGCCGCCGTCAGCGGCGCGACCGTCACCGTCAGCCCCAGCCCGAACACCAGGACACCCGGCAGCATCTGGGTCCAGAAGTTCAACGGCGTGCCGACGTTGAGCATCAGCAGGAACCCCACGCCCGCGAGGCACGGCCCCGCCGCCATGAACACGCGCGGCCCCAGGCGTCCGGAGAGTCCGCCAAACACGGACGACAGCAGCAACATGAGGAGCGTGGTCGGCATCAGCGCCAGGCCCGCCGTCGTCGCGCGAAAGCCCCCCACCTCCTGGAGGAAGAGCGTGATGACGAACATGCCCAGCGACAGCGCGCCATAGATGGCCGTGGTGGCGAGGTTGCCCACCCAGAAGTTCCGCGCCCGGAACAGGCCCAGCGGCATCATTGGATGCGCGGTGCGCCGCTCCTGCACGAGGAACGCGATGAACGCCGGCACGCCCACCCCCAGGGACACCAACACCGAGGGGTGCATCCAGCCCACCTTCTCCTGTTCGATGAGCGCATAGACGGGACCGCCCAATCCCACACACGCCAGGACGGCGCCCAGGACATCGATGCGCGCGCGCGCCGGCCGGGGCGGCTCCTCCAGCCGCGCGAGCAGCATCAGGGTCAGCGCGAGGGGCAGCACGTTGATGGCGAAGATCCACCGCCAGCCCACGGTGTCCACCAGCAGCCCGCCCACCAGCGGGCCCGCGATGAACGCACCGCCCGTCCACCCCGTCCACGAGCCAATGGCCTTCGCCTGCTCGGGGCCGGAGAAGAAGGACAGGATGAGCGCGAGCGAGCCCGGCACCAGCAGCGCACCCGTGGCGCCCTGAAGTCCGCGCGCGACGATGAGCACGGTTCCGGTGGGCGCCAGCGCGCACAGCAACGACGTGGCACCAAAACCCAGGAGCCCCAACCGCAGGATGCGCTTGCGGCCGAAGGCATCCGACAGCGAGCCCGCGACCAGCATCAGCGCGCCCAGGGTGATGAGGTACGCATCCACCACCCACTGCTGGAGCGTGAGCCCTCCGCCCAGGTCCCGGACCATCGCGGGCAGCGCGACGTTGATGATGGCCCCGTCCAGGAACGTGACGAGCGAAGCCAGGACGGCGATGGCCAGGACGAGCCGCTGTTGAGAGGCCAAGGGAACCGCTGACTTTCTCAAACCCAGCTGGTTCCGGAAGGGAGCCTTGCACTCCCTTCCGGCAAGGACTCACGGACCCGGAGGCCCGTGAGGAACATCAGATGTCACACTTCGGACCACCCTCGGTACAGAACGGGCTGGTGAGCTCCTTGTGTGCCTTCAACTCTGCGCCGGGATTCGACAGGAGACGGACGGTCTCACGCTTCAGGCTCAGCTTCTTCGGCTTCTGGGTGTCCTGCTTGTCCATGACATCGCCTTTCGTTGCAATGCTCGACGGCGTTACCTGGAAACAATCCGACAGCCTGCTGCCTTCAACACCCGACGGACCTCGTCAGGCGTTCTCAGTCAAACACCTGCTTCCTCTGCAAACAAGTGTTCCCCGCCTCAACCGCGAAACACCGAATTTCATTTCCCTGCCCCATGCGAGGGAATGAAGCTCCAGCGGCTCTTTCCAGAAAGCAGGGACGAAGACATGCGAAGGACGCCCCCGTGGAAGCCCCTGCTGCAGGGCGTCGAGCACGCGGAAGCCCTGGCGGTGCTCGGGCCCCTGGTCGAAGCACTGGCGCATGCCCGACCCACGCCCCCCTTCGCGGCTTCGCTCGCACGCGGTGACGCGGGACGCGCCGTGTTGTTTGACGCGCTCGCGCAAGCCCACGATGACGCGCGGCATCGCTCCACCGCGGAGGCCCTGCTGGAGCGCGCCACGGACGCCCTTGCCTCGGAGACGCTGGACCCCGACCTCTACGATGGCTTTCCGGGCATCGCCTGGGCCGTCCAGCACGTTCAGCGTCCCTCCGAGTCTCCTGACGCGGATCCGCTGACGGACATCGACGACGCGCTCGGGGACTTCCTCCAGACGCGGCCGTGGCCGCACCGCTACGACCTGGTGAGTGGACTGGTCGGCATGGGTGTCTATGCCCTGGAGCGTCTTCCCCGGGCTGGCGCGCGGCACTGCCTGGAAGCGGTGGTCGCACGCCTTGGGGAGCTGGCGGAACGGACGCCTCTTGGACTGCGCTGGAAGACCGCGCCGGAGCATGTGGAGCCACGGCTCCGCGAGGCGCAACCCCAGGGCGGCTTCAACCTGGGCATGGCGCACGGCATCGCGGGCGTGCTCACCGTCCTTGGTGGCGCGGTGGCCTCCGGCGTCGCCGCTGCCTCCGCGCGCGAACTGCTGCACGGTGGATGGACGTGGTTCATGGCCCAGCGGGCGCAGGCCCCGGAGTCCGCGCGCTTCCCCACGCGCGTGGGGCTCCAGGACGAGCCCCTGACGTGGCCGCGCCGTCCGGCGTGGTGCTACGGAGATCCGGGCGTGGCGCTCGGGCTGCACACGCTGGCGCGCGCCGTGGGCCACGCGGAGTGGGAAGCCCAGGCGCTGGAGCTCTGCCGGGAGTCCGCGCAGCGGTGGACCGACGTCGCCTCCGTGCAGGATGGCGGCCTCTGCCATGGCGCCGCTGGACTCGCGCACCTCTACAACCGGCTCTTCCAGACGACGGGGGAGACCGTCTTCGAAACCGCGGCCCGCCGCTGGTTCGCGCAGCTCCTCACCGTGCACCGGCAGCCCGGCCTGGGCGTGGGCGGGTTCCGGACGCTGGAGCGCTTCGACGACGACACCGAGGGCTGGACCGACAACACGGGCCTGCTCGCGGGCGCCACCGGCATCGCGCTGGCGCTGCTCGCGGCGACCTCTCCGGCGGAGCCCACCTGGGACCGCATGCTGCTCATGTCCCTGCGACACCCCACCCCGGACGCGCCATGACGCCGCCC
>NZ_RAWI01000061.1 GCF_003612125.1 Corallococcus praedator
AACAGTGGCAGGGCACGCGCCTGCTTTGGAGCGCCCTGCTGTGCCTGGCCATCATCGGTGCGGCCATCGCCCTCGAGCGGTGGATGTGAGCCCGCCCTAACTTCCAGTGAGCCCCCGGCTCCGCGCGTTCCAGGCGGGGTCGGGGACCGCGAGTCCAGACGCCCCTCCTGAAGGCGGGGTGTCCCCCATCCCACGACGGCCCCTGTCCCGGTCCCGAGGCGCCTCCCATGCACGACGCCCACGCCTTCCTCCAAGCCCTCGCCACCGTCCTCTGTGTCGCGGCGGTCACCACGGTCCTCTTCCAGCGCCTGCGCCAACCGGTGGTGCTGGGCTACATCCTCGCGGGCTTCATCATCGGGCCGCACGTGCCCATCCCGCTGGTGGCGGACCCCAACATCGTCACGACGCTGTCGGAGCTGGGCGTCATCCTGCTGATGTTCTCCCTGGGGCTGGAGTTCAGCCTGCGCCGGCTCGTCCAGGTGGGCCCCACCGCGGGGCTCACCGCCGTCATCCAGTGCAGCGTGATGGTGTGGCTGGGCTTCATCGTGGGCCGCGCCTTCGGCTGGACGATGCTGGAGAGCCTGTTCACCGGCTGCTGCATCGCCATCTCCAGCACCACCATCATCGCCAAGGCGTTCGACGAGCAGAACATCCGGGGCGCGCTGCGCAGCATCGTGGTGGGCATCCTCATCGTGGAGGACCTCATCGGCATCCTCTTGATGGCCATGCTCACCGCGGTGTCCACCGGCTCCGGGCTGTCCGCGGGCGACCTGGCGCTGACCGTGGGCAAGCTGGCCGCGTTCCTGGTGGGGCTGGTCGTCATTGGCCTGCTGGTGGTGCCCCGGGTGATGCGCGCCATCACGAAGCTCCAGCGTCCGGAGACGACGCTGGTGAGCGCCATCGGCATCTGCTTCGCCGTCGCGCTGCTGGCGCAGTCGTTCGGCTATTCGGTGGCGCTGGGCGCGTTCCTCGCGGGCTCGCTGGTGGCGGAGTCCGGCGAGGGCAAGGAGATTGAACACCTGGTGCAGCCGGTGCGCGACCTGTTCGGCGCGGTGTTCTTCGTGTCGGTGGGCATGCTCATCGACCCGGCGCTCATCCGCGAGCACTGGATGGCCATCATGGTGCTCACGCTGGTGGTCGTCTTCGGGAAGATCATCAGCGTCACGCTGGGCGCCTTCTTCACCGGCAATGGCACGCGCACGTCCGTGCAGGCGGGCCTGAGCCTGTCGCAGATTGGTGAGTTCTCCTTCATCATCGCGGGCCTGGGCCTGACGCTGAAGGCCACGGGCACCTTCCTGTACCCGGTGGCGGTGGCCGTGTCCGCCATCACCACGCTGACGACGCCGTGGCTCATCCGTGCCTCCGGGCCGCTGGCCAACTGGGTGGACCGCAAGCTGCCCGCGCCGCTGCAGACGTTCGCGTCGCTCTATGGAAGCTGGGTGGAGAACCTGCGCACGTCGCCGCGCCAGAAGACGGTGGGCGCGCGCGTGCGGCGCATGGCGATGATGCTGCTCCTGGACGCGGCGCTGCTGACGGTCATCGTCATCGGCACGTCGGTGATGCTGCCCCAGGTGACGGCGTACATCGACGCGCGCATCGAGGGGAACGTCACCTTCACGCCGATGATCGTCATCGGCCTGGGCGTCGCGCTCGCCCTGCCCTTCTGCGTGGGCATCGTCCGGGTGGCGCGCCGGCTGGGCGTCACCCTGGCGGAGGGCGCGTTGCCGGCGGTGCCGGGCGGCAAGGTGGACCTGGCGGCGGCGCCGCGCCGGATGCTGGTGGTGGCGCTGCAACTGGCGAGCATCTTCATGGTGGGCGCGCCGGTGGTGGCCATCACCCAGCCGTTCCTGCCGGGCTTCCCGGGCGCCGTGCTGCTGCTCATCATGCTGGGGGTGCTGGGGTTCGCCTTCTGGCAGAGCGCCACGCACCTGCAGGGCCACATGCGCGCCGGAGCGCAGGTCATCGTGGAGGCGCTGGCGGCCCAGTCCCACGCGAAGGGCGGCGACGACGAGCCCGCTCCGGACGTGCTGCACGGGGTGCGTCAGCTGCTGCCGGGCCTGGGCGAGCCGGAGTCGGTGGCGTTGGGCACCTCCAGCGCGGCGGTGGGCCGCACGCTGGCGGAGCTCAACCTGCGCGGCATGACGGGGGCCACGGTGCTGGCCATCCGCCGGGGCACGGAGGGCGTGCTGGTGCCGTCCGCGCAGGAGGTGCTGCGCGCGGGTGACATCCTGGCGCTCGCGGGGACGCACGAAGCCATCGACGCGGCGAAGGGCGTGCTCGGCGGGGGCGTTGGAGCCGGGGTGGATGCCGCACCGGTGTGATGCGGTGGATGCAATGGGGGGACGGGGCCGGCCGTAGGCATGGCATGCCGTCCCCCTTCCGCATCTTCCGTGTCACGGAGGCTTCCACCATGCGCAGCCCACTCCTGCCGACCCTCGTTCTTGTCTGCTCGCTGGCCGTGCCCGCGCTGGCGGCGGAGCCCGCGAAGCCGTCCAAGGTTCCCGTGAAGCGTGTCTGCGTCAACGTGAAGGACGGGAGCAAGGCGGTCCAGGGCACGGACCTGGTCATCGAGCCCGGGGAGAAGATCAAGGACGCGGTCGCGGTGGACGGGGACGTCATCGTGAAGAAGGGCGCGGTGGTGGACAACGACGTGGCCGCCGTCCGGGGCCGCGTCATCCTGGAGGCCGGGGCTCGGGTGAAGGGCGACGTGGTGTCCCTGGGCGGCGAGGTGCGGGTGCCCGCGGGCGCGCGCGTCGACGGGAATGCCATGGCCCTGGGCGGCAAGCTCAAGCTGGACAAGCAGGAGGACGTGGGCGGCGAGAAGGTCAACTTCTCGATGGAGCTCAACGGCGAGGACCTGGTGAAGCAGGTCATCGGCAAGGCGCTCGACGAGGATCAGAAGTGCCACATCCTCGACGACGATGACGACAAGGACGTCTGAGGCGCGCGGCCCCCGTCACTTCCATTCGGTCGGGGGCTTCCGGGTCGGAGCTCTCCGCGAGTGGCGGACGGGGTTCACCTCGTCACCGCGGCACACGCGCACCCGCAGGAAGCGCTGGAGCTGATCGAGGGCCAGGTCGTGGTCCTTGTCGCTCTCCGCGCAGCAGCAGTCGCTGAGCACGGTGATCTTGTACTCGTGCATGTGCGCGTCGTGGGCGCTGAAGAAGACGCACAGGTTGGTGGCGATGCCCGCGAGCAGCAGCTTCTTCGTGCCCAGGTGCTCCAGCAGCGGCACCAGGGACGTGGCGAAGAAGGCCGAGTGCTTGGGCTTGAGGATGAAGTAGTCACCAGGCAGTGGCTTGAGGGCCCGGGCGACCGCGTGGCCCCGGCTGCCCCGGCGGGTGCAGTGCTTGTAGACGTCCGTGAAGTTGCTGCGCCACAGGTCGAAGTTGTCGTTGACGTAGATGACCGGCACGCCCGCCTTGCGCATCTTCCGCGCGAACGGGCCCAGCCGCTCCACCATGCGCAGCGCCCAGGGCAGGACGTTCTCCCCGCCGGGAAAGTCCAGGTCGTTGATGACGTCGATGATGAGCAGCGCGGTGTCGGAGCGGCGCTCCTGCGTCGAACGCTTCCGGACCGCCTGTCGGGGCTTCGCCACGTCCACCTCCTGATGGCTTCAGGCTAGAGCGTGTCCGCAAAGAGGTCGAGGGCGCCCGGCGTTGAGAGAGCATGAGCCGGGGCGAACTGAAGCCTGCGCGACTGGTGCCGCAAGCACCAGGTGCAGGCTGTCATCCCTACCCGCTCGGACCAGCCTCGCCTTCGCTCCTTCCGCCACGCGGCCTATCGCAAGCGCTGCCGCGTGGAGTGTCTCTTCAATCGTTTGAAGCAGAACCGGCGCGTGGCGACGCGCTACGAGAAGCGGTCGTGGGAGTGGCCGAGGCAGCGAAGTTCCATGACCAACCCGCGGACTTCACCCGGTCATGGGACTAGACGCCCAGGGCGACGAGTAGCTCGTCCAGCTGCTCGAACGTCTCGCCCATCCCACAGGTGCTGCCGGAGGCGATGGCACCGTCGAGAGCTTCCTTCGAGGGATAGAGGTCGTGCACGACGACCCGCGTCTTGCCGCCTTTCTCTTCGAAGGTCACCGTGGTGACGGCCCCCTCAGCACTTTCCTCATTCGTCCAGGCGAGGCGCGAGTGCGGCGTCACTTCGATGTACTTACCGAAGAACGCCATCGGCTGCTCCGAGGCAGGGTGGCCGAACACGAAACGGTACGTGCCCCCGACACGAACATCGGCCTCGCAGGAAATGAAGGAAATCCCAAACGACTTCGGTGCCCACCACCGCTTGAGCAGCTCGGGCTTGGTCCACGCCTCGAAAATGATGCGCGCCGGGCCGTTGACGGTTCGCGTGACGACGTGCTCGCGCTCGGATTTCCGCTCCGTCGTTGTGACGTTCTTCACGGGTTCACTCTCTCTTCTTGCGTCCATTGACCTTCTCCTTTTGTTTCAGTTCCTCGACAACTTTGTCCAACTCATCCCCGGGCACCTGCCGCGTGTTGGTGGGTCCAACGCCGCGTCAGGCCTTCCGGGACGGGGCCACACCCCAGATTCCGACCTTGCCGTCGTCCATGCCCCAGCTCACGAAGCGTCCGTCGGGAGAGAAGGACACGGAGCTGCCCTCCATGTCGTCCAGGTCCGAATAGGCGAAGAGCGTTTGCCCGTCGTCGGCGTTCAGCACCACGAAGGCGCTCGTGTCCGGGCTTGCCGCGAGCAGGGAGCCCGCGGGGTTGAACTCCATTTGGAGGGTTCCCGAAGCCGGGCCCTCGACGACGCGCACGACATCGAGCGAGGGCAGGCTCAGGAACAGCAGCCTGCCCGCGGTGTCCGCGGCGATGACCTGGTCTCCCGAGGGGACAAATGCCGCGGTCCAGATGCGAAAGGATTCGAAGGAGCGACTGCCCACCAGCTTCCCGGTCTTCGCCTCCCAGAGGCGGAGCGACGCGAGCGTCACCGCGCCCTCCCGTTCCTCGGCGGCCCCCGCCGCGGCGAAGGCGCCATCGGCAGAGAGCGCACAGCCGTAGAAGAGCGCGCGATCATCCCGTCGCCAGATCAACCAGCTCTTGCGCAAATCCCAGAGCAGGACGCGCCCTGCCGATCCCGTGAGCAGCAGTCGCGTCCCGTCCAATGACAGGCACGCGCTGGAAACGGACATGCCTGTCGTCACCGTGGACAGCAACGCACCGTCGGTGATCGACCAGGTCTGCAGGGCACCCCGGAACGTCACGGACAGGAGTGTCTGGGAATCCGGCAGGAACCACGCCGCCACGCCACCGGCCAGGGGGCGCGTGAAGAGCGGTGTGTTCCTGTCCGCCTCCAGGTCCCACCAGCGCAGCTGATTCTCCCCCCGATTCCGGACCGACAGCAGGTAGCGCGACGACGCGTCCCAGCCCAGCACTTGTCTCACGATGTGCGGGGAGCGCTCCGGTTCACCCAGCGTCCGAATCAGGGACAGGCTCCGCGCGGTGTCAGGGGTCAGAAGGGAGGAAGGCGCGCGCATTCACGCCCAGGATACGGGATCCGTCCTCATGCAGGGGCAGAAGGGACCGCAGGCTGCGAACATCCGGCCGCTGTCGCCAGCGCGCCGTGTGGGTTGCCTCGAAGGAGGGCGGGCACGACTCAGGGCGTCACCTTTGGCGCACCCACGGTGGTGCCCCTCCCGAATCCAGGTGGGGGGCTTGAGCGCCCGAGGACGGAGGGCCTAAGACGCCTCCGCCCCTTCCCGGGGCTGCTGTTCCGAGGACACCCCATGCTCAAGAAGATCGCCATTGGCCTTGCCGCCGCGCTGGTGCTGCTGCTCGCCTTCATCGCCACCCGCCCCGACACCTTCACCCTGTCGCGCACCGCCACGGTGCCGGGCACGCCGGACATCGCCTTCTCTCTGGTGAACGACTTCCACCAGTGGAACCAGTGGTCTCCCTGGGACAACCTGGATCCGAACCTGAAGCGCGTCTTCGGCGGCGCGGAGTCGGGCACCGGGGCCACCTACGCGTGGACGGGCAACTCCGATGTGGGCGAAGGCCGGATGACCAACGAGGAGAGCCGCGCGAACGAGTCCGTCCGCATCAAGCTGGAGTTCATCAAGCCCTTCGCCGCCACCAGCACCACGACGTTCACGTTCAAGCCCGTGCAGGACGGCACCGCCGTCACCTGGACCATGACCGGTGAGAACGGCTTCATGAGCAAGGCGTTCTCGGTCTTCATCGACATGGACAAGATGGTCGGCAAGGACTTCGACAAGGGCCTCGCCAGCATGCAGGCCGCCGCCAAGGTCGAGGTCGCGAAGCGCGCGGAGGCCGAAGCCGCCCTCAAGCAGGCCGAGGCGAAGGCCGCCGAGGAGGCCGCCGCCGCCGCTGCCGCTGCTGCTGCCGCGCCCACCGAGGCCGCTCCCGCCGTGGCCGCGCCCACGCCGTAATCCCCGCGCCAATCCCTTGCGGCTCCCGGCCCCTTGTTGCCTCCCAGGCAACAGGGGCCTTCTTGTTTCAAGACAATATGTCATTGCACGACCGGGGGTCGCATCGGGATTCACCCATGGTATTTATCATGCCTCTTCGACACCTCGAGGTCTGGCAATGCCTGTGTTTCATGGAGCCTCCCGGCTCGCGCTGTGCCTGCTCACGTTCGTCCTTGCCTGCGGTTCCACCGAACCTGACCCAACGCCTGGGGAGGGCGAAGACAACGACAAGGTCGCCGCGCTCACCCTCTCCCCGAACGGGGCGACGCTGCTGGTGGGTGAATCCCTGACGCTGGCCGCCCAGGCGGTCGACGACACCGGCCAGGTGCTCAAGAACGTCCAGGTGACCTGGAGCTCCTACCTGCCGGAGTACGCCACGGTAGCGAACGGCCGGGTGAAGGGCGTGGCCGTCGGCGGCTCGGTCATCACGGCCAAGGCGGGGGCGGTGAGCGCGACCCTGTCGGTGATCGTGATGCCAACCGACGCGTCCCAGCCTTCGAGCGACGAAGTGCTGGCGTCCGCGCGTGAAGCCGGGCTCATCAACGACGAGGAGCTGCTGGCCTACCAGGTGTACGCGGCGTTCAGCGACCCCCGCCTGCCCCTCCAGTACAAGGCCCGGGTCAAACCGGGGTTCGACGTCACCGTCCTCGAAACGCTGCGCGAGCGCTTCGACAGCCTCTCCGCGCCGATGCAGGAAGAACTCGGAATGTACCTGCTGCGCCCGGATGACCCGGGGAGCTGGCTCAACGCGCCCCTGCCCGACGCCCGGCTGAGCAGCATGAAGCGGCCCTCCTGCCGCCCCAGCTCCGCCGGTTGGTACTCCCTGTCGAAGTCCACCGCGAAGGTGAAGGTCTGGTTCGAGTTCGCCGTCACGGGTCAGCGCGAGCAGGCCCAGCTGCTCGACGAGGCCATCGAGAAGGACATCTGGCCGAAGCTGATGGCGCTGGGGCTCAAGGCGCCGCTCACCGACGAGGACTACGCCGGCTGCAACGGGGGCAGTTCCCAGCTCGACCTCTACCTGGTCCGCAACATGGGCGGCTACGGGTTGACCCTCCCGGAAGGTTACGACAACACGCAGGCCCCCACCTACATCCAGCTGTGGGACGGGCTTGACGATGATTCACTCAAGGCCGGGGCGGCGCATGAGCTGATGCACGCCATCCAGTGGGCCTCCAAGACGAAGGGCCCGCAGAACAGCTACGGGTGGATCCGGGATGCGACCGCGAACTGGGCCATCGACCAGGTGTATGGACAGTCGCTGCAACTCGAACAGCAATA
This sequence comes from Corallococcus praedator, assembly GCF_003612125.1. Lineage (GTDB taxonomy): Bacteria > Myxococcota > Myxococcia > Myxococcales > Myxococcaceae > Corallococcus > Corallococcus praedator. The sequence continues at coordinate 7,732 of NZ_RAWI01000061.1, forward strand.
CGCCGACTGCTTCATGAGCACCCCGGACCTGCACCTGGAGAACCGCACCAAGGGCCACTGCACCGCGCCGGATGCGGGCGATGCCGAACGCGACTACGGCGCCTACCTGTTCTTCCAATACCTGTCGAAGAAGCACGGCCCGAGCGTCGTGGTGGCGGCGCTGGACAAGCTGACCACGGAGACCTCCAGCCTCACCGCGGTGGACTCCGCCGTCCCCGGCAAGCTGGAGAAGGTCTGGCCGGAGTTCGCGAAGGTGCTCTGGAACCAGGCGCCCATCGACACCAAGGCGGAGTCCTTCAAGGCGTGGGACAAGCTCACGGAGAAGGCGAAGTTCAAAGCGCTCAAGGGCGACCTGGCCGGCGCGCCCGAGCTCAAGGAAGAGCTTGGCACCGAGCTGAACAACCTGGCCAACAGCTACCACCACTTCACCTTCAGCGACCCGAACACGCGCTCCCTGCTGTTCCACAACGGGTGGTTCAAGAACATCACCGAGTCGAAGGATCCGGTGAAGGTGCTCGCGCTCTGGAACGACGCGAGCGGGACGTGGCACGAGGAGGACTGGAGCGAATACGAGTACGTGGGCCTCTGCCGCGACATGAAGTCACAGCGGGCGCAGGACCTGATCATCATCACCAGCAACGCGAAGTTCGCGCCCGGCGGCGGCGGGAGCCTGACGGCGGCGAAGACGCCGTACCTCAAGCGAAGCAACGTGGGCTGCTGGAAGTACAAGGGCACGTCGAAGGCGGTCCTGGTGGGGGCGGGCTGGTCGGGCCGGGGGAAGATCATCGACGCGAACCTGGAGTACCAGGTGCTGGGGGCCTTCGCGACCGCGGACTATGATCATCCGAACCTCCCGCACACGAAGCGGCTCGGGGCCTTCATGATCCTGGCGGCCAGCGGGGACTTCACGCTCGATATCGGCTACTCGAGCCATGGCTGCAACTACTCGTTCGGGCCCACGAAGTATTCGATGGGGCCCACGGGCGGGGCGATGTTGATGAACCCGTTCAATGAATTGAAGTCACCGGATCCCGACACCCAGGAGTGGCTGTCACACCCATCGCGCGCGTACAGATCGGCGCTCGGCGACGGACGCATCGTGAGCGTCGCCGTCAGTGGCAAGGACTGCCAGGGACCGGAGCTGGATTCCCCCGGGAACATCCTCTTCACGGACTCGGGTGAACCCAACGCCACACCTCAGCTCGTGAAGCCGAATGGCGAGCTGTCCGGGACGCTCTCCATGTTGGACACCGTCTTCAGTTGGACGCTGCAGCCGCAGATCGAACCCTGAGCCGAAAGGTCGCCGCAGGAGCCCCGCGCTCCTGCGGCCTGGCCGTCCTCTCAGGGCTCGGGGACGAAGCGGTAGAGGGCGCTCTCGATGTCGGACGTCAGGTAGACGGTGCCCGAGCGCCCCACGGCGACGCCCGTGGGCAGGTAGCCCGGCGGGAAGGGATCGCTCTCGGGCAGACCGATGCGCAGCTTGCTCGCGATCACCGTCGACCGGCCCGTGGCGGGATCGATGCGCACCAACTGCTTGCGGCCCACCTCGGCGACGAAGAGCCCACCGTCCGGATGTCGGGCGATGCCCTCGGGGCCCTTGAGGCCCCTGGCCACCGTGCGTTTGGCGCCATCCGACAGCCGCACCCGGGTCACCTTCCCCGAGCGCACCTCGGTGACGTACACGCCGGGCTCCTTGGCGTCTGTATCGGCCGCGAGCCCCACCGGGCCCTCCAGCCCCTCGGTGAGCACCGTGGTGACCGCGGGCTCGGCCGTGTCCACTCGCACGAGCCGGCCCGTGGCGCCCTCGGCGAGGATGAGCGTGCCGTCCGCGAGCTCCACCACGCCCTGGACACCGTGGGTGTTGGGCAGGGTCCGCAGGAGCTTTCCCGTGGCCCGCTCCAGCACCTGCACGCTGCTGTGGCCGCCCAGATAGGATGTGCTGCGCACCACGTGCAGCGCGCTCACGCTCACGTTCATGGGGAAGTTCGTCGGGGAGGAGAGCACCCGGTCCGTCTGGTGGATCTTCCCATCCAGGCCGCCCACCTGACGCAGGGCATACACATCCGCCACGTAGACCCGCTCGTCCGGATCATCCGGCGCCACGGCGATGCCCGACGGCACGCTCAAGCGCGCCTCGACCAGCACCCGCACCGAGCCATCCGCGGGGTTGATCACGCGGATGTCGTTGTCGACCATGTTGGACACATACACCTGGTCGTCGGGACCCACGGCCAGGTTGTCGAGTCCGGTGGGCAGCGTCGTGACGACCTCCTTGTCGCCCGAGGGCAGCCGCACCCGCACCAACTCACCCCGCGCCGCGTCGACCACGTAGAGGTTCTCGCGCCGCGCGTCGAAGTTGACGGCCGTCGGCATCGCGAACCCCTGGGCCACGGGCTCGATGCCGCCCGTGTCCACGTCGATGCGGGCGATCTGCCCCTTGAGCAGGAGGGGGCCGTAGAGCTTGTCGTCCGGGCCGAACTCGAAGCCGTTGAGGAAGCCGGGCCCTTGGATGACCTTGCGTGGTGGCTTCCTGCCGTTCGGGTCCACTTCCCACAGCACATCCGCCGCGCCGAGCTGGGTGGCGTAGAGCCGGCCATCGCCGCGGAAGGCCAGCGAGTTGAGGCCCGGCAGCCCCCGCGCGATGACGCGCGTCTTGCCATCCGGCGTGCGCCGCATCAGCTGGCCGGTGAAGTAGCCGGTCCAGTAGACCGAGCCGTCGGGTCCCAGGGTGACGTCATCCGCGCCGCCCAGCGGAGGCCCCACCAGGGTGCTCACCGCGCCCGTCTTCAGGTCGACGGAGTGCACCGTCTGGCCCAACAGGTTGCTGGCCAGCAGGTGGCCCTTGCCGTCGACGACGAGCCCGTGGACGCCCTGGAAGGGGGAGCCGGCCACCACCACCTCCTGGCGCCAGGCCTTGGGCGGAGCGGCCAGCACCGCGGCCCCGGCCAACACCAGACTGGCGGCCAGGGACCTGGAGAGGAATCGGAACATGGGAGCGCTCATGACGGGACCTCCGCCCCGCCGCGCGTGAACTCCAGGCCCACGAGCTCCTCGCCCTTGCGCCACTCGCGCAGCACGTCGATGAACGCGAGCGTGTCACCGCCGAAGGTGGCGAACTTCATCATCTCCGGGCCCGCCTTCATTCCCTCGTTGTTGTAGTAGCCCGGCGTGCAGTCGGCCCCGCCAAAGGTGGCGCTTGTCTTGAGCCGGCCGAGGATGACGTCCCACCACTGCTGTTGCGCCTGCTCCGAGGGCTCGGACACCTCGACGCCCTGTTGCAGGCACCGCGCGATGATGTGGGCGGCGTGCTGTGATTGCTCATCGAGGATGTGCACGAAGTTGATCGCCCAGCCGCTCTGGGTCGTGGTGAACAGCATCAGGTTGGGGTAGCCGCGGCTGTGCATGCCGTGCAGCGTGGCCGGGCCCTGGGCCCAGGCATCACGCAGCGACCGGCCGCCCCTCCCGCGGATGTCGAAGCCCAGCTTCTGGGTGAACTCTCCCGCCACCTCGAAGCCCGAGGCGTAGATGAGACAGTCGACCGGGTATTCCCTTCCGTTGACCACCACGCCGGTGGGCGTGATGCGCTCCACGCCCTTTCCCTCGGTGTCGACGAGCTGGACGTTGGGCCGGTTGAACGTCGGCAGGTATTCGTCGTGAAAGCAGGGCCGCTTGCACATCTGGTTGTAATAGGGCTTGAGCGCCTCGGCCGTCGCGGGATCCTTCACGATGGCGCCCACGCGCGCGCGGATCTCCTCCATCTTGCGGAAGTCAGACACCTGCGCGAGTTCGGCGGCCTCCTCCGCCGAACGGGCCTGGGTGAGGTCCAGTCCCTGGAAGATGTAGGTCCAACCGTCGTTCACCATGTCGACGGGCTGCTGGCGGCCGGAGACGATCGCGGAGAAGTTGCGGATGCGCTCCTGCTGCCAGCCCGGCTGGAGCGACTTCGCCCAGGCTTCGTCCGTCGGCTGGTTGGCTCGCACGCCGACCCCCGAGGGGGTGCGTTGAAAGACATACAGATGCCGGGCCGTGGCGCCCAGGTGCGGAATGGCCTGCACCGACGTCGCGCCCGTGCCGATGATACCCACGCGCTTGTCGCCCAGCTTCGTCATGGGGCGCGTCGGGCTGCCCCCCGTGTATGCGTAGTCCCAGCGGCTCGTGTGGAAGCAGTGGCCCTGGAAGGTCTCGATGCCCGGGATGCCCGGCAGCTTCGCCTTGTGGAGGATGCCGCCCGCGATGATCACGAAGCGTGCCGCGATGAGGTCACCCCGGTCCGTCGTGATGTTCCAGCGACGGGTGCCCTCGTCCCAGTCCATCGTCCGCACCAGCGTCTGGAACAAGGCGGCCTTGTAGAGGTCGAAGTGCCGTCCGATGCGCTGGCAGTGGGCGAAGATCTCCGGCGCCTTGGCGTACTTCTCCTTGGGCATGTAGCCCGTCTCCTCAAGCAGCGGCAGGTAGATGTACGACTCCACGTCGCAGGCCGCGCCCGGGTAGCGGTTCCAGTACCAGGTGCCGCCGAAGTCGCTGCCCTTCTCGATGATGCGGAAGGACTCCACCCCCGCCTGACGCAGGCGAGCGCCGGCCAGCATGCCGCCAAAGCCACCGCCGACGATCAGCACGTCTGTCCGCTCGGTCAGCGCCGGGCGGGTGAAGCCGGGCTCGACGTAGGGGTCCTTGTCGAAGTCCGCGAAGACGCCCTGGAGCGGGAGGTACTGGGCAGCGCCATCCGCGCGCAGCCGCTTTTCCCGCTCCTGCCGGTACTTCTCCTTCAACGCTTCCGGAGAGAAAGACAGCTCGCCCTTCGTCGTCGCAGTCATCCGCGCACTTCCCCTCGGCTGGGCGGCCGCGTACGATATACACGGCCGTGTACATTCCGGATATACCTGAATTCCTGACATAGGTAAACAGCCGTGTACATCCCGCCTCCGCCCGACCCCAGGTCCTCGACGCGTCAACGTGACGCCGAGCGCACGCGTGCCACCCTCATTGACGCCGCCCGGACGCTGTTCTCCACGCGTGGCTTCGCCAGCACGGGGGTGCGCGACATCGCGGACCTGGCGGGGGTGAACTCCTCGCTTGTAGGCCGCTACTTCGGTTCGAAGCAGGGGCTGTACCGGGCGACGCTGGAGCAGGTGCTCGACATCACCCCCTTGTTGCAGGTGGAGCGTCGGCGCTTCGGTGAGGAGGTGGTGTCGCTCTTCTTCGGCGCGGAGGACGCTCCGGGGCCCCTGGCGATGTTGATCCTCTCGGCGACGGATCCCGAGGCCTACGCGACGACGGTCGAGCTGCTGCGGGAGAAGGCGCTGGAGCCGCTGGCGCGCTGGCTCGGCCCACCGGATGGCGAGGGGCGCGCGGCCCGGCTCAACATCCTCTGGAGCGGCTTTCTCATCAGCTGCCGGTTGATGCCCGGCCATCACCTGTCCGCGTCGGGCAACACCTCCACCCGCCGCTGGCTGGAGCAGGCCATCCAGGCGGTCGTCGACGAAGGCGGGACCTGAAGCCTCCGCTGAATGAGGGCAGGTTCCCGCAGGCTCCCCGCGCTCCTGCGGTTGACCACCTTTGAGCGAGCGGCAACGTCAACGCCGCGCTGTAGGCTCCGTCTCCATGACAACCCCGATAGCCGCCCGCTGTCGGCACCACCTTGCTCCCATCCTCGTGGCCCTCAGTCTGGCCCGCGCCTTCCTGTGTGGAAGAACCGGTGTCTCCGGTCCTGGAATAACTGCGCGGCCGGTAGACTCTTTGGCCCCTGCACCGATTGCCTGCGCCGCTGCGAAGGCCAACACGTATGGCCCGCGGATAAGTGCGGGCCGAAGAGGAAGCGCTTGATGACAACCCAACCCGACTGGGACGCGATACGGGACCTATCGCAGCGTGTGCTCCGCGAAGGAGCCCCCCTTGTCCTTACAGAGGACACGCGTGCGCTTCTGCACCGCACGGCGGATGAGGTTGCCATCCCTGACGCAACATCCGCACTCCAGTCAGATGACGGAGCACTTGCGCTCCTCCGCGAGTGCTCCCACCGCATCTCGGAAGGCTCCAACCGACTCATGGACGCGCTGGACCGGATGTACAGGCACCAGGACGCGGGCAACTACGAGGACGCTCGCAAGGAAATGCGCGACGTGCTGTCCGTCGAAGTCGTCCCCTACTACCGCGAGGCAGCGCAGGGGCAGCTTGACGATATGGCCGACACCCCGTGACGACCGGGGCGCGAGGCACCCTCGTGCAACGATGACCTACAGCCTCCGCTGAATGAGGGCAGGTTCCCGCAGGAGCCCCGCGCTCCTGCGGTTGACCACCCTGCTCCGGGGATCCACCGCCACCCGCCGGACGGTCCACGGCGGGAGCGGCACGGTGGTCTGCACCGTCGCGGACACGGGCTCCAGTCCGTAGGAGACGGTGACACGCTGACGCTGCTCCGGGGCCTCCCCCTGGAGCTCCAGTTCCACCACACAGGGATACACGGTGCCCGTTGTCGTCTTCTGCGTCACGGTCAATGACAGCGCATCCTCCTCACGCCACTCCACCTGGAAGAAGGGCCAATCCGGCTCCCCTTCCCCATCCACCCAGGTCTCGAAGTAGCGCTGGAGACTGACGCCAGACGCACCTTCGAGCGCGGCGCGAAGGTCCTCGATGCTCCGCGCACCCGGCTCGGCCAGGAACGACTGGAGCGCGGCGAGCACGGGGGCCCGGCCCAGCAGTGACTCCAGTTGCAAGAGGAGGATCATCGGCCCCGAGCCGTAGATGTCATTGACGAAGGAGATGAAGGGCGGCGCCGGTTCGTCCGCAGGACGCAGGTAATAGGACGTCGTGCGGGCCAGCCGGTCCCAGTACGCGAGCGTGGATGCCGCCTCGCCGTCCCGGTGTTCGTCCTCATAGACATACGTGAGGTATTCAGCCACCGACTCCTTCCACGGATAGTCCTGGGCGCTGGCCAGGGTGGTCCGGTTGCCGGCCCACTGGTGCACCACCTCGTGCATCCACGTGTGCAGCGTCATGTTGGCGTAGTCCTTCGGCAACAGCGGCAGGTTGTCGCGCAGGAGGATGTTGGCCGGATGCTCCATGCCCAGCCACTCCGTGGGCGCTGACGCCACGCGCAGCTCGCGGCCATACGGAAGCGGACCGAAACGCGCGATCATCCACCTCAAGAAATCCTCCATCACCGCCGCGTCCAGTGCCGGCCCCAGCAGGCCACCCGGAGCCTCATAGAGCTCCACCAAGGCCACGTCCGAGTCCACCAGCCGCGTGCGCTTCCACGCCGGGAGGGAGGCCACCATGAAGGAGGAGTACGTGGGCGCCGGCGTCTCCAGCAGCTCGCAACGTGTATGGGTTTCATCCCGCCGCGACAGGCGTCCGGGGCACAGCACCACCTCCCCCGACGCATGCTTCACGTCGAACGTAAAGCGCGCGAGCCGCGCGGGCGCGTCATCACATGGGCCAAAGAGGTCGCAGGACTCCAACCACCCCAGCAGGTACGAGAAGTCTCCGCCGACGACCGGACGGCGGGAGAACCCCACCTGCGTCGACAGGTGCGTGGCTTCCGGGACGACATACTGGCTGTCGAGGAAGAGCGGCCCTCCTTCGTACCACCCGCAGAGTTCCAGCCTCCCTTCCGCCGTGCGCATGCGCGTGGGAGCCCCGCCCTGCCATCGCACGCCCGTCACCCCCTCCGGGGCCGGGATGGACAGACACCCTTCGCCCTCATCTTGCTCCTTCACGTCCAGCCACAGCCGGGAGCGGGCCTCCCGCGTCGTGAGGTCGAAGGTGTAGTCGTAGCGCTCCACCGCGTAGGTCAAAGCCCTCGGAGGAGCGTCCGGAGGAGGAGGGGGTGTGGCAGGCGGCTCCGGCGCTTCGCACCCCAGGCCCAGGACGACGACGACGAACAGGAGCGGCGGGACGCGGCACAGCAAGGACAGGGGTTCGGGCACACAACGGATACGGACCCTGCCCCCCGCGCCGGTCACCGCCATGAAAAAAGGGGCGGCCGTCGTCCGGCCGCCCCTCCCCTTCACCTCAAACCCTCACCCGCCTACTTCGTGAAGGTGACGGGGCCGGAGGACAGCGTGGTGTTGTTCGCGCCGTCCACCGCGCGCACGCGCCACGTGTGCGTGCCCGTGGACAGCCCGTTCACCGTCGTCTGCTCGGTGCCCACGCCGTACACCTCGAACTCCCACAGCGAGTAGCCGTAGGCCGTCGCACGCTGCACACCTCGCATGCGCACATAACGGCCCACGCCGGTGAGGCCCGTCCAGTCGTCGATGCCACCGTCGCCGGTGTCCACCGTCTTCAGCGCCACCCAGTTGGTCGCGCCGTCCAGCGACGTCTCCAGGACGTAGCGCCGGCCGTACGCGGCCTCCCAGTTCAGCAGGATGCGCTTGAGGGAGTAGATGGCGCCCAGGTCCACCGTGATGGAGTCGGTGTCACCCGTCGTCGCCGTGCCGACGCTCGACCAGCGCGTCGTCAGGCTGCCGTCCACCGCGTCGTTCGGGCTGCCGAACTCGGACGAGGTGGCCGCCACGTTCTTGCCCCTCGCCAGGTTCGTCCCGGCCGGGGTCGCCGCGCTCCGGAGGATGGTCGGGGTGCGGTCCGCGTTGTCCACGATGAGCACGTACTCCGACACGCCCGCGCCCACGTCCGTGGTCTGCTCCCAGATGAAGCGCGTGGACGTGCCCGGCACCGCCTGGCCCGCCGACGGCGACAGCGCCGCGAAGGCCGCCGGAGGCGTCGTGTCGTTCAGCGTGAAGGTGAACGTGGGCGACTGCGTCACCCCGTTCGCCCAGTTGAACGCCTTGACGAACCAGGTGTGCGTCCCGTTCGCCAGCTTCAGGCTCTCCAGCGGAGCGGACGGCGTCTTGGTGATCGCCACCGGCGCGGGGTTGCCGTCGATGAAGACCTCGTAGCGCTGGATGCCCGTCTGAGGATCGCTGCTGGCATTCCAGGTGAACGCCGGCCGCGTGCCGGTGATGACCAGGTTGTTCGCCGGCGTCAGCAGGCTGAACGCCACCGGCGCCGTCGCATCCGTCAGGCCAAAGCCCTGGATGCCCGCGCCATACTGGAACAGCGGGTTGCCGTAGATGGGCTCGATGTGCTGGCCCAAGGCGATCTTGGAGCGGATCGTCGCCCGCTCCGCGTCCGTCGCGCCCAGGTCGTAGGGCAGATCCCAGCGCTCCAACTGGCCGCTCTCCACGTCCGTGCCCACCTGGCTCATGGCGCGCGGCAGCTGCCACGGCGTCTTGCCGCGCGGCAGCACGTCACCGAACAGCACGTCCGCCACCGCGAAGCCACCCATGTCACCGGGGCGATAGGCGATGAGGAACGCGTTGGAGATGGGCATTACGTTCGTCAGGACATACGGCCGCGGCATGATCATCACCGTGGTCGTGGGGATGCCCCGCGACTTGAAGCTGTTGATGACGCCGAACTGGTCGCCCCACTTCGCGTCGTGGGCCGGGCCAATCGGGTCGCCGGGCAGGTACGGCTTCTCCTTGTCCCACTCCGTGCCGTGCGTGAAGTAGCTCTCGCCCACCACCACGATGGCCGCGTCCGGCGTCACGCCCGCCGGGGCGTTGTCCTTGTAGACCGTGAGGCCCGCCGCTTCCGCGCGCGCCTTCACCGCCGCGTAGATGGTCGGGTCGCCGAACTCGTAGCCGTGGAAGTCCGAACGCCAGGTCACCATGCAGGACATGTCGTCCGCGCGGGGACCCGCGATGACGATCTTCCCGCCCGCCGGCAGCCGGATGGGCAGCGCGCCGTCGTTCTTGAGCAGCGTCATCGCGCCTTGCGAAGCGCGGCGCACCGCGGCCTTGCTGGTCGCCGTGTGCCACTCGGAGGTCCCCGCGGGGCCGTTCTTGTACGGGTCCTCGAAGATGCCCAGACGGAACTTCAGGTCGAGGATGCGCCGCACCGAATCGTTGATGCGGGAGAGCGGAACCTCGTTCTCGAAGTTGGCCATGGCGGACGGCGTCGCGCCGCCCATGACGTCCGAACCCGCCGTGGCGGAGCGCACCCACGCGCCGGAAGGCAGCCAGTCCGAGCAGATGACGCCGTCGTAGTTCAGCTTCGTGCGCAGGTAGTTGAGGATGCCCGGGTTGTCACCCGCGCCGTACCCCTCCGGCCCCAGCAGCCAGCTGCCGGCGTAGCCCGGCATGATGCCGCTGGTGCCCGCCTCGATGGCCGCGTGCCACGGACGCATGTGGTAGTGGATGGTGGTGCCGTCGTAGGTGATGCCCGCCTCACCGCCGGCGCCCTGCCCCGGCCAGTGCTTCGTCGTCACCCAGATGGAGTTCGGGTTCACTTCCGGACCGCCCTGGAGGCCGGCGATCAACGCGCGGGTGATGCCCGACGCCAGCTCGGCGTCCTCGCCGTTGCCCTCCTGCGTGCGCGGATAGAGGACCTTGGTGTTCACCTCCGCCAGCGGCGACAGCGTGCCGCGGCTGCCAATGGCGATCTGCTCCTTGCGCTGGATGTCACCCATCTCATAGACGGTGTCCAGGTCGCGCGAAGCGGCGAGCGCCGGCTGCGTGGGCCAGCTCGTCTTGTAGCCGTGAATGGAGTCACCCGCGTCGATGTGCGGGATGCCCAGCCGCGTGGCCGCGGACGCCTTCTGGAACATCGGGATGTCCGTGGGAGACAGCGGCCCCATCTGGAAGCCCGCCAGCGGGTACTCCTTGGCGTCGTAGAACATCTGCATGGCCTTCTCATGCAGCGTCATGCGGCCCAGCAGGTCGTTCACGCGCACGGAGATGGGGTTGCGCCAATCCTCGTACGGCTCGATGACGCCGTTCTTGTTCAGGTCGCGCGCGCCATTGATGAGGTTGACGCCGTCCGCCTGCGTCTCCACCGTTGGCAGGTACACGCTGAAGTTGCCGATGTCCGAGCGCGGCGTGCTGCCCGACAACGTCGCCACCACGTACCACTTGTACGTCCAGCGATCCGGCAGGTCCTCCGTGAAGGTGAAGGACGTGCCCGTCTGCGACGCCACCTGCGTGTAGCGATCCAACAGGCTGCCCGGCGCCATCCAGTCGTAGTCGTTGCGCGACAGGTTGACGTAGAGCTTGTAGTTCGTCGCGCCCGTGACGGGGGCCCACGTCAGCGTGGGACGGCGCGTCGTGGTCACCATCGTGTTGTTCGTCGGCGTCACCAGCCGGAACGAACCCGTCACCGGCAGCGGCGCGGGCGCCACGTACGGGTCCGGGATGATGGTCGGGTCGCGGGGATCCGTGGGGCCGTTGCCCGTGGAGTAGATCTCCACGTTCCAGTCCGCGCCCTGCACCGCCAGCGCGCTGACGGACTGCCCGCGCTGCTGGTTGCCATTGTAGTCCACCACCGCCAGCCGGATGTCCGTGTTGGGCTGGGTGGGAGAGAACTGGTTCTTCGACAGCGTCACCGTCGTGTTGGGCGGGAACGTGAGCTGGTAGGTGAACGGCCCGGGCGGGTTGCGCACGGACGGCGTGGTGTTGCCCTCCTCCGGCACCGGCGTGACGCTGATGGGCGCGGGCGACACGTTGATCTTCGCGTACGCCAGCTCCGGGAAGTTCAGCTTGAGGGTCTGGTTGGTGGTCTGCGTCGGCGGAGGGTTGGTGCCGCCGGACTGATACACCTCGAAGGCCCACAGCGAATAGCCATACCCGGTGCCACGCTCCGTTCCGCGCATGCGGATGTAGCGGTAGGTGCCGGAGACGGGGATCTCCCGCCGGCCCGCCACACCGTTGGTCACCGTGTTGAGGGTGACCCACGTGGTGTCGTTGTTGGAGCCGTCAATCGTGTACGTCTTGCCGTAGGCGCCTTCCCAGTCCAGCACCACCTTGCCCACCACCTGGGAGGACCCCAGGTCCACGCGGATCCACTGGGGATCCACGGCGGGGACGGAGGCCCAGCGCGTCGTGCCCAGCCCGTCGAAGGCGAAGCCCGGCAGCAGGTACTCGGAGTCACCCTCCACGCTGGACGCCGTGGCCGGCTTGTTCCTCGCCAGGTCCGTGGTGACGGGCGGAGGCGTGGTGCCCCCCGTCTCGTAGATGGCGAACTCCCAGAGGGAATACCCGAACGCGCCCGAGCGGGCGACGCCCTGCATGCGGACGTAGCGGCCGGTGGTCCCCGCCGGCAGGGACAGGTCATCCACCGCGCCGTCGCCGTTGGTCACGGTGAGCGCGTCGGTGAAGGTCGTGCCGTTGGCGGACACCTGGATCTTGTAGCCGGTGGCGTAGCCGGCCTCCCAGGTCAGCACCACGCGCGAGATCGTGCGCGTCTGCCCCAGGTCCACGGTGATCCATTCATTGTTCGTGAAGGCACTACCCCAGCGAGTGCCGCCATTGCCGTCCACCGCGTACTCCCCCAGGAAGTTGCCTTCCGCGGAGGACGTCGTCGTGGGGCGGTTCAGGGCGACGTTCGTCTGGGCCTGGGCCGGTGAAGCGGCCAGCACGGACACCAGCAGCGCGACCGCCGCGAAGGCCCGCTTCAGCCAGACACCGGGGGGTGCTTCGAGCAGAACTGGCTTTGCGCCCGTTCTTGACAACTCCGCTGAATATTCACACATTGGGGGACGACTCCTTGAGTAGGAACACCGTGAGGCATGCGTCTGGACGCACGACCAGGACGCGCGTCAAACGCAGGGGGACTGCCTGGCTGGAGGAGCTGCTTCCCTGCCCTGACGGCGCTGGACGCGGGGGCGCCGGCGACGTCACGACAAGGCTCGGGCGTTCCGGCTGTCATCCTCGACAGCCGGCCCACCCTCCTGGCACTGCGTCCTGCCTAGTTCGCGGTGAAGTACAAGTTGTCGAGCAGGAGAGACTGACCGGCGGCGCCACCTTCAGCGGCGAAGGTGAACGGTGACGACACGGCATTGAGCTTCAGGCCCGCCGCGGTGAAGTCCGCGATGGGGATGGCCAGGTGATGCCACGCACCGTCATTCACGTAGCCGTACTTCGAAGCGGCGAGCGGATAGCCCTTCTCTTCCGTCTTCACGCCGCTGGACATGCCGACCTTCACGTTCGCGAAGGCGACGTCCGCGGACTTCATGCTGACGTGGAGCGTCTTCCACGTGTCCAGGTTGCGCACGCTGGTCCAGTGCACGCCGAAACCCATCCACGGCTTGCCGTTCTGGACGATCTTCGTGGCGAACTTGCCCTCCACGCGGTCCGCCACGGGGTCGAAGATGTCCTCCACATAGACGGTGTTGTCGTAGAGGTAGAAGTTGGTGTCCACGTTGTCGAGCACCACCTCCTCGGAGTGGCCCGTCTCGTAGAAGATGCCCACCATCAGGCGGCGCTGGCCGTCCTCGAAGGGGAACGGCCCGGGCAGCACATCCGCGGCGGGCTCTGAACCGCCGTCGGTGTTGTTCCCGATGGGCCCCTGGTCCGAGTAGTCCGCCGGGCCCGGATCCGGGCGGCAGGCGGACAGCATCAACAGCAATCCCCACAACGGCTTCTTCATGGCTTCACCGCCCGGTCCGCACCACTGGAGGTCTTCACCATCACCCAGCCGCCCGTCACCGTGCCGCCCAGCTCCACGACGCCCTTGTACGCGGGCGTCACCAGGTCATAGGCGATGGTGCCGGACGCGTCGTACGTCACCGCGTCCGGGAAGTTGTCGAGCACGGACTGGAAGGCCTTCACCGCCATCTCCCGCGTCTGCGGAAGGCTGGCCTGATCCGCCAGGCCCCGCTGGTAGATGGCCGCCAGCTGCACGCCCACGTAGTACTGCGCCTCGCCGTACGGCCCCTGCGCCAGGATGGTGGCCCAGGAGTAGAAGCCCGCCACGGGGCTCGCCCCGGACTGGATGTCCCACTTCGTCTCGGTGCCCACGCCCGACAGCCGGAAGGGGTTGTACGGGTCGTCCAGGACGGACGTGTTCGGGTAGACGCCCATCAGGGGGTCGGTGACCACGAAGGTCAGGTCCTCCAGCGAGCGGCCGTAGACGATGGTCGGGTCGTCGTAGCAGCCGGACAGCGACGCCACGGCGGCCACCAGCAGAGCAGTCCTCATGATGCGTCGTCCCTCAGAGAGAAAGGATGGCATACGCGCCCACCTCGTATTCGCGGCCCTTCAGGCCCTCGGCGATGCCCCGGTCGTTGAGGCCTTCCGAGTACTCATCCAGCATGCGGACCAGGCCGCGCAGACCGAAGCGCGTGGACACCGCGCCCAGCACCGGCTTCTTCAACCCGTAGGACAGGTCCCCGCCCAGCTGCACCGGGTAGGTGAGGTTGAAGACGCGGTGGTAGTCGTACGGACCCCAGTCGTTGAAGTGGAACTGGGCCGCGAGCAGCAGCGTGTCGTAGAGCACGGAGCCGTCCAGGCCGAAGCGGTGGATCTGCCGGTCGTCCTCGCCGGAGGACTGGTTGCTGCCCACGAACGCCGTGCCGAACAGGCGCAGGCGCTGCGTGGGATTGCCCACCAGACGCAGCGTCGTCTCCCACTCGTCGCGGGCGACGGGCGAGCGGCCGAAGGCGATGGTGCTGCCATCCGCGAGGATGGCGATGCCGGCGTCACGCGACGTGGGCTGGTGGCGGTAGACGATGTCCAGGCCCGCCGCGAACGGCGCGTCCTCGCGCAAGTCGCGGTCCCACGCCCAGAACCAGGTGCCGGGCGTCGGGTCGAAGGTGATGAGCAGCTCCGCGCCCAGCGTCTCGCGGTTGTCCAACACGGTGAAGGCATCCACCAGCACGTTGCGCGGACGCACGCCCGCGAAGTACTGGCCCGTGGCGGGGTCGAACGCGTCCTCGATGGTCGGGTTCGGCCCGACGAGGGGCTTCTGGTAGAGCAGGTTCGGGGAGACTTGAATCGTGCCGAACTGCAGCGCGGCGCCCAGCTGGCCGGCGTAGTGGTTGCCTCGGCCGCTCTCGCGCAGGCTCCAGCCGGTGATGATGTTGGCCTGCTCCGGCCCGCTGTCCGCGACGAGGCCGCGGATGGAGGACTGGAGGAGCCAGCGCACCATGCCCATGTCGTAGGTGAGCCGCGCCTTCGCGCCCAGGGTGTCCAGGAACTGCACCTGGTCCTGGAGCACGTCGTAGCCGCTGTTGAGGTAGCTGGGCGCGTCCGCGGCCGCCTGCCGCGTATAGGTGAACGTCTCGCCGATGCGCTGGGGCGCGGACATCAGGCCGCCCACGTCCAGGACCATCTTGCCGGTGGCGTACTGGAAGTTCAGCGCCGTCCTGCGCGCGATGCGCTCACGCACCACGGAGGCGGTGTTGGACGAGGCGCCCTGCGCCAGGTCCTCCTGGTGCACCAGGGTGATGTTCACCGGGCCCACGTTGTTGCGGTACTTGGCCACCGCGGACGGGTTGGCGCCCCAGTACAGCTCCGGGCCCACCGCCACCTTCAGGCCCTCCAGGTTGCGCTTGCCCGTGAACACGACGCCGAAGGGCGCGTTGCCGTGGTAGATGTCCAGGTTCGGCCCGTAGTTCGCTTCACGGTAGAGGCCGAAGAAGTCGCCCTCCTCGCCCCAGTGGTAGTGGCCGGTGCGGTAGTAGCCGTCGAGCGCGAAGTCCGTCCGGTCCAACTTGAACTCCGCCTGGTAGAGCGCGAAGCGATCCAGCGGGTTGTTGGACGTCGGCGGTGAGCCGGGGCTCGTGGGGATGCCCGCGCCCGGCGCGGCGGGCGTGCCGCGGTTCTCGTAGAACAGGTTGTTGAGCCGGTTCTGCGCCACGTTGCCCACGACGTTGAAGGACGCGCGGCCGTAGACGCCGCTGGCCGGCTGCAACGCCAGGTCGAAGAAGATGGATTCGGTGTGGTCCGCGGAGCTCTGGTTGGGCCGCACCGTCGCGATGCTGCCGCGCGACAGGGAGCTGTCCAGGAGCAGCCGCAGGTTGGACACCCGCACCGCGCTCAGCTCTTCCGTGCGCGCCAGCGCCACCGACGACGTGTAGCTGCTGGTGAGCGCGGAGGGACGGATGCCCGCGAAGAACTGGCGGATGGTGTCCGGGTTCGTGGTGGGCGCGTACGGATCCAACCGGAAGGCGGCCTGGAGCACGTAGTAGGCGGTGCGCGGCTGGATGCCGCTGATGCCATTGGCGTCCGGCGGGCCCAGGGCCGCGATGCCGAACCACTCCTCGTTCATGTTGTTCTGGCCGGGGACGAAGTCGGACGTGTAGCCCCCGTTGGGCCAGGACGCGGTGGTGTCGTGGATGGAGAGGTTGGCCTCCTGGCCCATCTTCCACCAGCCATCCACCCACTGGAACACGAAGCCGCCCACTGCCGTTCCAGACAGGCCCTGGCCATAGCTCTCCAGGTAGATCTGCTCCCACTGCGTGCGCAGGTATTCCGCCTGCGCGACGTGGTCCTCGCGGCCCGCGCGGGCGTCGTACGCGTCCGCGCCGAACTCGGAGAAGAACACCGGCTTGTTGAGCTTCTGCTTCACCTCCGCGAACAGGTCTCGCGCGGTGGCACCCCGGTAGACGTTCGTGCCCAGCACGTCCAGGTCCTGGCAGTGCTTGGCGATGAGGTCGATGTACTGCAGGTCGCCGTTGGCGATGGACACGGGGTGGTTCGTGTCCCGCTTCTTCACGGTGCGCGTCGCTTCACCGTAGAGCGTGTACAGCGACTCCGCTCGGGCGGCGTCCTCGTGGCCGGGCAGCGCTTCGATTTCAAACGACGTCCAGTGCAGGCCGTAGTTGTTCTCGTTGCCCAACAGCCACATCAGGACGCCGGGCACGTCGCGGTAGACTTCGACCTTCTCCGCCAGCGCGTCGAGGATGGCCTTGCGGTGCGCGGGGTTCGAGTAGTCGATGTTGGGGACCATCACTCCGTTGACGGCGTGGCCGTAGCGGCCCATCAGCGGGTTGAGCATCGTGTAGATGCCGTAGTTCCGGTAGATGTACTCCACCCAGAGGGGCGGGATGTCGTCGAACTGGCGGATGGCGTTGATGCCCGCGTCGCGCAGCAGGCCCATCTCCTTGGCCAGCACCTGCTTGATGAAGTCCTCCGGCTGCGTCCAGAGCGAGTACCGGTAGTTCTCACCGATGGGCGTGTAGCCCCAGTTGATGCCGTGGATGGCGAAGTCCCGGCCGTCCACCTGGAGCTTGAAGCCGCGCTCGTCGTGGATCACGCGCGTCACCGTCGTCCGCACGGCGGCGCCGTGCACGGTGGTTTCGGGCGGGGGCGCGGGCGCGGCCACCGGGGCCGGTGCGGCCTCGGCGGGGACGACCGGAGCGGCCGGCGCCGTGGCGTCCACGGGGCCCGCGGTGGGCGGCTGGCTGGCGGCCGGCGCCTGGGCGGGAGCCCCTGCCCCGGGCTGCTGCGCCACGGCCTGCGCGCCACACAGCGCCAGACACGTCGTCAGAAAGAGCTTTTTCAAGCGGCCTGCTCCACGTCCAGGCCGTTCTGGGCCACGACGTCGCGGTAGAGGTGGGCACTGTCCTTCGGGGTGCGCTGCTGGGTGGCGTAGTCCACGTAGACCAGGCCGAAGCGCTTCTCGTAGCCATATGCCCACTCGAAGTTGTCCAGGAGCGACCAGGCGAAGTAGCCCGCCAGGTTCACGCCCTGCCCGATGGCGTCCGCGCACGCTTCCAGGTGCGTGCGCAGGTAGTCCACGCGCTGCGTGTCGTGCACGCGTCCATCCGCGCTCAGGCCCGTGGAGTACGCACAGCCGTTCTCCGTGATGTAGATGGGGCCCGGCTTGTATTCAGACTCCAGGTGGACGAGCAGCTTCGTGAGGCCCTTCGGGTAGACCTCCCAGTCCATGTCCGTCTTCGCCGGGTTCACGAACACCGTGCGGGGCGCGTTCTTCTCCTCCGGGATGCGGTTGCTGCGCAGCACCGCGCGCGAGTAGTAGTTCACGCCCAGGAAGTCGGTGGGCTCCGCGATCGTCTTGAGGTCGCCCTCCTGGATGAAGTCCAGCTTCCCGTTCGGGATGCGACCCGCCTTCACGTGGTCCTCCACGACGTCCATGGGGTAGCCACGGCCGTAGAGGGGCTCCAGGAACCAGCGGTTGAAGCCGCCGTCGAAGTCGCGGCAGGCGTCCGCGTCCTCGGGGCTGGGCGACGCGGGCTCGCCGGGCGTGAGGTTGAGGGTGATGCCCACCTCCGCGTTCTTCACGTTGGAGCGGATGACCTGCACGGACTTGCCGTGGGACACGAGCAGCTGGTGCGACGTGGCCAGGGCCTTGGACCAGTCCTTGTGGCCCGGCGCGTGCTCGCCGTTGCCGTAGCCCAGCACGCTGATGCACCAGGGCTCGTTGTGGGTGATCCACCGCTTCACGCGATCCCCCAGCGCGCGGCTCATCACGTCCGCGTACTCCACGAAGGCGTCGCCGGTGGAGCGCATGGGCCAGCCGCCCTGGTCCTCCAGCACCTGCGGCAGGTCCCAGTGGTAGAGCGTGACGAACGGTTCGATGCCCGCGCCCAGCAGCGAGTCCACCAGCTTGGAATAGAAGTCCACGCCCGCGGTATTCACCTGGCCCCGGCCCGCGGGGAGGATGCGCGGCCACGCGATGGAGAAGCGGTAGGACTTCAGCCCCATCCAGCGCATCAGTTCGATGTCCTCCGGCCAGCGGCGGTAGTGCTCACAGGCCACCGAGCCGTCGGACTTGTCGTTGATCTTCCCGGGCGTGGCGGCGAAGCGGTCCCAGATGGACTCGCCACGACCGTCGACCGTGGTGGCACCTTCAATCTGATACGCGGAGGTGGCCACACCCCAGAGGAAGTCAGGAGGAAACTGACGCATCGGCGGTAACTCCTTTCGAAGCTTCAAGGTGGCAGCGAACGAGGTGGTTCGCGGCCGGCAGGACGTCGGGGGGAGGAAGGGTGGAGCAGCGCGGCTCCGACACAGGACAACGGGGGGCGAAGGGGCAGCCCACGAGCGGAGGCAGGCCCGTGGAGGGGCGCACCGGCAGCGCGGCCTGGAGGAAGTCCACGCCATCCGGCACGGCCGACAGCAACAGCTTCGTGTACGGGTGGCGCGGCTGGCCCAGCACCTGTTCGGCGCGGCCCGCCTCCACCACCGTGCCCGCGTAGAGCACGAGGATGCGGTCGGCCAGGTGCCGCGCGCTCGCCAGGTCGTGGGTGATGAACAGGATGCCGATGCCGCGCTCCTGCGTGAGGCCGCGCAACAGTTGCAGCACGCCCTTGCGCGTGGACACATCCAGCATCGACGTGGGCTCGTCCGCGATGATGACCTGCGGCTCCACCGCCAGGGCGCGCGCCACCGCCACGCGTTGGCGCTGGCCGCCGGACAGCTCATGCGGGAAGCGCTTCGCGAAGTGCTCCGCGGGCGTCAGGCCCACCGACTCCAAGAGCGACAGCACCTTGGTGCGCAGCCCGGACTTTGGCACCCGGCCATGGCGCACGAGCGGCCGCTCCAGGTGGTACGCCACCGTGTGCACGGGGTTGAGCGAGGCGAACGGATCCTGGAACACCATCTGCACGCGCCCGCGGTAGTCGAGCGACGCCTGCGCGCTGCCGTCCGCGAGCACGTCGCGCCCCGCGAGCCGCAGCTGTCCCGCGTCCGGCATGTCCAGCCGCGCCAGCAGCCGGGCCAGGGTGCTCTTGCCGCTGCCGGACTCGCCCACCAGCGCGACGATCTCCCCCGGCTGGAGGGAGAAGGACACGCCCTTGAGGATGGGCCGGCGCTCGCGGGAGAAGAAGCCGCCCACGGAGAAGCTGCGGGTGAGCCCTTCCGCCTCCAGCAGGGGCGCGCTCATCGGTGACCTCCGGGGATGGCGGCGACGCGCGTGGACGGCCGGGACACCGACAGCTCCGGTGCCGCCGGCGCGTGCGACGTGACGGACACGTCGCCCGCGATGAGGTGCGGGAACGACGACAGCAAGAGCTGCGTGTACGGGTGGCGCGCCCCGGTGCGCAGCCCCTCGGAGGTGTTCACCTCCACCAGCTTGCCGCCCTGGAGGACGCCCACGCGGTCCGCCAGCGCGAGCAGCAGCGGCAGGTCGTGCGTGATGAAGAGGATGGCGAAGCCCAGCCGCTGCTTCAGCTCCACCATGCGCTGGAGCAGCTCCTTCTGCACCACGACGTCCAGCGCCGTGGTGGGCTCGTCCATGATGACCAGCCGGGGCTCCAGGGCCAGCGCCAGCGCGATGCCCACCCGCTGCCGCATGCCTCCGGAGAGCTGGTGGGGATACGCCGTGACGAGGTCCGGCGACAGGCCCACCATGCCCAGCAGCTCCCGCGCGCGGGCGTAGGACGTGGCGCGGGACACGCGGCCGTGCGCCGCCAGCGTGTCGTGGAACTGCTCGCCCAGCGTGAGCACCGGGTTGAGCGCGCTCATCGCGCTCTGGAACACCATGGACACCTGACGCCAGCGGAAGGCGCGCAACCCGGCGCCCTCCAGCGCGGTGACGTCCATGCCGTTGAAGAGGATGCGCCCCTGCGTGACGCGCGCGGAGGACGGCAGGAGGCCCAGGAGCGCGGAGCCGATGGTGGACTTGCCGCTGCCGGACTCGCCCGCGAGGCCGAAGACTTCACCCGGCGCCAGGTCGAAGGACACGGTGTCCACCACGCGGGAGGCCCCCTTCTCCGTCGCGTAGTCGATGCACAGGTCCTGCACGCTCAGGAGCACGCCCGGCGCGGGCCGGTCCACGTGCACGGGCGCCACGGTCCCCCTGGGCAGCGGCGCGGGCTTGTGCACGCGCAGCGCGGGGTTGGTCAGCTCATCAATGGCGGAGCTCACCAGCGTGAGCGCGAAGCCCACCAGCGCGATGCACATACCGGTGGGGACGAAGATCCACCACGAGCGCGTGAGCAGCGCCGCGTCGTTGCCGGCCCAGTACAGGTTCGTGCCCCACGTCACCGCGCTGACGTCGCCCAGGCCCAGGAACTCCAGGCCCACCTGCGCGCCCACGGCATAGAGCGTGTTTCCAATGAAGGACGAGCCCAGGAGCGACGCCATGTTGGGCAGCAGCTCCCGCGACACGATGCGCGCGTGGCTCTCCCCCGTCACCACCGCCGCGGACACGAAGTCGCGTCCGCGCAGGGCCAGCGACTCCGCGCGGAACACGCGCGCGTTCCAGGCCCAGCCCGCCACCGTCAGCACCGCCACCATGCGCATGGGGCCGGACGGCAGGTAGGCGCCCAGTACGATGGCCAGCGGCATGCCGGGGATCACCAGGAACACGTTGGTGGTGAGCGACAGCACGTCGTCCACGCGGCGGCCCAGGTAGCCCGCCGTCACGCCCACGAGCGCGCCCACCAGCGTGACGAGCGCGCCCACCGCGAAGCCCACCGCCAGCGTCTCGCGCGCGCCCACCACCGTCTGCGCGAGCACGTCCTGGCCCTGGCCCGTGGTGCCGAACCAGTGCGCCGAGGACGGCGGCTGGTGCGGACGGCCGACGAGGTCCGTCGGATCCATCACGAACCAGGGGCCCACCAGGGCGAGCAGGAGGAAGAACAAGAGCAGGCTGCCGCCTACCGCCGCCTTCCGGTGGCGGAGGAGCCTTCGCAGGGAGTCACGCATTCGAGCGGGTCCTCGGGTCCAGCCAGAGGCAGATGAGATCCACTGCGAAGTTCGCCGCGAGCACCGCGAGGGTGATGACCAGGAACAGCCCCTGCATCAGCGGGTAGTCCTGATTGCGCACGGCGAGGATGAGCAGGTAGCCCGTGCCCGGATAGGAGAAGACGATCTCCGTGAGCAGCGAACCGGAGAGCACGAAGCCCACCGCCATGCCGAAGCTGGTGACGTTGGGCAACAGCGCGTTGCGCGCCGCGTACCGCAGCATCACCTGCCGGGGCGGCAGGCCGCGCGCGTGCGCCAGCCGGATGGAGTCCGTGCCCAGCGTGGCCACCATCGTGTTGCGCATGCCGAGCATCCACCCGCCCAGCGTCGCCACGACGATGGACGTCGCGGGCAGCACCGCGTGCCGGGCCACGTCCGCGGCGAACGCGAACGTCATCCCCGGCTCCATGTCGTGCCCGTACGCGTGGCGCAGCGGGAACCACCCCAGCACGAAGCCGAAGAGGTACAGCGCCAGCATCGCCAGCCAGAAGTACGGAAAGGCGCCCAGGAACGCGAGCGCGGGCGCGAGGCCGGAGTCCAGCCACCCTCCCCGGTTCCATGCGGCCAGCACGCCCAGGAAGGAGCCCAGCGCGAAGCTGATGAGGACCGCCACACCCGCCAGCGCCACCGTCCACATCAGGCCGGTGCCAATCACCTCCGTCACCTGCGACGGGAAGTACGCGTACGACATGCCCAGGTCGCCCTGCACCAGGTGCTTCAGGTAGGTGAAGTACTGGGCGTACAGCGGCGCGTCCGTGAAGCCGAAGGCGGCCTTCAGCGCGCCCATCGCCTCCGGGGCCACCTTGCCCTCGAAGCGCGCGAACATGGCCGCGGCCGGGTCGCCGGGCGCGAGGCGCGGAATCACGAAGTTGAGCGTGAGCGAGGCCCACGCGGCGATGAGGTAGAAGCCCATGCGCCGGAGGATGTAGCGACCCATGCTCAGCGCTCCCTCGGGGTGAGCTCCGTCAGCACCAGGAGGCTGTCGGGCTCCGCGTGCGGCGCCAGCCGCGCGTAGGGGTTCTGTTCGGTGGGAAAGCCGGTGAAGCGCAGCGAGTTGGACTCGCCCCACGACGGGTTGGGGAACAGCGGGATGGCCGGCGCCAGCGCGGAGAAGCGCTTCTGCACCGCGGACATCAGCGCGTGCTGCTCCTCCGGCGTACCGGCGCGCTCGAAGCGGATGAGCAGCTCATCCGCCTCCGCGTCTCCCAGGCGGTGCCAGTTGGCCGCCGCCACCTCGCCCACCGGGCGCACCGTGCGCGGGGACAGGAGCCACTTGTAGAAGTTGTACGGCGTGGGCCCGTCCAGCGACCAGGAGATGGCCAGTTGGAACTCGCCCTTCTGCAGGCGCGTGAACCAGGTGCCGAACTCGTACGTCTTGAGCTGCACGGAGATGCCCAGCTTGCGCAGGTCGCGGCCCACCACCTGCCCCGCCCGCACCCAGTCCGACCACCCGCTCACGACCTCCAGGTCCACCGCGAAGGGCTTGCCGTCCGGCAGGCGCCGGATGCCGTCCTCGCCGCGCGCCAGCCCCGCTTCGTCCAGGAGCTTGTTCGCCTGCGTCAGGTCGTAGTGCGTCCAGGAATCCTTCGCGACCTCCGGATCCTTCCAGCCGGTGTACGCGTCGTTGAGGGCGGTGGCGTCCGCGGGGCGGGTGTAGCCGTACATGGCCACCTCCACCAACCGGTCGCGGTCCAACGCCATGCTCAGCGCCTTGCGCACGCGCACGTCGTCCAGCGGGGGGCGCGTGGTGTTGGGGTACAGGAAGACGGTGCTGCCGTAGAGCGGGAACCAGCGGTTGTGGTGCGCGGGGTCGCGGGAGACGAAGGTGCGGTCCACCGCCGGAACGAAGTTGCCCGCCCAGTCCACCTCCCCTTCCACGAGCGCCATGTTGGCCTGGTCGTTGGTGGGGAACGCCAGGAAGCGCAGCGCGGACACGGCGGGCTTGCCGGGCATCCAGTAGTGCGGGTTGCGACCCAGCTCGTAGACCTGGTTGCGGAACAGCGTCACCTGGGTGAAGGGCCCCGTGGCCACCGGCTCCGGGTTGGTGAACGTCACCGGATCCGCGACGTGCTCCCAGATGTGGCGGGGCACGATGATCTGGTGCGCGAGGTCCGCGAAGCCCGGCAGGTACACGCGGGAGAAGGTGAAGGCCACGGTGCGCGGCCCTTCCACCTTCACGTCGGAGATGAAGCGCCACACGCCGCCGGCATCCAGCGCCGGGTGCTTCTTCAGGAGGCCGAAGGTGAAGGCGACGTCCTCGGCGGTGAAGGGCTTGCCGTCGGACCAGAGGACGTTCTCGCGCAGCGTGAAGCGCAGCGTCTTCTGGTCCTCCGTCCACGCGTGCTGGATGGCAAGCCACGGCACCCACCTGCCCTGCGCGGAGCTGAAGATCTGCATGCACTCGTAGACGCCGGCCCGGGTGGGCCAGCGCGCACCGGCGCCCGCGAACAGCGGGTTGAAGTTGCGCACCCACGCGCTCTGCTGCTCCACGGAGACGAAGAGCACGCCGGGCGGACGCGGGCGGGGCTCCGAGGAGCACGCCAGCAGCAGCACCAGCGGCAGGAACACGCGGGCGAACTTCACGGCGTCGGCCTCGCGTAGACGCGCACGTAGTCCACCTTCATCGTCTGCGGGAACACCGTGGAGGCGTCCGGAGGCCCCACGAACGAGCCGCCCACCGCGACGTTGAGGATGATGAAGAACGGATGGTCGTAGACCCACTTCTTGCCACTGCCAGGCAGGCTGTCCGGCGTGGCTTCGAAGTAGACGGTTTCGTCCAGCATGAAGCGCACGCGCTCCGGTTCGATCTCCACCGCGTACACGTGGAAGTCCGACTGGAGGGTGCCGCCGCCGACGGCGTGCTCGCGGCCCACGTTCTGGCCGCCGGAGTAGCCCGGCCCATGCAGCGAGCTGCGGACGATGGAGGGGATCTGCCCCCGGTGCTCCATGATGTCGATCTCACCGCACTGGGGCCAGCCGACCTGATCCACGTCCGCGCCCAACATCCAGAACGCCGGCCAGATGCCCCGGCCCGCGGGCAGCTTCAGGCGGGCCTCGATGCGGCCGTAGGTGTGCGTGAAGCGGCCCTTCGTGGAGAGGCGCGCGGAGGTGTAGTCGTTGCCCTGGTAGCGCTCGCGCCGAGCGGTGATGGCCAGGTTGCCCTCGCCGTCCAGCGACGCGTTCTGCGCGCGGTTGGTGTTGTATTCGAACTGCCCGTTGCCCCACCCG
>NZ_RAWI01000620.1 GCF_003612125.1 Corallococcus praedator
GGGTTGTTCAAATGAGGGCAAGGGAAACGAGCCCCGTTATATAGGGCGCCCTCATGTCCCTCGACCTCAAGCGCGTGGCCTCCGAGCCCCTCACGTCTTCCGCCCCCCTGGTGGAAGAGCTTCGCAAGGCGCAGAAGCCCCGAACCGAGCACCGGCTCGGGCTGGAGCACGAGAAGTTCATCTACCCGGTGGGGTCCGCCCAACCCGTGCCCTACGAGGGGCCGAACGGGGTGGGGGCCCTGCTGGAGAAGCTGGCGTCCGGGGGCTACGACCCCTTCCGCGAAACGCCCCAGTCGCCGGTCATCGCGCTGCAGAAGGGCATGGCGGCCATCTCGCTGGAGCCGGGAGGGCAGTTCGAGCTGTCCGGCAGCCCCTTCTTCACGGCGCGCGAGGCGCACGCGGAGAACCTGGCGCACCTGACGGAGACGAAGGCCGCGGCGAAGGCGCTGGGCCTGCGGCTGGTGGCGTTGGGTTACCGGCCGGTGGGCACGACGGGGGAGATGCCCTGGATGCCCAAGACGCGCTACCAGGTGATGCGCCGCACGCTGCCGACGCGCGGCCGGCTGGCGCTGAACATGATGTTGATGACGTCCACCGGGCAGGTGTCGCTGGACTGGGCGGACGAAGCGGACTGCGTGAAGAAGACGGTGACGGTGGCGCGCCTGTCCCCGCTGCTGGTGGCGCTGTACGCCAACAGCCCGCTGCTGGAAGGCAAGCCGTCCGGCTACATGACGTTCCGCAGCCGCGTCTGGGAAGAGGTGGACCCCACGCGGTGCGGCTACCTGCCGTCCTGGTTCGACGGCTCCTTCTCCTATCAGGCGTATGTGGACTGGGCGCTGGACGCGCCGCTCCTGTTCCTGCGGCGCCAGGGCGAGTACCGCCACCCGGAGCTCACCTTCCGCCAGCTCCTGAAGGAGGGCTACGAGGGCAAGCCGCCGGACATGGGGGACTGGACGGACCACCTGTCCACGCTCTTCCCCGAGGTGCGGCTGAAGAAGGTGCTGGAGGTGCGCGGCGCGGACTGTGCCAGCGCGGCGATGACGGGGGCCCTGGGGGCCCTCTGGCGCGGCATCCTCTATGACGCCCAGGCGCTGGACGAGGCGCAGCTGCTCTTGCCCCGGCTGAACTTCACCGAGCACCTGTCCTTCCACGACACCGCGCGCCGCGAGGGCCTGGCGGGGAAGCTGGGCGCGCACGAGCTGCACCGGCTGGCGGCGGAGATGGTGGCCATCGCGAAGCGGGGGCTCCTGCGGTTGGATCCGCTGGACGCGCCGCTGCTGGCGCCGCTGGAGGCCGTGGCCGCGTCGGGGAAGTCCCCCGCGCAGGCGGTGCTGGATGCGTGGGCGGAAGATCCGCGTCCGGAAGTGTTGATGACGCGCTTCGAGCTGTGAGGCCTTGAAGCGCGTCCCTTCGCGGACGCGGACCTCCTGGGCGGCGGGCTAGAAGCGGCCGCCCAGGGTGATGTTGCCGTTGAAGAGGCTGCCCTTCGCGTCGTCGTCGGTGCCGGGGACGGTGACCAGCTCCTCGCCGCCGACGAGGCGGTAGGTGCCACGCACGCCGGCGAAGAAGTTGCCCAGGCGGTAGTCGATGCCCGCGGCCATGGGGAACTCCGTCTGCCAGTCGTTGCTGAAGACGGGCTCCGAGCCGCTGGAGGCGTCCAGGTAGCTCAGGCCCAGGCCGAGGCCGACGAACGGGTGCCACTTCTCATCGACGATGGGGCCCAGCTTGGCCAGGAGGGTCCCGTTGTTGCGCCAGATATGGTTGCCGCCGCTCACGCGGGCATCATCGATGGGGACGCTCTGGCCTTCGTAGCCGACCTCCACGCCGACGAGGTCCGAGGGCTGGGCGACGGCGGTGATGCCGAACAGCGCGCCTATCCCCGTTTCGTCACCCAGGTCGCCGGTGAAGCCGCCCAGGCCGACGCGCACGTCCAGGCCGGCTTCGACCTCCTGTTCGTTGAGGCCCACCCTGCGCCCCACCTGGGTCGCGTCCACCGCGAAGGCCGGGGCCGCGATGCCCACACCCGCCGCCACCACTCCCGCCATCATCGAAAGCTTTCTCATGTCCAGGCTCCTCCCGGTCTGTGAACTGTGAGACCTGGAATGGAAGCTGGGTCCTCCGGGATGGACACCACACCTGCCCTGGCGGAGGAGCCAGGGGACCCAGGGCCCTACCGGCGGCCGAAGAGCTTCTTCAGCCCGGACAGCAGGCCCCCAGGGCGGGACTCGGGTTCGGTGAGGAAGGGCGAGCGGGCGACGAGGGCCTCGCGCGCGGCGTCGTCCAGGTCCTCCGTCGCGAGCGTCACGGGTTGACGCTTGCCGCCGGGCAGGGTGGCGCTGAAGGCCAGGGTGCCGTCGGTGGACAGCTCCAGGTGCACCTCCACCTCGCCGGGGCGCTCCACGGTGAGGCAGAGGGCGCCCAGCCACTCGTTCTCCGCGACCGCCTGCGCGGTGCCCTGGAAGAACGCGAGCACCAGCGGGCCGGGCGCGGCCACGGGGAGCACCAGCGTCTTGGAGGTGGGCAGGCGGGTGTTGCGCTCCAGCACGCGGCGGAAGGTGCCGGCGTGTTCGGCGACGCCGATGGGGGAGGTGAGGACCTCCGAGACGCTGGCGGCGGGCTTGCCGACTTCCGCCAGGAGCAGCGCGTGGCCGAGCATCGCGGCGCCGCGCACCCCGGCGCTCCGGGCGTCCACGTCCTCGCGCACGGGCACGCCCAGGCTCTCCTCCAGCCGGCGGCGCACGAGGGGTGAGCGGCCCTGTCCGCCCACGAGCACCACGGCGTCCAGGCCCTGCGGGGAGAGGGCGTTGGATTCGAGCACCTCGCGGGTGACGGCGACGACGCGCTGGGCGAGGTCGGCGGTGAGGGCCTCCACGCGCTCGCGGTCCAGGGTGGGGCCCCGGCCGGAGGGCAGCACGACGTCCACCGAGTCCTGGGTGGAGAGGGTCTCCTTGGTGGCTTCGGCGATGGCGCGCAGGGGCAGCCAGTCGAGCGGGTGTTCGGGGCGGGGCTGGCCCTGTTCGGACGATTCGCCGACGAGCGCTTCGGCGATGCGGGCGTCGAAGTCCATGCCGCCCAGGGTGGGGTCTCCGCCGGTGGTGACGACCTCCAGGTCGTCGCCGGTCACCTGCACCACGCAGACCTCCAGGCCGCCGCCGCCCAGGTCCACGACGAGGACGCGCTTGCGGGCCATGCCCCGGCCGTGCGCATACGCGAGCGCGGCGGCGGCGCTGTTGGTGAGCATGCGGCGCACGTCCAGGCCCGCTTCGAGGGCGGCGTCGCGGAGGGCGGCGCGCTGGCGTTCGGTGAAGTGCGAGGGCGCGCAGAGGACGGCGCGCGTCACCTTGCGGCCGAGGAACGCGGTGGCGGCCTGGTGCAGTTCGCGCAGGAGCAGGGTGGTGAAGAGGGCGGGGCCCACGACGCGGCCCCCGAGCTCCACGCCCGCGTCGCCGCGAAGGTCGGTGGCGATGGGGAAGGGCAGCTGGGGCGCAAGCCAGCGCAGGTGCGGGGAGCGCGCGCGCAGGCCCAGCA
>NZ_RAWI01000621.1 GCF_003612125.1 Corallococcus praedator
GCCCACCCCGGCGACATCGCGCGCGAGGGCACGGCGGCGCTCGGAAAGTTCCGCCTCGCGGCCCGCTGCCACGGCTCCCTCGCCCATCGTCGCCGCGCGGGCATAGAGGGCCTGGGCTTCGTCCAGGGCGCCCGCTTCGAGCAGTTGGTCCCCCAGGCGCACGGCGGTGGCGCCCGGTGCACCGGGCAGTTCGAGCGCCGCACGGCGCGCGGCCTCCACCTGGGCCGAAGGCTTGCCTTCCCACGCCAGCAGTTCGGAGCGCAGGAAGGCCGCGGCCGCGCCGGAACGGATGGCCGGGGGCGCGACGACGAGCCGCCGCTTCGCCTCCGCGAGCGCACCTGGACCCGTTGCTCCGGCGGCGACCAGCCCTGCTTGGATGTCCGCGCCCTGCCCCGGCAATCCAGCGGCGAGCCCGGCCCCGGTGCTCGTGCCCTGCCCCGGCAATCCAGCGGCAAGCCCCGCCTGTGTGAGCGCGGCGTGCGCGGTGGGCAGCGCGAGCGCCTGCACGGCCTGCTCCGCCGGGGGCGCATCCAACATCGCGGTGCTCGCAGGCAGTCCCAGCGCAGCCCTTGCGCCGAGCACAGCCTCCGCGAGGCGCGGATCCTCCGGCGCGAGCGCGCGAGCACGCCGCAACGCGGGAAGGGCCACCGCCGGCCGGTTCGTGCGCTCGCACAGCCGCACCACGGCGCGCCAGGCCTCCAGGCCCCCAGGAGTGATTTCAGCCGCTTCGAGCGCGTGCACGAGCGCGTCGTCAGGCCGGTCCTCTTCCAACAACGTCACGAACTCAGCGCGGAGCACTGGATCTCGGGGCGCCTGACGCGCCCACTCCTCCATCAGACGGAGCGCTTCCGCCTTGCGCCCGTCGCGAGTCAACGCACCACACAGCAGACGGCGCGCAGTCTCTCCTCCCCCCAGGTCCAGGGCACGGCGTGCATGTTCCGCCGCGCCACGGAAGTCGCGCTCCTGAAAGAGCGCTTCGGCCAGGGCGAACCGAGGCGACGACTCCGACGGTCGCAACACCACCGCGCGCTTGAGTTCGGTCAGCAGCACGCGCGCTCAGCCCAGCTCAAACAGCAGGTCCGTCAGTTCAGCATCCAGGCGGGCCGCCGCGACGCGGTCACCCTTCTCACGGGCCGCGCGCAATTCATTGCACAGCGCCTCCAGCCGGGGTCGCACGGAGACCGGAGCCGACGCGAGGTGCTCCACAGCGGCGGCCAGCAACGCATCGGAGTCGGTGGCCACGGGCGCGGGAGCGGAGACAGGGGCCGTGGCCGTGGGCGCCGTGCCCCATTCGCGCGCGAGCCGCTCCCTTGCCTCCAATCGCTGTTCAGGCCTGAGCCGCTGCGAGCGTTTGTCCACCACCAGCACCGCCTCCTTGCCGGTGGAGACCACGCGGGTGGTGACATTGAGGATGCCGTTGATGTCGTACGTGAACGTGACCGCGATCTTCTCGGCACCAGCACGCGCGGGCGGCACGCCCTCCACGGTGTACTCGTCGAGCAACAGGTTGTCGCGCACCAGCCGGCCTTCGCCCTGGAACACGCGGATCTCCACCGAGCGCTGCCCCTCCACCGTGGTGGCGAAGGTCTCCGTGCGCGACACCGGCACCGTGGTGTTGCGCGGGATGAGCGGCGAAAACACCCCGCCCACCCGCTCGCGGCCCACGGACGCCTGCACCTCCACGCCGAGCGTGAAGGGACACACGTCGGTGATCATGATGCCGCGCGCGGCGCTCATCGCTCCCGTCTTCAGCCCCGCCTGGAGCGCGGCACCCAGCGCCACCGCCTCGTCGGGGTTCACCCCCGCGCGCGGCTCCCGGCCGAAGTACTCCGCCACCAACTGGCGCACCAGCGGCACGCGCGAGCTGCCGCCCACCATCACCACCTCCGCGATGGACTTGCGGGACAGCTTCGCGTCGCGCAGCGCGCTCTCCATGGGTTCCAGCGTGGAGCGGATCAACTCCGTGATCAGCCCCTCGAACCGTGCCCGCGTCACCTCCACCTCCAGCGAGGCGGGAGCCCCTCCTCGACCGGGCGCGAGGAACGGAATGACGACCGGCACCGCGTCCACCGCAGAGAGCGCGATCTTCGCCGATTCGGCCGCGGCCTTGAGCCGCACCTGCGCCCCCAGATTCCCTGCCAGCGAGACACCGTGCGCGCGTTCGAACTGCGCTCCCAGCCAGCCCGCCAACAACTGATCGAAGTCGCTGCCCCCGAGCTGGTTGTTGCCCGCGGACGCCTTCACATCCAGCACGCCCTGGAACATCTCCAGCACTGACACGTCGAACGTGCCGCCGCCCAGGTCATACACAAGCACGTATTGTTCGGCGTCCAGGTGGTCCACCCCATACGCGAGCGCGGCGGCGGTGGGTTCGTTGAGCAGGCGCTCCACCTTGAGCCCCGCCAGTTCACCCGCGTCCTTGGTCGCCTGGCGCTGCGCATCGCTGAAGTAGGCGGGCACGGTGACGACCGCCTCCGTCACGGTGCCCCCCAGCGCACGCTCGGCGTCCTCACGCAGCGCGCGCAGGATGAGCGCGGAGATCTCCGTGGGGCTGTAGCGCCGGTCTCCCAACGTCACCGGCAGGTCGCGGCCCATGCGCCGCTTCACCTCCGCGACGGTGCGCTCGGGGTGCACGAGCAACTGCGTGCGCGCGGACTCGCCCACGTGCAGCCGGCCTTCCGCGTCCAGGCCCACGACGGAGGGCGTGAGACGCTGGCCCAGCCGGTTGGTCAGCAGGGTGGGACGGCCCGCGCCGTCGAGCGCCGCCACCAGCGAGTGGGTGGTGCCCAGATCGATACCGACGACATGACTCATGAAGGCAGGACTCCAGGTCTTTCAACGAAGGACGCGAAGGACCCGGGGCACGAGGTCCAGGCCCGGGGACACCCGCCCCGGGAGGGCGCGGGGGCTAGGACTCCGGAGGCGTCCAGCGCTCCGCGGGCGCGACCACCGGCGCGGGCTTGGGCTCCGCATAGAGGTCGCGAAGCTGCTCCAGGCCCGCGAGACCGATGCCCGCCTGCCGGGCGATCTCCAGGGCGCGCTCCGGCGAAGCGTGCGTGACCCACGTCCACCGGTACGAGGCAATCAGCCCTCCGATGCAGACCGCCGCGATGAGCCCTGGCGTCACGGCCTTGCCGGCCCCCTCGCCGAAGAAGATGGCCAGCCCGATGAGCAGGCTGGGCAGGCCCGCGATGATGAACAACGTGCGGGCCCACGCCACCAGGACGGACTTCATGCTGATGGGGATGGACTGCCCGCGCCAGCCGTCGCCCTCCTCGGCCACGACGAGCCATCCCTCCGTCGGCAGGAGCGGCACGAAGTTGAGGTGACCGAACTTCGTCGCCACGTAGCCTACGCCCGGAATCGCATCGACCTTGCCGTACAGCCGGGTACCGAAAATGATCACGTGCTTCCCCCTCACAACGGGCGCGCCGCTCCCTTGGGGGGCAGGCGCGCCCGTTGTGAGGGGGAAGCACGTGATCATTTTCGGTACCCGGCTGTACGGCAAGGTC
>NZ_RAWI01000622.1 GCF_003612125.1 Corallococcus praedator
AGATGTGTATCAGAGACAGCTTCTGGAGGCCCTTCTCCAGCGCCGTCCACTGGCGCTTCACGGACGCGGGCACCAGCTTCGCCGTCGCCGGGCGGGCCGCGGCGGGCGAGGCCAGGGCCTTGCCGTCCTTGCCGTTGCGCACGGTGAGGCGCACCTGCTGCTTCTTGCCCGTGGTGGACGTGTCCGCGACCAGGATGGCGCTCAGGCCCAGTTCGGAGGCCACGGCGGAGGCGCCAGCGGCCGTGGTGGGGTCCCGCCCCAGTCGTGACGCGGCGCTGCGCACGGCGGACTCGGGCACGATTTCATAGCGGGCCGGACGGCGGGCCAGCTCCGCTTCCAGCGCGTCGCGCGCGGCCTCCGCGTGCGGACCGGAGGCGAGCACCGCGACGCGGCGCGCCTCCGCCTGCTTCGCGGGCTTCTTCTTCGCGGACTGCGTCGTCTTCACCGGCTTCTTCGGCGCGGCATAGGCGACAGGCCCCAGGAGGAGGGCGGCGCCCAGCAAGGCG
The DNA here is from genome assembly GCF_003612125.1 of Corallococcus praedator. Classification (GTDB taxonomy): domain Bacteria; phylum Myxococcota; class Myxococcia; order Myxococcales; family Myxococcaceae; genus Corallococcus; species Corallococcus praedator. The sequence continues at coordinate 507 of NZ_RAWI01000622.1, forward strand.
GTGAGGGAGCCGGAACGGGTGCGCGTCATCACGGCGAGCTCGGCTTTCCGTTGACCAGCCACTCGGTGAGGCAGGCGGTCTCCGCCGCGCTGAGCGGGTTGCCCTGCGGCATCTGCGTCCCACAGCCAGGGTTGGACGTCAGCTTCTTCAGGAAGAGCGAATTGGCCGGATTGGCGCTGTCCGCCACCGGCACGGAGCTGCACGTCGCGGAGGAGGTCGTCGTGTAGAGGCGCCCCGGAAGGCCCGTGGCCTGCAGGTCCAGGCCCGCGCCAATCTCCTTGCTGGAGGTGGAGTGACACGCGAAGCACTGCGCCTGGATGATGCCGGTGGCGGTGGTGCCGGCCGCGCAGGCGCTGGTGCCCCCGGTGAAGCGATCGGGATCATCCAGCCCGCCAGCACAGCCGGCGGAGGTGGCGAGGAGCGCGACCGCGAACAGCGAGGCCAGCGGGGCGCGGTGCGGACGACGGGCGGCGGTTGGGTTCGCGAACAAGACGACCACGTGGGCAAGAGGGGAGACGACAGGGCCCGCAGCCTACCCGGGCCGAGCATGACTGTGCACCCCTCAACGGATCCGTTCTCGCTCCCGTGACACGCGCTCCCCGGCCTGCCTGCACGAGGCCGGGTGGGCCGGTGTCACACCCACCTCACCACGAGGGTCCTCCAGGCTCCGGACGCTAGCGGCGCTTCTTCAGGAAGCGGGTGACGCTCACCTTTCCGAAGCGGCCGCCGAACAGGTACCAGGTGAGCACCGCGCCGAAGAGCGCCGCCGCCACCGCGATGCCCACGATGCCCAGCACCGGCACGTTGCCGTACATGGGGGGCCGGGGCGCGAAGGCGATGAAGGCGCCCACGATGAAGCCGCACGCGCACAGGCCCAGGAACGCGATGACGGCCACGCTGCGCAGGTTCTCGTTGAGCTTGTCGAACTGTTCCGCGCGCACGGTGACGCTGAACTTGCCCGTCTCCAGGTCCAGGAGGATCTGCGACAGCTGCGTGGGCAGGTCCTGCGCCATGGACTGGAAGCGCAACAGCGTGCGCATCAGGCCCCCCTGGAGCTGGCTCGGATCATACCGCCCGGCGAGCAGCTCCTTCGCGTACGGCAGCGCGACCTCCAGGATGTTCATCTCCGGGTAGAGGCTGCGCAGCATCCCTTCCGTGGAGATGGAGGCGCGCGACAGGAGCGCATACTCCTTGGGGATGCGGATGCGGTACTTCACCGCGAGATCCAACAGGTCCCTGAGCAGCGTGCGCGCGTCCACCTGGCCCAGCGTGGTGGGCAGGTGCTGGCCGAGGATGGACTCGATGTCGTTGCGAAAGCCCATCAGGTTGGCGCGCGCGTCGGGCACGCCCACGCGGTAGAGGATGCGCGCCACGGAGTCGCTGTCCTTGAGCGCCACCGCGAGGCACAGCATCACCAGCGTCTCCTGCATGGGGCGCGTGAGCCGGCCCACCACGCCGAAGTCCAGCAGCGCCAGCCGGTTGCCCTCCATGAGCAGCAGGTTCCCGGGGTGCGGGTCGCCGTGGAAGAGGCCGTCGTCGAAGAGCTGGCGGAAGCTGGCCTCCAGGATGTTCTGCGCCAGCTGCTTGCGCTCCGCCTCCGACAGCAGGGCGGGGTTGATCTTCTCCCCGCGGATGAACTCCAGCGTGAGCACGGTGCGGCTGGACAGCGGCGCGTGCACGCGGGGGATCTTCATGTACGGGCGGTCCTGGTGGGTCTCCAGGAACGCGCGGATGTTGGAGGCCTCGTTGACGAAGTCCAGCTCCTCGTGGATGGCCCGGTCGAACTCGTCCACGATGCCGGAGGGCGTGTAGATGCCCGTCTCCTCCACCACGGCCTCCAGCAGGCGCGCCAGCGAGCGCAGCACGCCCAGGTCCGCGTCGATGCGCTCGGCGATGCCCGGCCGCTGCACCTTGACGACGACCTCCTCGCCGTCCAGCGTCACCGCGCGGTGCACCTGCGCGATGGACGCGGCGGCGAGCGGCTCCGGATCCACGTGCGCGAACAGCTCGTGCACGTCCTTGCCCAGCGCTTCGCGGATCTGCGCGTGGATGGCCTCCAGGGGAATGGCCTCCACGTGGTCCTGGAGCGTGGCCAGCTCCTCCACGAACTCCGCGGGCAAGAGGTCCGCGCGGGTGGAGAGCACCTGGCCCAGCTTGATGAACGTGGGGCCCAGCTCCGCCAGGAAGAGGCGGAAGCGGCGCGCGGTGGACTCGCGCTGGGTCTCCGGGGAGACCTCCACCTTCTCCTTGCGGCCCAGCATGCGCCACACGCCCGCGCGGTCAGCCACCTCGCCGAAGCCATGGCGGGCGGCGATGACGGTGATCTGCCGGATGCGGTTGAGGTCCTGGAGGTTCATGGCGGAGGGGTGGACGCGACCGTGGGTCGGGCCACGTAGCGCAATAGCACGTACCCCACCACGGCGGAGAGCAGCGAGCCGGTGAGGATGCCCAGCTTCGCCTCCGCGAGCAGCGCCGGCTGTCCACTGAACGCCAGTCCGCCCACGAACAGGGCCACCGTGAAGCCGATGCCCGCCACCACCGCCACGCCGTGCAACTGCGCGAGGCTCGCGCCCGCGGGCAGGGGGGACACGCCCGCCTTCACCGCCGCCCAGGTGAAGAGGAAGATGCCCACCTGCTTGCCCACGAAGAGGCCGGCGATGATGCCCAGGGGCAGGGGCTTGAGCAGGTCCGAAAGGCCCATGCCGGACACATCCACGCCGGAGTTGGCCAACGCGAACAGCGGCACGATGCCGTACGCCACGAAGCCGTGCCACAGGTGGACGAAGCGGTTGAGCGGCGGCTCGATGTCCTCCAGCGCCTCCTCGATGTGCAGGAGCTGCGCGCCGCGCTGACCTTCGTCATCCGGCTGCGCCACGAGGCTCTTGATGTAGTCCGCCAGCTCCTCCAGCACCTCGCG
>NZ_RAWI01000623.1 GCF_003612125.1 Corallococcus praedator
CCCCCGCCCCGGTCGCCGCGCCCGCGCCCCGCTACCTGGACGGCCTGGGCCATACGCCCGAACAGCAGAAGCTGCTGGGTGAAGTGAGCCGCGCGCTGGAGGCGTACGAAGCGGAGTCGCGCGACTTCCACCGTGAGGTGAAGCAGCTGGTGGAGCGCCGCTACGCGCAGAAGCGCGCCGCGCTCTCCGGCTCCTACGAGAAGTCCCTCACCACGCTGGAGTCGCAGGAGCGCACCCACCGGCTGGACGCCATCTCCCGCTTCGAGGAGTTCCTCCGCCGCTACCCGAACGAGCCTCGCGCCACGCCGGACGTCACGTTCCGTCTGGCGGAGCTGTACTACGAGCGCTCGGCGGATGAGCACCAGCTCGCGCGCAAGGACTACACGGACCGCGTGCGGGCGATGTCGGACGAAGCGATGGCGGACCTGCCGCCGGAGCCGGAGGTGGACTTCAACCCGTCCATCGGGCTGTACCGCCGGCTGCTCGCGCAGTTCCCGGACTACAAGCTCAACGACGGCTCCCTGTACCTGCTGGCCTACTGCCTGTCCGAACAGCACAAGGACGAGGAGAGCCTCGCCACCTACCAGCAGCTCACCACGCGCTACCCCAACAGCCGCTTCGCCACCGACGCGTGGACGCGCATCGGCGAGTACTGGTTCGAGGACGACACGGATCCCGCGGCGCTGCGCAAGGCCGCCGACGCGTACACCGCCGCCACGCGCGACACGGAGCACCGGTTCTACGACAAGGCCCGCTACAAGCTCGCCTGGACGTACTACCGGATGGACTGGTTCGAGGAGTCCGTGGACAGCTTCCTGCTCCTGCTGGACCACTACCAGTCACACCAGCAATCCGGTGACAAGAAGGACGAGGGCGACCTGCGCACGGAGGCGCTCCAGTACATCGCGCTGTCGCTGGCCGACGAGAACTGGGGCGGCATGGCCCGGGCCCGCGACCTCTTCGCGAAGCGCGGCGGGCGCCCCTACGAGGCGGAGGTGTACCGCCGCCTGGGCAACGTCTACTTCGAGCAGGTGCGCAACGCGGACGCCATCGCCGCGTATCAGCAGGTGCTGGCCACGGATCCGCTGGCCGCGGACGCGCCGCGCCTCCAGCAGCGCGTCGTCCAGGCCTACGAGCGCGACCGGCGCATGGACCTGTACGCGCTCGAGTCGGAGAAGCTGGCCAACAGCTACCTGCCCGGCGGCGCGTGGTACGAGAAGAACAAGAACGACACCAACGCGCTGTCCAACGCGCAGACGCTCGCCGAACAGAGCCTGTTCTCCGCCGCCTCCTACCAGCACCAGCAGGCGCAGGTGTTCCAGAAGGAGGGCAAGGCCGACCAGGCCCAGGCCACCTACGCCGCCGCCGCTCGCGCGTACGGCACGTACCTGGAGCGCTTCCCGCGCAGCAAGAACGCGTACGCGATGCGCTTCTTCTACGCGGAGAGCCTCTTCAACTCCGCCCAGTTCGACGCGGCGGCGCGCTCCTATGAGCTGGTGCGTGACTCCAACCAGGACGACACCTACCGCCACGTGTCCGCGCACAACGCGGTGCTCGCGTGGAAGGAGCAGCTCGTCCGGGAGGTGAAGGAGGGTCGCGTGCCGGAGCGCAAGCCGCTGCGCGCCTCCGAGCGTCCGAAGGACAGCGCGCACGCACCCGTGGCCCTGGCGGACACGGAGGCCCGGCTGGTCAAGGCGTCCGATGCCTACGTCGCCCTGCTGCCGAAGGAGGAGGCCGCGCCGGCCATCGCCTACCAGGCCGCGGAGCTGTTCTACACGCACGACGACTTCGCCCAGGCCCGGCCGCGCTTCGAGCAGGTGATCCAGACGTACCCGAAGCACGCGGTGGCCGGCTACGCCACCAACCTCATCATCGAATCCTTCCTCGTGGACCAGGACTGGAAGAGCGTGGAGGAGGTCAGCGCGCGGCTCGCCAGCAACGCGCAGGTGGTGGAGCCCGACAGCGACCAGCACCGCGAGCTGATGCGCTTCAAGCTCGCCGGGCGCTTCAACCTGGCCGAGCAGTTGGCGGCGCAGAAGCGCCACGAAGAGGCGGCGAAGAAGTACCTCCAGCTGGTGGACGAGGCCCCTCGCCACGAGTTCGCCGACAAGGCGCTCAACAACGCGGCGGTGGCCTACGAGGAGCTGCGCCGGTTCGACTCGGCGATGAAGCTCTACGAGCGCGTGTACCGCGACTACCCGAAGTCGCCGTGGGCGCACACCGCCCTGTTCCGCGTGGCCATCAACGCGCACAAGTCCTACGACTTCGACAAGGCCGTCACCAGCTACCAGAAGCTGGTGAAGGACTACCCGGCGGCGGAGGAGCGGGAAGCGGCGCTCTTCAACGCGGCGGCCCTGCTCGAAGGCCAGCAGCGCTACGCGGAGGCCGCGGCCGCCTTCCAGCGCTGCGTGGAGCTGTTCCCCAACAGCAAGAACGCGCCGGAGAACCAGTACCGCGCGGCCCGCATCCTGGAGCGGCAGGGCGACACGAAGGGCGAAATCAAGGCGCTGGAGGCGTTCGTCCGCAAGTTCGCGAGCAAGCCCGACCAGGCGGAGCTGGTGGTGGACGCGAAGCGACGCATGGGCAATGCGTGGGCGAAGCGGGGCAACGCGAAGGAGGCCCAGCGCGCCTATGCCGCCGCGGCCGACGAGTTCGACCGGCGCCGCCTCAAGCCCGAAACCCAGCTGCGCGCCGCCGAGGCCGCCGCCTACAGCCGCTTCCAGCAGGCGGAGGCCGTGTTCCAGCGGTTCGACGCGCTGAAGATCACCGGTGCGGGCAAGGCCATGGAGAAGAGCTTCAACAAGAAGACGGAGGCCCTCAAGTCGGTGAACGAGGCGTACGCGAAGGTGCTTCCGTACAAGCAGCTGGAGTGGTCGCTGGCCGCGTTCTTCCGGCAGGGGTACGCCCTGGAGCGCTTCGGCAACACGCTCTTGGAGGCCCCGGTGCCGCCCGAGGTGAAGCGCCTGGGTGACGAGGCCGTGACCGCGTACCAGGGGATCCTCACCGACCGCACCGTCGCGCTGGAGGACCGCGCGGTGCAGAGCTACGCGGACACGCTCAAGGAAGCGCGCAAGTACCGCATCTCCAACGAGTGGACCCGCCGCACGCTCGAAGCGCTCAACCGCTTCCGGCCCAAGGAGTATCCGGTCCTCAAGGAAGCCAAGGGCGCCATCGCGCTGGAGACCGTGTACCCGGATGGCCTCGTGGGCAGCCTCACCCCGCCGCCCGTGGCCCCCGTGAGCGGCAACCCCGACCAGGCCCCCCGGCTGACGGAAGAAGGCGCGCGATGATCCACGCCCGGCACTTCGCGCTCACCGGCCTCGCGCTCTGGCTGTCCGCCTGCACCTCCGGCCCCGAGACGCGAAAGGACCCCACGCTCACCGGACCCGCGACAGGCCCCGTCGCGAGCACGAGCACGACCGACAAGTCCGAGCAGAAACCCCAGGTCGACGCGCCCGCGGCGCCCAGGTCGACCGCGGGACAGGAGAAGGACTTCACG
>NZ_RAWI01000624.1 GCF_003612125.1 Corallococcus praedator
CCGCGCGCCCCGCGACCCCTCCCGCGCGCAACGTGGTGAAGGACTCCTTCTCGGCGGGTACCGCCGCCACCCAGCGCACCGCTGCCGTCACGGCCGCCCCTCCGGGCGACCACGGCAAGCTGATGAACGACTACCTCACCGGCGCCATCCCGCCCCCGGCGGATTTCGAGCAGGTGATGGGCTACAAGCCCTACGCCATCCAGACGCCGCACGGTCAGCGCATGCAGGATCCGCACGGCTACGCGTCGGTGCCCGGCAAGATCGGCCCGGACAAGGAGTTCGACAAGGCGGCCAAGACGCACGACTACGGCTATGACCTGCTGCGTTACTACGACCGCAAGGGCACGCCGCTGAAGCCGGAGGCCCGCAAGGCGGCGGACAAGATGTTCCGCAACGACATGTTCGACTACGCGAACGACCAGAAGGGCGCGGTGAACCGCTTCAAGTTCCGCACGTGGGCGCAGATCTACGCCACGGCGGTGGAACTGAACTCCGTTCGCCAGGGCCACGGCCCTCCGTAGTCCGCCCGCGAAGCGCATGGATGCCGAAGCGCCAGAAGCTGGGCTGCCCCCCGACCGCGAGGACGTGGTCGCGGCCCTCCTGGCCCACCAGCGCCGCTTCCTGTCGTTCCTGGAGCGGCGCGTGGGAAGTCGGGCCGTCGCGGAGGACCTCTTCCAGACGGCTTTCGCCCGCACCTTGGAGAAGGGTGGGGCGCTGCACGACGGCGAAGGCGCGGTGGCGTGGTTCTACCGCCTGCTGCGCAACGCCCTCGTGGATTACCACCGGAGGCAGTCCGCGGAAGGCCGCGCGCTGGAGGTGGAGGCGCGTGACGCGCACGCCGTCCCGGAGGATGTGGAGCTGAAGGGCGTGGTGTGCGAGTGCCTCGCGGACCTGCTGCCCACGCTCAAGCCTTCCTACGCGGAGCTGGTGCGCCAGGTGGACCTGGAAGGGCGCGCGGTGCCGGACGTGGCGCGCGAGGCGGGCATCACCGCGAACAACGCGGGCGTGCGGCTGCACCGGGCGCGGCTCGCGCTCAAGCGTTCGCTGGAGCGCGGCTGCGGCGCGTGCGCGACCCACGGGTGCCTGGACTGCTCCTGCAAGCCCCGCCGCTGACGGAGGGCTTCAGGGGCAGGTGGCCGTGTCGTCGTTCATGTCGATGTGGAGGACCTCCGGGTCGCCCTGGAACACCTTTGTCGCGAGCGCGGTGGCCTTGCAGGTGGGCAGCTTCGGGTTGTCCACGACGACGAAGTCCGTCGTCACGCGGGCCAGCTCTCCCAGGTTGAAGTCCGTGAGCCGCGCGTTGCCCTGGATGTTGAGGAACGTCACCTCGCGCAGCGTCGCGAAGTCTCCCAGGGTCGTCAGCTTCGGGTTGCCCAGCGATGACAGGACGCTCAACCGGGTCAGCGCGCCGAAACCTTCCAGCGACACCAGGTCGTCGTTGCCGATGATGGAGACCGCGCTCGTGCTTCGCAGCAGGGGCAGGCGGTGCACGCGCTGCAACCCCGCGTTGTATTTCACGGTGAGGTCCTGCTCCACGTGGGTCAGCAGGGGCATGTCCCCCGCGGACGACATCACGGAATTGCCCTGGATGAGGAGGCGGCCCGCTCGCACGAGGTTGACGAACCCCACGGTGTTCGCGAGCTTGGAATTGCCCACGATGGACAGGGTGCCCACGGTGGTGAGCTTGCCCAGGGGGTGGAGCTCTTCGAGCTGGGGGTTCGCGTTCAACTCCAGCGCGCCGTCCACCGTCTCCAGCCGCTCCAGCCCGAAGGGGCCCGGCAGCGCGGAGTTGTTCTCCAGGAGCACGTCCCCGTGCACGTGCGCCAGCTTGAGGAAGGGCGTGCGGTCCATCCGGAGGTTGTCCTGGATGCGGAGCGAGCCCTGGAGCGTGACGACGTTGGGCAGCGAGCCGGGATCCTCCACCGCGTTGTTCGCGCGCAGGGTGATGCTGTCGGTGGGCACCACCGCGACCAGTCCCAGCAGGTCGGGGAGCGCGGGGTTGTTCTCCACGGTGAGGCTGCCCCCCACGCGCAGCGGGGCGCGGGTGTCGTCCCCCAGGAGCAACGTGTCGAGCCGGGCGTTGTCCCGCAGCTCCACGTTCCCTCCGATGAAGCGCAGGGTGCTCAGGGCCGTCCGTCTCAGGCTGGAGTTGCCCTGCACGATGAGCGAGCCGTCGATGATGGACAGCGTGGGGAGCATGGCCTCGGCGAGGGTGGGCGCATCGATGCGCAGGGTGCCCCGCAGGCGTCCCACCCCGGCGAGCGCGACGAGGTCCACGGCGCTCGCGACCACGAAGTCTCCATCGTGGATGCGGGAGGCATGGCACACGTGCACCGTCGTGATGAACCCGCCCGGCGTGGGCCCTCCCTCGCCGGTGGCATCCTCGAAGGCGTTCACGCCCGTGCCGCCCGCGGGGCAGTTCATCCCGCCCGGCTCGGTCTGGTACTGCACGAGCCTCACGCGCGCGGGGGCCACGTCGCACGCGTAGGCGGTGGCGTCGATCTCCGCCGGGTCGAGCGCCCCATCCAGGTCCAGGTCCGCGCCCGCCTCCACCACCGAACCGCCGCGGTCGCACGGGGCGACGGAGCTCGGCACCTCCCGCACGCGGGAGAGCACGGGGGCGGGTTCGTCGCAGCCGTAGACCTCGCGTGAGATCTCCGCGTCCTCCAGCAGCCCGTTGCCGTTGGCGTCGTGGCCGGCGTGGGTCACCTGTCCGCCCAGGGCACACTGCGCGCCAGGGGCCACGGGGCGCACGCGCACCAGCACGTTGGCGACGGTGGTGGCGCAGACGTAGTCGGTGGCGGTGACCTCCGCGTCGTCGAGCTGCCCGTTGGTGTCCAGGTCCAGGCCGGACTGCACCGCCTGTCCACCCAGGGCGCAGTTCACGCCGTGGGCTTCGGACCGCGTGCGGGTGCGGACCTGGGCGGGAGCGTCGTCACAGACGTAGTCGGTGGCGGTGACCTCTTCGTCGTCGAGCACCCCGTCGCGGTCCTGGTCCAGGCCGCTCAGGACCGCTTGTCCGCCAAAGGGACAGTGCTCGCCGACGGGCTCGGGACGGACCCGCGTCCGTGCGTCGCGCTGGGTGATTTCGGAGAGGTCGATGACGTCGCAGCCGCTGCCCATCAAGGCGAGCGCCAACCCCCATGTCCCCCAGGTGCGTCGCATTCGTTGCCCTCTCCGTGCGGGCCCCGTCTTGGCTCCCTGTCCATACGGAGCGAGGGAATGAATCGGGTCGTTTCCCGCTGCACGCGGTGGAGGGTTCTCCCGCAAGCCCCTGGAAATCCAGGCGTTCGGGGCCACCGCGAGCCCCCGTCCTATCGAAAAAATCCCCCGCTGGGCAGGGCTCGGGCCGGCGAAAAACCCCGGGGGCCCTTCCGTGGCCGGCTCATGGTCTCAAGCATGTGTAAGAGCGCGCCGGATGCCGCGTTGGCCCGGGGAAAGGAGGCTTCACCATGACGCACCCCCATCCCCATCCCCCTGC
>NZ_RAWI01000625.1 GCF_003612125.1 Corallococcus praedator
TGTGTATAAGAGACAGCGCCAGCCCCCGGACCCTCCCTTGTGGGGAGAAGCGTCAAGCCGGACGGATCGGCAAACCGTTGCTACAAAAAGTCAGAGCCCCCTTCGGCTCAGTGCATCGCGGACCGCTCGTCGCGACGGCCCACCGGGGCCCGCTTCGCGTGGGACGGCCGCTCGAAGTACTCCACCACCAACCCACCGAAAGGCACGCGAGGCCCATCCGCCTTCGGGTCCGCCAGCCGCTGCAGCAGCGCCACCGCGCTGTCCACGGCTTCGTCCACCGCGCTGTGGATGCGCTGGCGCTCCGCGTCGCTACCGCCCAGGACCTCCAGGGCGTCCACCAGACACCGCCGCAGCAGTGAGAACTCGTCGTGCAGGGCCCGCGCGCCACGCTCCGGCGCCAGACGCAGCACCGCGCGGGTGCGACTCCAGGGGCTGGACTCCGCGCCCTCCAGCGTCAGTCCCAGCTCGCGGACGAAGGGCTCCACCAGTCCGTCCAGCAGGCTGGGGCCCGGAACGCCCTGGCCCTCGTGCGCCGCCAGTCGCATCCGGCGCCACAGCGCCGCGATCCGCTCCGGCTGCCTGCTGAAGACCCGGGCCGCCCCCGCCTTCTTCCGTCCCCGCTCCGCCGCCATGTCCGTTGTCGTCCGCATCGCGAACGGAGACATAGCAAGTGCTTTGCCAACGCCAGACGTGCACCAACGCCCAATGAATCCAGCCCTTTGGGCGATCCCCTTGCCCTGAAGGGCAGGCGGAGGGCGTAAATCCTACGGGGCGGGTGTTGAAAGCGGGGATGCCAGGGGAAGTTCCTTCCCTCACTGGGCAGGGACGCGACCGTCAGTGGAGCGTTGGCTTGGGCGGGCGACCTGCCGGGTGCTCGGCATCCACCTCATGCTCGCCGCTGGGGGACTCCGGCTCCTCGTCCCCCGGTTCCAGGGCGTCGGAGGTCTCCGGGCTTCCAGCCCCGGACTCCAGCGCTTCCGGCGCACCCTCCATCGCCTCGGGCCGCGAGGGGGCCGGGCCCGGCGTCGGGGTGGCGCCGGGCCACTCCGGCCAGGTGAGGGCGGAAGGGGACCCAGGCTCCGTGCCATCCGCGCCCACCGGGCCGGCGGCGCGGGCGGCGGCGAGCAGGCGCAGCGCGGCGTCCTCGGCGGCGTCCTCCGCGGCCAGCTCCGTCATCCGCGCGGACTTCTGCCACATCCGGCGCGCGAAGGCGGCCACGCACAGGGCGGAGGCGGCCAGCCACAACAGCGCGGAGCTGGTGGTGAGCGGCAGCCAGCCGTACCGGGCTGCGAGCCCCTCGCGCCAGTCCTGCTCCTCCAGGAGGAGCGACGTGCGGAACGCCTTGCCGAAGGCCTGTTCAAAGGGCTCCCCCGCGCGCACTCCGTCCACCAGCAGGCCCATGGCCTGGGCGCCGTGCTTTCCGGTGAGGTAGGCCACGAAGGCGGCGCTCTGGGCGTAGGCGATCTCTACATCCGCGGGCACGTCCGGCCAGTCCTCGGACAGGTCCTCGAAGTGGAAGACGCGCTCCTGCGTCACGGCGCGGAAGAGGGCGGTGTAGTGGGCGACGGAGTAGCGCTCGTCGGTGAGGTTCTGCGCCACGCCCTCCTGGAACCAGCGCGGCCATTGCTTCGCCAGCTGTCCCAGCGCCACGTGCGCCAGCTCATGCCGCAGCGTGGTGGGGCCTTCCGTGTCGCTCAGGCTCAGCGCGTCCAGGAGGATGATTTGATGGCCGGGGTAGGCGAGCGCCACCGCCCAGCCCGGGGGCTTGCCGCCGGGGAGGGCCAGGGCCTCGAACTCCTGACGGCCCACGCCCAGGCGGATTTCGGTGGTGCCCGGCCAGTCGCGTCCGAGCATCGCGCCGAAGCCGTCCCGCACGCCTTCAATCTGTTGGGCCAGCGCCCGGGCCGCGCCCGCCGCCTTCGCGGTGTGGACGATGACGAAGCGCTTCGTGCGCACCTCCCCGGTGGCCAGCGCGGGCCGGGCGTGGGGCACGAGCGCCGTGTCGGTGACGACGGCCTCCTGGGCGTGGATTCCGCGCGGACCTTCGTCCTGTGCGAACACCCGGGGCGAGGCCAGCAGCATCATCAGGACAGCGAACAGGCGGAGCATGCGTGGCCTCACGGTCCACCAGAGATAACAGCCTCCACCGCCGCCGCATCAACCCCCTGCACCTTCAATCGCTTACGGCGCGACGTGTCACCGGCCGTGAGGGTCACCTGCCGCTTGGGCACACCCAGCTTCTTGGCGATGAATTCCAACAGGGCGGCATTCGCTTCGCCATCCACCGGCGGGGCCGCGAGCTGGATCTTCAACTGGCCATCGTGTTCGCCCACCACCTTCGTGCGGGACGCACGGGGTTGGACGAGCACCGTCAGCTCCACGCCCTCCGGCACTGTCTTGAGCCAGGGGGCGGACACGGAAGGCTAGTCGTTGGAGGTGGCCTTCTTCTGGGTCAGGAACGCGACATTGTCCTCGACGCGCGCGTAGTCGCGGTCCGCGAAGGAGGGCGCCGCGAAGGTCTCCAACAGCTTGCGGTGGGCTTCCACCACGGAGCGCACCTGGGATTCGAACTGGGTGCGCTGGCGCTTCAGCTCGTTGATGTCTTCCACCACCTGCACCAGCCGCTGGTGGGCACCGTGGACGATCTTCTCCGCCTGGTGCTCCGCGTCCGCGATGATGATCTCCGCTTCCTTCTTGGCGGCGTCCTTCAGGTCCTCGCTGATGCGCTGCGCGGTGACCATCGTCTCCTGGAGGGTGCGCTCGCGCTCCTGGTGTTGCTCGAGCTTGTGCTGCGTGCGCTTCAACTCCTCCTTGAGCGCGATGTTCTCCTTCACCACCTCCTCGAACTCGCCGGCGATGAGCTCCAGGTACGCGCTCACTTCGGGACGCGCGAAGCCGCGCATCACCGTCTCGAAGCGCTTCTGCCGGATATCGAGCGGGGTGATCTTCATGCGCGCCAGTCTAACCCATACACGCGCGCACTCCAGGAATCGGCCCCTGCCCGGAAGGGCAGGCAAGCAGGCAGGCGCGTCTCAGGGCGCCGCGGCCGCGGGGGCATCCCACTGCGCCGCCACGGAGCGCGCGGCGTTCTGCACCGCGTAGCCCACGCGGCTGTCGGCGGCCACGTCCTGCACGGAGCGCCGGGCGGTGGGGGTGCGCTGGTAGAGCAGTCCCCCCAGCGCTTGAATCTTCAGGGCATCCGGCAGGCGCGGGTGGCGCACGACGTTGCCGAGGATCTCCTCCGCGCGGCGGTGCTGGAAGAGCGCCACCGCGCGCAGCGCCGCCTGCTGGATGCGCGGGTTGGGGTCCCAGATGAACGCGGCCAGCGGGTCCAGGGCGCGCGGGTCCCCCAAGAGCGCCAGGTCCTCGATGGCGAGCGTCCGGATCTCCTCCGGCGCCGGCTCCGCGGCCCACAGCAGGCCGCGCAGGAGGGCGGTGTCGGGGGGGCTCGCGTCCGCCTGGGCCGGGG
>NZ_RAWI01000626.1 GCF_003612125.1 Corallococcus praedator
GGGGCGGGGGGCACCTGCGCAAGCAGGGCGTCGAGGGCGTTCGGGGTCTTCATCGCCGCTCCGCATACACCAACGCGCAGTTGGATGCAGCGCCCGTGGCCGGGTAGAACCGCGCTCCGCCATGCGCCTTCCGCCCCTGAACGTCCTGCTGTCCGCCTTCGTACTGCTGGGCACCGCCAGCGCCTGCATCGTGGAAGCCCCCGGGGGCGCCAGCCCCGAGGAGCGCCGCGCGGCCACCGTCACGCAGGTGCCCCCGCTGTCCATCCGCAGTGGCGCCAACCTGGGCGGCAAGGTGGAGGTGGTGGGCGCTTCGGTGCAGCCGGGCCGCATCCCCGCCGGGGACCAGGCGCGCGTCACCGTGTTCTTCAAGGTGCTCCAGCCCCTGGAGGAGGACTACCTCGTCTTCGTCCATGTGGAGGACGCGGACGGGCGGATGGAGCGCCTCAACGTGGACCACAAGCCCGCGGGCGGGCTGTACCCCACGACGCAGTGGAAGGTGGGGGAGACGGTGAAGGACGAGTTCGTCGTCGCCTTGCCGCAGGGCACCACGCCGCGCGCGGTGAACGTGTGGATGGGGTTGTGGGAGCCGCGCAATGACTCGCGGCTTCCCATCAACAACCCGGAGGCGGTGCGCAACGACGGCAAGGGGCGCCTGCTGTTGGCGCAGGTCCCCGTGGGCGGATGACAGGGAAAAAAACCGGAGCGGCCCTGTAAGCCGGGTTTTGTCCCCACCCCTTTCGGGATGGGTGATGAACATTCATCTAGGGCCCTGGTTGCCCAGGGGCCTCATCAGCGAGCAACCCGAACGCGTAGGACGGGCCATCCCTGTCCTCTTTCGAGGACGCGTTCCTATTGGCTCTTGCTCCAGGTGGGGTTTACCGAGCCGTCCGAGTCACCCCGGACGCGGTGCGCTCTTACCGCACCGTTTCACCCTTACCCGCCCCCTTGCGAGGACAGGCGGTCTGTTTTCTGTGGCACTTTCCTGCGAGTCGCCTCGACTGGCCGTTAGCCAGCACCCTGCCCTGTGGAGCCCGGACTTTCCTCCCGCCATCCATGCCTGCGATGGCCGGCGTTCACCCGGACCGCTCCGGCACCCACGGGGATACAACAGGGGCCCTCGCGGGTCCACTGTCGGCAAGGCAGGATGTTCAGGGAGCGCTCGCGAGCCCAGGAGCCCCTCCGCATGACACGCCTTCCCTTGCGTCCAACCGTCATCGTCGTCCTGTGGGCCCTGGGCTGTGGTGCCTCGGGCAGCAAGGCGGTCGTGCCCGACACTCCGGCACCCGCGCAGGAGAAACCCGCGAGTGGAAGGGTGTGGCTGCCCGCCGGGCGCTTCGAGATGGGCTCTCCGGCGGGAGAGGCGGGGCGTGACGTGGACGAGGGGCCTCGGACCGAGTGGGCGTTCGAACGCTTCCAGATGGACCTCACGCCCGTCACCACGCGGGCGTTCGCGGCGCTCCAGGAGCAGGTGCGCGCGAAGGATCCTCAAGCGCGCTGGTGGACCGACGCGCAGACGCCCGGGACGTGGCAAGGCCGATGCAACCTGGAGTCTCCGCGCGCGGATCATCCGGTGAACTGCGTGGACTGGCGTGCGGCGCGCGCGTACTGCGAGCTGGTCGGCGGTGCGCTGCCCACCGAAGCGGAGTGGGAGTACGCGGCGCGGGCCTCGACCACCACGCCCTGGTGGTGGGGAGCGTCCTTCGACACGGAGCACGTGGTGGGCTCGGTGGCATGTGCCACGCGGGGCTGCGCCGGGAGCACGGCCCCGGTGGTCCAGGCCGGCGCGCGCTGCAATGCCTGGGGCCTCTGCGACATGGTGGGGAACGTGTGGCAGTGGACCGCGACCGCGTACCAGGAACAGTTGGGGGCGGAGGAGGGAATGGCCGAGCCCTCGGACGTGCCGGAGAAGCCCGTGCATCGGGGCGGCTCCTGGCTCAACCACGTCCCGTCCCTGTTCCGGTCCGCCCATCGCGGGCTGGCGTACCCGAAGAACGGTCTGACCGGTGTCGGCTTCCGCTGCGTGCGCAGGCCCTGAGCGTTCGCCGTCCGGGGACCTGTCGGGTTCCGGTGCTCCAGAACGTCCGGAGCCGCTCGCGGATGAATACCGTTTGAGCGGAGGCGCGGGTGGAAGCGGTCATCTTCACGGGGATCCAGGGGACGGGAAAGAGCACCTTCTTCAAGGAGCGCTTCTTCCACACCCACGTCCGCGTCAGCCTGGACCTGCTCAAGACGCGCCACCGGGAGGCCGTGCTCCTGCGCGCGTGCCTGGGCGTGCAGCAGCCGCTGGTGGTGGACAACACCAACCCCACCGTGGAGGAGCGCGCCCACTACCTCGGTGCCGCGAAGAGCTTCGGCTTCCGGGTCGTGGGCTACTACTTCCAGTCGAAGGTCGCGGACGCGCTCGAGCGCAATGCCCGGCGCTCCGGGGAGCAGCGCGTGCCGACGGTGGGCGTCCTCGGCACCTACAAGCGCTTGCAGGTCCCCAGCCCCGAAGAGGGGTTTGACGCCCTCTTCTTCGTCCGCCTGTCCGCGGACGGCTTCATCGTGGAGGAGTGGCAACGTGAAGTTCGATGAGCTGGACGAGAAGATGCGCGTCTTCGAAACCGCGCACGACCTGTGCGTGCTGCCCGGCGTCTACATGGTGGCCCGCCTCGATGGCCGCGGCTTCACGCGGCTGACGAAAGAGGTGCACGCCTTCGAAAGCCCCTTCGATGTCCGCGTCCGGGACCTGATGGTCGCGACGACCGGACACCTGATGAACTGCGGCCTGCGGGTGGTCTACGGCTACACCCAGAGCGATGAGATTTCGCTGCTGTTCCACCCGAGGGAGGACTCCTTCGGGCGCAAGACGCGCAAGCTCAACTCCATCCTCGCGGGCGAGGCCAGCGCGAAGTTCTCCCTGCTCCTGGGCGACCTGGGCGCGTTCGACTGCCGCATCTGCGAATTGCCGAACGCGGAGCTGGTGCGCGACTACTTCCGCTGGCGCAACGAGGACGCGCACCGCAACGCGCTGAACGCGCACGGCTACTGGAGCCTGCGCCGCGAGGGCAAGGGCGTGGAGGAGGCCACGAACGCGATGCTGCGCCTGTCGGTGGCGCAGAAGAACGAGCTGCTCTTCCAGCGGGGCATCCACTTCAACGAACTGCCCAACTGGCAGAAGCGGGGGACGGGCCTCTATTGGGAGACGTACGCGAAGGAGGCCCTCGACCCGAGGACGGGCGAGGCCGTCTTCGCGGAGCGCCGGCGCATCAAGGTCGACTTCGAGCTGCCCATGAAGGACGCCTACAGTGACTTCGTGCGGTCCCTGCTGGAGGCGGCTTGAGTCACGAGAGCTGCATTTCGTGATTGTCCGGGGCATCCAGTCGGTGGCGGCCGCGCGCATCGGTGACAGGCAATGGCGGTGCGCGCACCGCCCGTATGGGGTTTCCACGTCGGGGCGACTGTCTTTGCGCGGGGGGCTTGTC
>NZ_RAWI01000627.1 GCF_003612125.1 Corallococcus praedator
GGGAAGAGAAGTTCCGCGACCGGGTGGGATACGTGGGCCGCGTGGGCGCCGCGCCGACTCCTGCCCTGGGGGGCGGGTCAGGCGGGCGACGGGCCCCGGGCTTCACCGGAAGCAGGCGGTGCGTGCCTGCTTCCGGGAGGTGCGGATGGCTACTGCGAGTCCTTGGCGGTGCCCGTCGTCTTCGGGGCGCCGTCCAGGTAGGCGCGGAAGGCCTCGAAGGCGTAGGGCCGGCCGAGGAAGTCCTGCACCAGCTCCGCGGCGGGCTTGGAGCCGCCGGGGTCCAGCACGGTGTGGCGGTACTTCATCGCCAGGTCCCGGTCCAGGTAGCCCGTCTCCTGGAACTTCGACTCCAGGTCCTTCGCGATGACGAACGACCACAGGTACGTGTAGTACGCGGCCGAGTACCCATCCAGGTGCCCGAAGGCGAGCTCGAAGTGGGTGCCGTCGCGGAACTCGTGGCGGAAGGGGCTGAGCTTCTTCTGCAGCTCGGAGAGGACCGCGGCCGTGTCGAAGCCCGGCGCGCGCGAGTAGTACTGGAGGCTGACGGCGGACAGGAACAACTGCCGGCGCGCCCACAGGCCCTGGCCGAACTCCTTCGACGCGCGCAGCTTCTCCACCAGCTCCGCGGGGATGGGCTCGTTCGTCTCATGGTGCTTGGCGAAGCTCTTGAGCACCTCCGGCTGCTGCGCCCACTGCTGCAGCAGCATGGACGGCGTCTCCACGAAGTCGCGCTCGGTGGAGATGCCGGAGATGGGCGTCCACTTCTGGTGGCCGGAGAAGACGGTGTGCATCAGGTGGCCGAACTCGTGGAAGAACGTCTCCACCTCGTCGTGCGTCATCAGGTCGCCGGGGCGCGGGAAGTTGCACACCAGCACGCCCTCCGGCAGCCGCTTGTCGGCTTCACCGGTGATGAGGTCGAACTGCGCCGCGTGCTTGTACTTGTCGTTGCGCGGGTGCATGTCCAGGAAGATGCGGCCCAGGGGCTTTCCGCCCTCCAGCACGTCGTAGGCCTCCACGTCGGAGTGCCACGTCTTCACGTCCTTCACCGTCTGGAACGTCACCCCCCACAGGCTGGAGGTGATGGCCATCACGCCGTCCTTCACCCGCGCGTACTCCAGGTAGGGCCGCACCGTCTGCGAGTCGTAGCCGAAGCGCTCCGCGCGCACCCGGTCCTCGTAGTAGTCGTGGTCCCACGGCTCCACCACCGTGGCGCCCTTCACGTCCTTCTTCTTGCGCGCCAGCAGGTCCGCCATCTCCTTCTTCGCGCGGGCCTCCGTGGACTGCGCCAGCTGGTCGATGAAGTCCGCGGCCGCCTGCTGCGTGCGCGTCATCCGCGTCTCGGTGGTGAAGGCCGCCCAGTTCGCGTACCCCAGGAGCGTCGCCAGCTCGTTGCGCTTCTCGATGAGCTGGGCGAGCACCGCCTGGTTGTTGGGGAACGCGCGCTGCCGGTAGGCGCGCCACAGCTTCTCGCGCGCCTTGGCGTTCTTCGCGTACGTCATGAACGGGAAGTAGTCCGGGTAGTTGCTGGTGATGATGACCTTGCCGTCCGCGCCCGGCGCGTGCGCCTTCTTGTAGTCCTCCGGCAGGCCGTCCAGCTCCTTGGGCGTGAAGGCCACCTTGCGGATGTCCTCCGCGATGTTCTGGCTGAACTGCTGGCCCAGCTTGAGGATCTCCTCGTTGAGCGCCTTCACCTTCTGGCGCGTGGGCTCGTCGCGGTCCACGCCGGCGCGGCGGAACTCCAGCAGCGAGCGGTCCATCCAGTGGCGCGTGGGCGCGTCCGTCTTGGACAGGTCCACCAGCGACAGCGCGTCGTAGACGCTCCGGTCCTGGGCCAGCGCCACGTTGGCCGCGTCCACCTGCTGCTCGCACTCGCGGGCCGCGTCGCGCATGGCGGCGTCCGGGTGCACCTCGTGGGTGAGGCTGGTGCGGTTGGCCGCGTTGATGAGCGCCGTCTGCGCCTCGTCATAGGCCTTGAGCACCGCCTGGCCGTTCGACTTCGCGTCCAGCTTCTTCAGCGCCACCACCTGCGCCTGGGCCCGCTCCAGGTCCGCCTTGCACAGGGCCTTGAAGGTGTCCGGCGTGCCCGCCAGCGGCTCGGAGCCCTTGAAGGGCGCCAGCTGGGGCTTGGACGCATTGGCCGCGATGCGGGCCTGGGCCTCGCGGTTGTTCGTGATGCTGCCGTTGGAGCAACCCGTCGCGGCGAGCGCCGCCATGACGGTGAGCGCGGGGATTTTCAAAGGGACTTCCTCCAAAAGGAACGACGCGAAACGCCGGCCCGTCATGCCACATCCCCACCCCTTCGCGCCTGTCCGCTGTGAACGGCCGGCCTGCCCCGAAGGGCGCTCCTGGAGCCTGCCTGCCCACCGTGACGCACCTCGCCTTGAGCGGCGCCCGGCCGCCCGGTACTCCAGCGGCTGCTTCGTGGTCCATGCAGGTCTCCTGGCCGGAGGGTGACAGACAGATGCGCAAGGCACTGGGTGCGGTCGCGGCGTTGCTGTTGTGGGGCTGTGGTGGCGCGGGGACGGACGTCCCGCCTGCCTCCCCCGCTTCTCCCGATGGACTGACGGTCAGCTCGGAGGTGGGGTTGACCCAGGGGGCTTGGACGCGAGGGGGGCAAGACGTGTCCTTCTCCTCCCGGGAGGTGGAGCCCGGGGTGTACCGGCTGGAGGTGCGCACGCACGGGTTGACGCTCACCGGCCTGATGGACCCCGCGTCCGGCGTGTCCTCGCTGGATGGCTTCGCGGAAGAGAACGCGCAGGACACGCAGGTGGTGGACGCGGACCGCGAAGTGCTGGCGGCCTTCTACCAGGCGCTCAACCAGGGCCTGCCCGCGGGCGACGCGGCGACGCCGGAGGCCATGTACCTGCGGCGCGCGGTGGGCCTGTGGGCGCAGCACCCCACGAGCGTCGCGCTGAAGCGCACGGTGATGGGCGAGCAGGGCCGCGGCTACACGATGCTGTGCAGCTACGCGAAGTGCGCGGGCAAGAACGTGGGCAGCTGTGGCGGCACGTACAACTGGTACTCGTACGCGAAGCACGACTGCGACAAGGGCGGCTTCGACAACGCGAAGAACCAGCAGATCGCCCAGCTGGGCGACCACACGTCGTGCAACGGCGACGAGTACTACATGAACGGCAGCACCTGGGTGTGCGGTGAGCCGGACCACTGGTCGCGCCCCAAGGTGATGGGCAACTGCTTCGGCCGCTGCGGCGGGGGCTGCGGTGGTGACACGCAGTACACGCTGGACGCGACGAACCACGACGGCTGCGTGCGCAACGGGCACGTGCTGGCGAGCGGCTGGTGCGATGACCAGTTCGTGTCCGCCACGGACGACGAGCTGTTCGCGCCCAACTGCTACTGACGGCGGATGGGACGCGGGGCGCGATACGTGGCGGGGGCGGTGGGGCTGTGGCTCGCCGCGTCCGCCTGCACGTCCACGACGTCCTCGAAGGCGGAGGCCGGG
>NZ_RAWI01000628.1 GCF_003612125.1 Corallococcus praedator
GTCCTGGTGGATGTGCGCTTCGTCCACGAGCACGAGTGGGTGGCCCTGCCGGACTCCGTGCTGATGCCCCTGCCGGAGCTGGAGGAGCACGCCGAGGCCCTCCAGGCCTTCCGGGGCCGCCCCGTCGTCGTCTACTGCCACCACGGGGTGCGGAGCCTGGACGGCGCCGCGTACCTGCGTGACCTGGGGCTGGAGGCCGTGTCGCTCAAGGGCGGCATCGACCTGTACTCGCGCACCGTGGACCCGTCCCTGCCCCGCTACTAGCGGGGGTTTAGAGCGAGGACTCCAGGTCCAGCGGCAGGTCCGTCGTCTCGCCGGGCTTGATCTTGGCCTCGAAGGAGACGGGTTCCTTCAGCTTGGCGCCGCGCAGCTCCAGACGCTGCTCGCCTTCCATCAGCTTCAGCGTGGTGGAGGCGCTGCCCAGCGACTGGTTGTTCCGGTACACGGTCAGGCCGGTCATCGTCCTGGGCGTGATCTTCAGCCGGAGCGTGCCTTCCTTGAAGGTGCGCTCGAAGGTCTTCAGCTCGCCGGGCTGACCGAACGCCAGCTCCTCCGAGTCCTCCAGGTAGATGCCCTGGGCCTCGTTCTCCAGGATGAGCGTGTCCTGCAGGTGGGCGCCCTGCGCGCGCGTGAGCGGCGCGGTGCCCAGCGCCGTCACCGGCTCCGCGCTGCCACAGCGCGGCGTGTGCCGCACCGACACCTTCACCGGCTGGTTGGTGTTCACCGTGAGCCACACGCCCTGCGCATCCACGGCCTTGGAGGTCGCCGCCGCGAGGATGGGCTCCCGGAAGAGGACCAGCACCGCGAGCAGGCCCACGATGAAGCCCACCGTGGCCACCGTGCGCACGGCCTGCCCCCGGGGACGCGCCGGCTCATCCCGCACCGCCGGGGCGTTGTTCCTCGAAGGACGCCGCGGGGCGGAGTCCTCGTCGTCCACCGGCACGGGGCGTGGGCGCGGGGCATCCACGCGGCTGGAGGTGCGGCGGCGCGGCGCCTCGATGGCGGCCTGCTGGCTGGTGCTGGTGCGGCGGCGCACCACGGGCGCCGGCACCGTGTCCGGATCATCCTCCGGCGGAGGCAGGCGGGTGCGCTCGTCGTCCTCCTCCACGTCCATGCGCTGCACGCCGGAGCGGGAACGCGAGGGCGGAGGCTCCGACACCGGCACCACGCGCGACATCGTGCGCCGGGGCGGCGGAGGCGTGGGCACGTCCTCCATCGGCTGGCTGCGCAGGTCCGAGCGCGAGTTGGTGCGCGCCACCTGCGTGACGCCCGGGTTGCTGGAGGACGTGTTGCGGCGGGCCACCGGCTCCGACACGCTGGAGCGGCGGCGCGGCTGCGACTCCACGCCCGTGAGCGACGGCGCGTCGTACTCGTTCGGATCCTCCGGGATGACGGCCGGCGCCATGCCCGTCGCGCGGCGGGGCGCGGCGCCCGTGCGGGTGTTGCCACGCGCGCGCTCGCGCTGCGAGGACGACTCACCCGGCGGGGCCTCCCAGCTCATCTCCGCGGGCGGCCGGGGCGGCGACGTGCTGGAGTCCTCGCCCACCGGGACGAACTGGCCCTGCTTCAGCTCCTCCGCCAGCCGGTCCGAGAAGAGCGTCTTCATCAGCTCGGAGATCTGCACCGAGCCCACCACCCAGCGCTCGTTGACGAGCAGCTCCTCCAGGGCGGACTGCAGCTCCCGCGCGGTGTCGTAGCGGTCATCCGCGCTCTTCGCCAGGGCGCGCATCACCACGTGGTCCATGTCCCGGGGCACGTCGGCCACCTCGGACGGCGCGGGGATGGCGCACTCCATGGCGGCCTGCAGCGTGGCCAGCTCCGAGTCCTTCTTGAGCGGCCGGTGCCCGGTGAGCATCTCGTACAGCACCAGGCCGATGGCGAAGATGTCCGCGCGGGCGTCCAGGTGCTTGCCGGCGGCCTGCTCGGGCGCCATGTACGCGAACTTGCCCTTGATGGCGCCGGACTTCGTCATGGAGGCCTGATCCGCGGCCTTCGCGATGCCGAAGTCCACCAGCTTCACCGAACCATCAAAGCTGATCAGGATGTTCTGCGGGGAGATGTCCCGGTGCACCACGTTGAGCGGGCGGCCCGCGTCATCCGTGCGGCTGTGCGCGTAGTAGAGGCCCTCGCACGCGGAGGCGACGATGCGCACCGCCAGCGGCCGGGCGATCCACTGGTTCATCCCGCTGGCCTTGCGCATGACCCGGCCCAGGTCCTCGCCGTGGATGAACTCCATGGCGATGTAGTAGGTCCCGTTGGCCTCGCCGAACTCGTACACCTGCGCGATGTTCGGGTGGTTGAAGCGCGCGGCGATCAGCGCCTCGTTGCGGAACATCTCCACGAACTCGCGGTCCTCCGCCAGGTGCGGGAGGATGCGCTTGACGACAACGTCCTTCTGGAAGCCCTCGATTCCGGACTGACGCGCAAGCCAGACCTCGGCCATGCCGCCCGTGGCGAGCTTCTTGAGGAGCTGGTATTTCCCGAAGGCTTGAGGGTTCATCCCGGGCACTCCCCGGGGGGAGCGGGCTCAGTGGAAGGTGACAGGGCAGCGCATCTTAGGGGACAGCGGCCGTCGAGGCAAAGCCGCAGGTCCACCTTCCTGGGGTGGGTCGTCGCGACCTGCCTGCTGACCCTGCATGCCGTCGCGGCCCCCGCTGCGGATCAGATCAAGGTCGAGCGTCGCAACGAAGTCCTTGCGCTGACCTGGCAGGACGCCGAGGACACGCTCCAGGGCGTCATCACCCCCGCCGAACCCCACCCCGGCGAGCCCCTGCGCCTGACGCTGTCGGTGGGCAACATCCAGGGGCCCCCCTTCGAGGGAGGCGTCACCGTCGCGTTCTCCCAGGAGGGCGTGCCCGGTCAGGTGACGCGCGCCCTGAAGAGGGACGCGGTGGGGTGGAGCACGGAGTTCGTCCCCCCGGAGACCGGCGCCTGGGACGTGGACGTCCGCTTCCTCACCTCCCGGCCCAAGGCGCTCCACGCGAAGTTCACCGTGAGCGAACCCGGCGTGCCGCTCATCGTCTGGCGCACCCTCCTGGGACTCGTCGGGATCCTGGTGCTCGTGGGGGTGCTGCGCGCCCTGACGCAGCGCGAAGTACCCGTGGAAGTCCCCGTGGAACCCCCCGCCGGGTCGCCCGCGGAACCTTCCACCGAAGCTCCGGTGGATCCGCCCGCTGATCGGTAACACCGCCCTTCTTACAGCCCGGCCTTACAGGCCCGCGTGACCCGGAGAGGGAAAAAACCTTCCCATCCTGGGTCTCGTCACGGCCCTGTCACATGGCATCCAGGCCGCCAGCCCCTTCCCAATGTCCGTCAGTGCACGTCCCTGCCCTGGGCACCAGGGTTGCACGGGGGAGCAGGCAGGGACGTACGGCGTCGGGTTTTTCCGGGCGGGGAGACATCAGGCATGGGC
>NZ_RAWI01000629.1 GCF_003612125.1 Corallococcus praedator
CCCCCCCGCAGCCGTTGCGCACGCCCACGCGGCAGCAGAGCCTCTTCGAGCCCCCCCACCGTCGCGAGGCCGCGCTGCGCCAGTGGTCCTCGCAGAACGGGGGCACGCCGGCCACGGGGCTCCAGCAAGCGCCCGTGCGCGCGGGTGGCTCCGGCAACACGATGAAGCCGATGTTCCTCGATGGAACGGCGGGCGGCGTGCAGCAAGCCTCCGAGGCCCGCACTCTCACGGGGGCCGGGGCGTACGCCGTGCTGGAGACGCGCGTGAAGAATGCCCAGGCGGCCGAGGCCCGCCTGGATGCCGTGGAGCAGAAGCTCGCGGAGGAGCTGGCCATCATCGGCCCCCTCCTGACACCCGAGGAGCGCAATGCCTTCATCCAGTCCTTCCGCACCGAGCACGCGGCGGCCTACACGGCCCGGGATGCCGCCGTGGGTGAACTGGCCGACCACCTGGAGGCCGAAGGCGCCAACATCGAGGCCTATCTCAAGGACGTCCAGGGCATCTCGCCGTACATGCTCGGGCTGCATGCCGTGCCCGTGCAGCAGGCCCTGATGCTGGTGGCCGACTCGCCGCGCGCGGCGACGGCGGTGGCCTACCTGAACGCGTCCGAGAACCAGCTGCTGCAACAGCTCGGTGACCCCGCGGGTCAGTATCTGGAGCAGGACGTCTACGGCCCCGCCATCAACGCCACCCTGACGAGCGCCCTGGCCTCCGGCCAGTCCTCCGACAACGCCATCGCGGGGGTGACGGCGCTCATCCAGCAGATGCCCGAGGGCGTCCAGGAGCGCATCCTCGGAGCCGACCCCAAGGTGATGCTGGGCGCCCTGGCGAGTGTGGCCTCCGGAAACGTGGGGGCCCTCAAGAACCTGGCGGCGGAGGCGGGCAAGCTCGGCACGCCGGGAGCCACCGCGCTGGTCTCCGCGGCGCTGTCCATGGCGATGATCCAGAGTCCGGAGCTCCTCCAGGATCCGGCCGCCCTCAACCTGCTCATCCAACCGTTGGGGAACGCCGGCATGACGGCGTCGGCCGTCAGCATGGCGCTCAAGGGGGTGGGGAGCGTTGTCACGCGGATTGGCTTCCAGTCGGAACTTGGCGGGGCACCGATGCTGTTGGGCAAGCTCGGCACCATCCTGGGCGCGGCGACCTCGGGGCTCCGGGTGCTGAACCTCCTCAGTCAGGCGGACAGGAACAATGGCACCTACCTCCAGGTCGGGGCGCAGGCTGTCGGCGGCATCGTCTCCACGGCCTCCGTGTTCGGGCTCGTCGGCGGTCCCTTGGGAATCGGCGTGGCCGCCACCACCTTCGTCCTCACGGAACTCGGCAAGGCCTGGGAGAAGGGCATCCACCGTGAGGAGGCGGCCAAGGCAAGCATCGAGCGCGCGACCCAACTGGGAATCCCCGACGCGCAGATGCGAGTCAACCTCGGGTTCAACTACGGCACCCAGGTGCGAGAGCTGGCCAGCCTGGGGATCGACTATCAGCGGATGAACGAAATCATCCCGCGCTTCACGGACACCACCCGCCTGGCGCTCCTTGCCCAGGGGCTGGAGCTGAGCCCGGAGGAGGTCGGCCGCGTCCTGGATCTGGTGGTGCCTCCCGGGACGAACTCCACCGTCGAGGTGACGGGCTTCAACCTCCTCATGGGTCTCTACCAGCAGGCGCGCACGGCCAACCCTGGCGGTACTCCGGAGCAGCTCGTCGCGTGGATGCGGAACAACGCCCCGCCGCCACTGCACGGAGGCTCCGGCTACCTCTTCATGGGCTCCATGCTCAACCTGCTCGCCTCCGCTCAATAGGCGCTCGCGCCCGGGCCTGTATCACTGAAACAAGACAGACCCGGAGTCAACCCAGACTCCACGGTGTCTCTCCTGTCCGGCGTTGATCTTTCATTCCTTGTCAGTACAGTCTCGCGTCGACACAAACACTGGACTCGGTCGCCCTGTCGCCGCAGGCCCAGGACTGTGTTCCCCCCCAAGAGACTGAGAGCCTCATGCACCGGAAGAGACGGATGTGGATGCTGTGCGCGATGGTGTCCTTCTGCGCCGCGCTGGTTGGCTGCGCGCAGGAGGATGCCACGGGCAATGCCCAGGTGAGCCTCCAGGGACAGAAGCTGGAGGCCTCCGACGTGGCCCGCGTGGAGCTGACGATCCACGGGCCGGGCATGTCCCTGCTCACCGCGTCGTTGGAGGAAACCGGCACCCGGTGGACCGGGGGGATTGGAAACATCCCCGTGGGGACGGACCGGACCTTCAACGCCCAGGCCTTCGACGCGAGCAACACCGTCATCTACGAGGGTCAGGTGACGGGGGTCACCATCGAAGCGGCGCAGACGGCCGCGGTGCTGCTGCAGCTCCAGCAGCGCACGCCGCCCACCGCGTTCCAGAACAGCGCGCCCCGGATCTCCGGCGTCGCCGCGTCCGCCTATCAGGTGCGCTCGAACCAGGCGGTGGCGCTCAGCCTCACCGCCACGGACGCGGACGCGGATGTCCTCGCCTACAGCTGGACGGCGACCGGTGGAGCCTTCGGCGACGCGCTCGTGGCGAGCCCCACCTGGACCGCTCCCGCGACCCCGGGCACCTACGCGCTGAATGTCGTCGTCAGCGACGGCAGGGGCGGACAGGCGGGTGTGACCCTGAACGTCGTGGTGCTGGAGGCGGTGGGTGCCGCGAACGTCGCGGTCTCGTTCAACACCTGGCCCGTGGTGGCACAGATGACGGGCACCCCGTTCGGACAGGTGGGGCCCGGCGGCACCGTGACGCTGGACGTGGGCGCGGTGGACGCGGACGGTGACGCGCTCGCCTACGCCTGGAGCGATGACTGCGGCGGCGCCTTCAGCAACACCGCCACGGCCCGGTCCACCTGGGCGGCCCCCTCGCCTGCTCCGGTGGGCGGGCTGTGCAGGCTGACCGTGGCGGTGGTGGATGGCCGCGGAGGCAGCACGACGGGCACGATGGGACTCAACGTGGTGCTGCTCCAGTTGCCGACCCTGCCGCCGGTGATCGGGCAGGTCTTCCAGTCCGCCGCGCAGGTCCGGCCGGGAGACACGATGCACCTGTTCGCCACCGCGTCCGATCCGGAGGGGGAATCGCTGACGTTCACGTGGAGCGCGAGCCAAGGCACCCTGGGCGCTCCGGTCACCAGCGCATCGCGCAGCGACGTCACCTGGACGGCCCCGGCCGATTCGGGCGTCATGGACACGGACATCACGCTGGAGGTCCAGGACGCGAGCGGCCAGCGGACGACCCAGCACTTCACGGTCCGGTTGCAGGTCTGCATCCAGGCCGTCACCTCCTACCTGAAGCAGGTGAACTCCTCCACCAGCCCCCTGACCGTGGCCTACAGCATGGTGGGCGGGGGCGGGGGCGGTGATGGGCTCAGCCCCGGCGGCAGGGGCGTCGTGGTG